>SFEV01000023.1 GCA_004557975.1 Lachnospiraceae bacterium
CTGCCTTCCTTTGCGGTATAATTCTTTTCATCAAGGGTTTTACCGTCAAGCTCAACACGTATAAAATCGCTGAACGCTGCATTGGATGTGAAAGACAATGCTTTCTTTTCACCTTCTGCTACACTCTGTCCTTTACCCTTAATAATTTCAGGCGGAAGCTTTGCGGTCACTGTGTCTTCCAGCTCAATCTTATTCTTACCGTCCGGATCTGAGAAGAGGTCACCACAAGCCTTACACTGCCAGTACTCTATGTTTCCGGTTTCGGTAACAGTTGCTGCCTTTGCAGGCACGTGTTCAAGGTCGTGCCCCAGAGCGGAAAGCTCCTGATATGTGGTGTAATTGCAGCCCTCTCGCTTACAGGTATCATAGGCATTCCAGCCGATTTCGGTGCAGGCAGGCTCTTTCGCATCGTGATGTTCAAGGTCATGATCCAGTGCGGGGATCGCCTGATACGTGGTGTAGCCGCAGCCCTCTCGCTTACAGGTATCATAGGCATTCCAGCCGATTTCGGTGCAGGTAGGCTCTTTCCCATCGTGATGCTCAAAGTCATGGTTCGTGCTGTCGATCTCGCCGTATTCTTTGCCGCAGTATTCACAGATAGCCTTGCTTGTGCATGTGGCTTCTCCGCCGCTATGCTGGGAAAGCGTTGCACCGCAGACGTCGCAAATATGATCTTTCGGATCGGTGTCGGTATGTTCGCCCTGGAGGGCAACAGTCTTGCTTACATAAAATTCAAATCCGTCGTCTGTCGTTGCGCCGGCGTACACCTCGAAGCTGTTTTTGTCCGGATCATACCATTCCACAGACACTACACCGTACAGTTTGTTGTTTTCGATAACCGGCGCAAGGTCCATGTCGCCTTTGGTTCCAAAATCATAACCGTAGGCACCAATGGCTGTACCCTCCGGCAAAGTAAAGCTGAATTTGTACTCCTGTGTTACACATACCTTATCCGCGCCGTTTATGGTAATGACAGGGATATCCTTTTTCGCAGTTTCATCACCGCAGACCTGGCACTTTTTCCAGTACTTTCCGTTTTCGCTCTGCCATTCATAGGTGTGTCCGTCGTTTACTGTCACGGTCATTTCCGCTTTATTGCCTGCCTTGTCAGTGGCAACGACCGTCCGTGTCCCCTCTGTCGGGTCAAGTGTATACTGGTTGCTTCCATTGAGTACCACTTCCTCACCGTTTACGGTTACTTTATCCAGATAGGTTTCTGTAACGGTAAACGTCTGTGAAGAGCAATAGGTCCTGCCATCTTCGATACCGGAAATGACAGGAGCTGCAGCATCCAGCACAATTCCGTCTGAATTGATATACACCTTATTGCCGCTTGTGTCAGTAAGCTTCGCATATACCACACACTTACGGTCGGGGGTAATGATGAATTCACCATTGTATGGGATAAAGTCACCATTCTTATCGAACATACTAATAATCTCTGGAGGAAGTGCGTGGTCGCTTAACAGGTATCCTATGGTAACCGCTTCACCGCTGTTGTCGCTTGCAGTGATTGTTACCGTTTGTGTATCCTTGAAGAACAGGCCAAAGGTAATGTTATCCGAAATCGTCTCCCACTTATTTGTGCCGATACTGATTTCGCCTGTCGGTCCAGTAATATCTTTCCACTGTGCTGTCAGCTCGATGCTCCCAACCGTATCGGAGGAAGCAAGTGTGCCGTAAGTGGTATCTGCCTTAACAGTTGTATCCCCACATTTCCAGCCGGTAAATTCCCATCCATCCTTTACCGGATCAGTGATACCGTCAAGCACCTTATCTGTCCATTTTACATTTGTTTTACTGCTCATGTTATTGCCGCCGTCAGTATCAAAGGTAATCGTGTAATCCTTTTCCTCCCACTTGGCATAGAGGGTCAGTTGGCTATTATCCGGGAAATATTGTAAATCGATTGAACCGGGTAATTCGTACTTCTGTGCAGGATCTGTGTCATCAGGCCGTAAAGGTCCATACCACCCCAGAAATGTACAGCCTTTTTTGCCTGGATCAGTAACACCCAAAAAATGACTAGTTACTTCGCTTCTTTTACTATATTCTGTGGCATAAGTTGTATTATCATCCTTCTTATAGATGATAGCATAAGTGTCATCACCCCATATTCCAAAGCTATGTTCGCCATAAAAAGTACCACCATTAAGTGTATACTTTACCGAGCAGAACCCCAGAAAAGTCCCTCCATCCACGATGTCACAAGCAACATCATCATGGAAAATCCCACCAGATATACTACCCGTTCCAGTAACTTTGTTTTTGAAGGTGCCCTGCTTAATTTCTGAACCGCTCTCAAGACTTACCTCACCGGCATACGTGCCTCCGTCGAGACAACTCGCAATGCTGATGAGTCTGTTGGAAAAATAGTATCGCCCAACTACCACATTTGCATCCAACTCCCCATCCACTGTGAAGTCGCATCCTTTGAGTTGTATAGTGCCAGTCAAGGTATGACCGTCCATCTTTAATGTCAGCGACAAATCCCCCTCATCAGATCTGCTTATCTCCAGTGTTTCGCCCAGAGCAATATCAGCACCCAGGGTAATCGTATCCCCGGAAGCGGCATTAGCGACGGCATTTCTCAGGTCCTTTTCTGTAGTAACCGGACCATCACCCAGAGCAGCCACCTGTCCGTTAAACCACTCCAGAAGAGCGTCCAGCTTTTCCGTATTGACCTGATCCAGTTCTTCCTCGCTCAGTTCATCCAGTGCGTCACAGGCATCCTGGACGGCTGCATAAGCTGCGTCCACGGTTTCAGCGTCTGCATTTTCCAGCTTCTTCACCGTGGGCAGGGCGTCGATCATGGCCTGCACTTTTTCTGCGGCAGTCAGCTGTGGATCTCCCGCTGCAGGTGCTCCCAGCCGGATTTCTTCTGCTATCTGTACTTCCACTGCAGGTACTGTATACTTACAGCAGTTTTCTGCAGTCGCACCCTCCACGCCGCAGACCGGACAGCTTTCATTCATGTTTTCCGCCGTACAGGAGCCTTCGCAGTTACACACCGGTACTTCTGATTCAGTTGTTTCCGAATCGGCTTCTTCTGACTCGGTTGTTTCCGAATCGGCTTCTGCTGATTCAGCTGCTTCCGAATCGGCTTCTGCTGATTCAGCTGTTTCCGAATCGGCTTCTGCTGATTCAGTTGTTTCTGAATCGGCTTCTGCTGATTCAGCTGCTTCCGATTCAGTTTCTGCTGACTCGGTTGTTTCCGGATCAGCTTCTGCTGACTCAGTTGTTTCCGTCCGGGCTGTTTCCGGCTCGGTCTCTTCTGTTCTGGTCACCTCTGTCTGTGTTTCCGTTGCAGGCACTGTATACTTGCCGCAGCTTTCCACTTTTCCCCCCCTGCGCCGCAAACAGCGCACTCTGTGTTCATGGTTTCTGACGTACAGGCTTCTTCGCAGGTACACACAGGTGTTTCTGCATTTTCGTCAGCAAACGCTGCTGCCGGCAGTAAGGACAGGACCATGCACAGCGTCATTGCCAGGCTCAATAGCCTTTTTCTCATAATCATTCCTCCTTTCGCTGGGAGATATAAAAAATTACTTACCGTATAAGGGTTTCTGTATACAATGTCAAATAAGTCTCTGTACCTCTGTCCAGGTTTCTTCATCAAATTCGCGGTCACGGAAATAATATTTTTTATCTTCATCTGTGATCTTGCGGATTACTTTGCACGGATTTCCCGCTGCAATCACCCAGTCCGGAATATCCTTTGTTACAACACTTCCGGCGCCGATAACCGTATTGCTTCCGATATGTACTCCCGGACAGATTACTGTATTTCCTCCAATCCAGACATTATCGCCAATCGTCACTTCAATTCCGTATTCGTATGCCGTATTGCGGACAAGCGGATGCACAGGATGGCCAGCTGTATAAATTGCCACATTCGGAGCCATCTGGCAGTTATCTCCGATCACTACTTTAGCCACATCAAGTATCGTACAGTTATAATTTGCAAAAAAGTTTTTCCCTACTTCAATGTGTGTACCGTAATCACAGTAAAACGGCGGATTGATAAATGCTCCTTCTGATTTTCCCAAAAGTTCCTCCACGATCTGTCCGATTCTCCGGAAATCAGACCTGTCCACAGAATTCAGTTCCTGTGTCAGTCTCCTGGCCCTCTTCTGCTCTTCCATAATCTCATCATCTGAAATATAGGGTAATTCCCTGTCTCTTCGTTCTTTGTTTGTCATCATTATCCATTTTCCTTTCTGATACTTTTTTCTGTACAAAAACAGGGATTATATGACATTCTGCCAGATAATCCCCGATCTTATTCACACTGCGAATACTGCTGCCGCAAGTACAGCCGATCCTGCATCCGATATCTCTTCCGTCAGAACAGCGATGCCGGATAAACGCCCTGATCAACAAGATTCTGGATCGCTTCTCTGACATACGGCACATCTTCACGGAATGTCACGCCAAACCAGCGATCTGTGGAAGGAAGTACTGTAAGGTCCACACGTTTTTCTTTAATTAATCCATCAACAATCGTCGGCAGAAGATATTCTGCCGTCAGCTCATTGCCATCCAGACTGTCAAGAAAGGCTTCGAAACCGCGCCCCAGCTCTTCAATAAAATCCGGTGTAAAGCCCCAGAAGTTCATGGAAACAAGACTCTCTGTGTCCAGCTCTGTCAGGCTGCCGTCCGCATGTTCCACAGCCGCTCCGGCAGGAGTCTTAATGATTCCGCGCGTCTCACAGATCTCGGCCAGCTCACCGCGTTCATTCAGCCGACAGATCCCCCGCGTCACACCTCCATGCTCAGAAAGCGTGTTTTTCAGAACAAATCCGGCCATACAGAACTGATACGTGTCCGCCTTGCTTTCCTGTGTGCGGACCAGATAATCATGAACTTTCCGAAATGCATCCTTTCCATAATAATCATCGGCATTGATCACCGCAAATGGTTCATGTACTACTTCCCGGCAGGCGAGAATCGCCTGACCTGTTCCCCATGGTTTTACACGTCCATCCGGAACCTTACGGCCGCAGGGAAGATCCTCCATCTCCTGAAACGCATATGCGACAGGAATGATCTTTTCGATACGATTGCCTATGATCTCCCTGAAATCATCCTCCATACTTTTTCTGATTACAAATACGACCTTGTCAAATCCAGCCTCGATAGCATCGTGGATGGAATAATCCATAATAATTTCCCCGCCCGGCCCAAAGGATGTAAGCTGTTTTACTCCTCCTCCGCCGAATCTGCTGCCAACCCCTGCTGCCATTATGACTAGCGTTGCACTTTTCATCTCTTCTCCTGTATTTTCAAACATTGTCACTCTGTCCTGATCCGCAGCCGGATGAATCTCCATCTCCGGTGTCTGTAACTTGCTTTGCCCGGCAATCACAGGCGTTTCAGGCAGAAAGTATCATGCATCTCATAAGACATGCTTCTTCAGCTTATCACATCCGGGCAAAAATGTCTACTGCATATGATGCGAGTCCGTGATCTTCTTCTCCGGTTCCTCCGCTCACCCCGATCGCACCACAGAGAACGCCTCCGCGAATAAGCGGAATCCCGCCTCCGATAATTGTGATTCTCCCTCCATCCATTCCGTCCACACCGTAAAAAGTTCCTCCCGGTGCTGCCAGCTTCGCCAGCTCCATGGTCGGCATTCTGACAGCTGCTGCCGTATACGCTTTTTTCAGTGCAACATCAAAGCTCACCAGAAACGCGCCGTCCATCACATGAACTGCCACCGGATTCCCGTGACTGTTGCATACACTGATTACAGCCTTCAGTCCGCGTCTCAGCGCCTCTGCCTCTGTAGCTTCGATCAGCTTCTTTGCCTGTTCCAGCGTCACCTCCGCTGCTTTGCCCAGTTCACCAAGCACCTGCTGCACAATCTGCTGCTGTGTCATTTCTTTATTCTCCGCCATCTGAGCCTCCCCATATAATTTTCTCTCATCCTCTGCAATCTGTGTGTTCTGATGCACCATACACAAAGTATCTGCCGCCTGCTCCTCTGCTGTATGTCTGCGCACTGCCAGCGCCGCCTGGTACCTCGCCGCACTTTCAAAATAATCGGAAAGGCGGTTCATATACTGTCTCGCCTCCGCCCGCACCCCGTATCTGCGGTCCACCGCCACAAGCGCTCTCTCAGTCCGACGCACAATGGAAGCTGCCATCCTGAAGATGGCCGTCTCCCGTGTCCCCGGAATCTCCGGATTTCTCACAGTCTCCGGATATTCTGAACTTCCGGCATCCCACATCGCCTCCGACTGGGTATCAAGCCATCGGATCTCCTGCTCCAGAAACTGAAGCTCCTCCGGCTCCGGCATCAGTTTTCTGCTGAATTTTGTACAGACACTCTCCGACACCTGATCAAGAGCCCGGAGAATGCGCTCCAGCACACCATTCAGGTGGCTGCAGACGGCATCTGCTCTCATGATTTCCAGAAAGCAGCCAAGCTCCTCCAGCTCACCGAGCAGCATAATCCTCTCATCTGCCTTCGAAACCATTCCGCTTCCGGGAAGCGTCGTCATTCCTTTGTCTCCGGCCCTTCTCCCACTGTTCATCCCAATACCCCGATTCGTCCCAAAAATATCTGCAACAACATCCCGCAGCTGTCCCTTTGATCTATACAGTCATTATACAGAAGAGCCATAGAAAAGTCAATGTTTTATGTCCGGTTCTTTTGTTTTATGTTGTTTTTGAGTTACAGTTCAGCCGTGCAGTAAAATGAAAAACCAGACCGTGCAGGTTTACCTGCAAAGGGCTGGATTTTCATTTTCTGTGATGTGCAAAACGCACATCAGCCACAGACAGGAGCTGCGTAGCAGCGCATAGCCTGTGCAAGCAGGCGGTCTGTGGCCTGCATGGCGTGGCACGTGAACAGTACCGTTTTCAGGCTGCCGCACTATTCTTCTAATATATCGCGATAGAGACGCAGCACATTTTCATACAGGATTCTGTCGATGCCATCATCTGAAATCCCCGCTTTGTGAAATGCCCACGCAAGATCTTCCATATGAGAAGCATCTTCCGGTCTTCCCTCCGCAGAAAAACCGTCGAAGTCTGATCCGAGACCGACACAGCCGCTGCCGCCCCACTGTATCATATGCAGAGCGTGGGATGCAATCTGCGCCAGACAGTTTTCCTTCTGAGGATGCTCGTCCAGAAATTCCGGACAGAAATTGATGCCGGCAACGCCTCCCCGCTCTCCGAGCTGACGCAGCATATCATCTGTCAGGTTTCTTTTATGAGGGCAAAGAGCGCGCGCATTGGAATGACTCGCCACAAATGGCTTCGTCGTGTGGTCCAGCACATCATAAAATCCGTCATCTGAAAGGTGGGATACATCGATGATCATTCCCAGCCGTTCCATTTCTTCCAGAAACCGGAATCCTGTTTCTTTAAGGCCGTGGGTGCGCTTTTCTGTCCGGCTCCAGCACTGAGGTGACTCGGCACCGGGATAACCCAGCTCGTTTTCATAGTTCCATGTGAGCGTCATCATGCGCGCACCACGGCGGTAAAATTCGTTCAGCTTTTCCGGTTCTCCGCAGCACATACCGCCCTCTTCCAGCGTCAGAAGTGCAGAAAGTATTCCGTTTTTTCTGTTTTCCTCCATTTCTCTGACCGTCCGCACCTGCCGGATTCTGTCTTTGTTTTTTTCTGTCTCCTCCTGAAAAATATCCACAAGCTCCATGGCATTTTCATATGGATCCGGTCTCTCCTTCAGGTCAATGAAAACTGCCAGATTCTGAACTGAGCAGCCTCCTCTGATGAGTTTTTCCACGCTGCAGTGAAGCTTTTTTCCATCCTGCAGACCGCAGGAATTCCCCTGCTTCCGCTCTTCCCGAATCTCATACAGTGTATCGCAGTGCATATCTATGTACATTTCTTTTCTCCTTTTCACCAGGTCACGTGCCGCGCATACGTATCAGCGACAGCCTGCCTTTTATTTCGGGCAACACCAGTGCACAGAACACATAGCTCCCGCTTTATTATAGACGTTTCCGGAGCTGCTGTACACCTTATTTTTTACCGAATCAGGCAGCAAAGCCGCTGCACCCGGACGCATCTTCTGATATGATACGTTCAGGCACAACGGCTTTCCTTTATTTTTCCATGATTTCTGTCTCCCGGGCGGCAGCAGACTTCGGAGTGATTATGATGTTCTCGCCGGAAATATCCGTTTTCCGCTTTACAATGTCCTCGATCTGAGCGCGCTGCGCGTCACTGAGCTCGACTTCATTCACAACCACATCCACGCTTCCGTCCGTGATGCTGACTACGCAGTCCTCAAACCCTTTTGCATTCAGCAAAAGCTCTGCCGCAGCCTCCTGTTCCGCCAATTGTGCCATGGAGGTCATAATGGACACGGCATCCTGCTTCTGTGAATCATCAATATTTGCATTATTGATCACCTCAAGCAGCGACTCTTTGCTTTTGGCGCGAACCTGCTCCCGATTCAGCCTTGCCGCAGCCAGTATGCTGTCCTCAGCACCGGTGCTGGCAAGCACAGCCTCACCCACAGCAGCACTGCCCGACGCACCTTCCCCTGTTGAAACCTCCTCTGCCCCATCCCCGTCCAGACTGACGATATCCTCATACGTACCTGCATATGTAGCTTCTGCCGTACTCTCTCCATCCAACAGCACCACGCTGTCATCCGAGCTGGCCGTGTCTGCTTTTTCTTCGAGAATCCTTCCTGAGTAATTCAGATAACCTGCAACCGCTATCATGATTGCCAGTGTGGTGATGATGATCTGATTTTTTTTGAAAATGCGCTTCACCTTATCCTCCTCATTCCATCTTCATTACTTTGATTTTATGCGCTTCCACTCCGAATAATGCCATTACTGCTTCCGTAATATCAGCAACTGTTGAAAGATTTCCCGCTCCCTGCGCCACGATGAGAACGCCTGCGATTTCCGGCTCCATAGTCTCCGATACGTATGGCATTTCATTTCCCTGTGCATCCTTCTGAAAAACTGTACTTTCACTGCTGTCCGACTGGCTGGATGAAACCGTGCTTCCTTCCTGTCCGCTCTCCTCCTTTCCCTCCGACAACTCCATATCCTTTTCCACAATCCGTCTGCCATCTGATTTCAAAGTAATCATGACTTCTGTCTTCCCCACACCGCTGACGGTGGAGAGTACCTGCTGCAGCTGCATTTCCAGTTGCCGTCTCACAGTAAGGGGCGAAAAGCTCTGTTCTGTCTGCATCTCCTCCTGCTGCTCTCCGGAATGATCCTCCACCGGCATGGCGATCACAAGCAGCAGCACCCCCAGCAGAACCAGTATCAGTATTCTGTCTTTCCCCTGCGACTTCACTTTGTCCATCCACTGTTTCATTTCGTCATTCTCCAACCATGATTTTGCCCGGCTCCAGAAGATATACGCCTGAAATTTCATTTCTCAGCTCATCGGCAGCCTGCTCTTGTCCCTCTGTAATCTCTGCCGACACACGGACCGAGGAGAGTGTGTATCCCTCACCCGCATCAAAACATGCCTGTACATCCGCTGCCCAAAAGCCGTATGCCGCAGCAATTTCTCTGATCTGACGTACAATTTCCTGCTGGTAGCTCGTCCGGATCACATCATTTTTCAGCTCCTCCATCCCATCCACTGCAGTCTCCATATCATAATACTCTTCTTTCAGAAACTCCAGTGAAAGGAGACGTTCCAGCTCCCCGTCTTTTCCAAACAATCCAAGCACCGGCTTCATTGCCAGAAAGCAAAACAGAAGCCCGGCGTAAAACCTCACGTACTTCGCAAATTTTCTCTGCGAAACAAGATGCATCAGAATAGTCAGAATACACAGACTGCATGTCAGCATCTTCAGCCATTCTTTCATTCTGCCTCCTTTACACTGCTTTTTCCGGTTTTTCAGCCGGACTTTACAGCTGAAGTGATCATTGCCAGAGAAATAATAAAAATCGAGACGGCAGTCAGCAGTGTGCGCAGCAGCAGCATGGCTCCCCCGGAAATGCTCTCAATTCCCTCCACTGTTCTCTTTTCACAGACCGGCTGTATCAGCGCACACAGCAGACGAAACATCAGAATTGACGCAGCAAGCTTCACAAGAGGTGTCAGGCAGATCAACGCGAGCGCCAGGATGCCCGCCACTCCGACAGCATTTTTCAAAAGGACAGCTGATCCCGCAACTGTTTCCGCCGCCGCATCCAGCGCAGAGCCAATCCCCGGTACCAGTCTGGCCAGTCTGTGAGCTGCTGAATTTTTCAGTGAATCCACAGTCGGCGCAATCAGACACTGGACTGCCTGCAGTCCGACGACAATTCCAAGAATGCTTCTGAGTGTCCACGAAATCACAGTCTCAGCAAGCTTCGCAAACCGCGAAAAACAGTCCTCCTGCGCAAGCTGATTCAGGATCAGCAGAATCAGATAAAAATGAATTCCCGGAAATATGAGCTTTATCATTACAAACTGCAGAATGTTTACAGCCATCACTGTGATTTCATAAAAACCCAGTGCCGTCACAGATCCGGAGCTCAGCACCACTGTAATCAGATAAGAGGGCAGAAGTACCTTCATAAAATCCGCAATCGCAGTACATGCCTGCACCGCAATCCGGCTCATCCCTGCAAATGATCTGACCAGCAGCGTGGAAATCAGGAGATACATCATATAAAAACTGATATCTGCAATCTGATTGTTCTCAAACACTGTGACGAAATTTGAAAAAACAGCTGATGCAAGCACAACAACCAGAATCTGCACTGCCGTCTTCCGCTGCTGATTCAGCTCCGAAAAAAATATATCTGATACGATTGAGCCGATCTTTTCCGGCTGAAAGGGAATTTCACCCCGTATCAGAGATCGCACCGCATCAGAAAAAGAAAATTCTTCTGCCTGATCAGAAGCTTTCAGACTCTCTTCAATCTCTCTCACATCCAGATACTCTTCGGCCTGGTCCCACAGTGTCTCCTGATTCCACTGCGCTTCCGTCTGAAGAGACTGCTCTGCTTCCCCTGCTCTTACACACAGCGGGCATCCATACACAGCCAGAATCACTGTAATCACCATCCATGTTTTCACGATTCACCTCTTCCGACACGCTTTCACACCATGCTTTCACACAGCATATCCGGAATCAGGTCATCACAGAAATGTATACACCGTGCCCAGCAGTGCCATGATAATCGGCGTACTGACTGCCAGAATCGAGATTTTTCCGAAGATCTCAATCTGGCCCGCAATGGCGCTGTAGCCCGCATCTTTACAGATACCGGAAGAAAAATCTGCGATATACGTGATTCCGATAATCTTTAACAGAATCCTGAAGTAGCTCCGCTCAGAAGCAATATAAGTTCCAAGCTCGTTTATTATCTCAAAAGCAGAAGAAAGCTTTGTCAGACTGTAAAAAATAATCAGCAGGCAGGCGGACAGACTGACAATCTCCGAAAACGGCGAATGAACCTGTCTCAGAAAAAGTCCCAGCAGCACCCCGCTCAGCCCCAGACACGCAATTTTAATGATGTTCATTTCAAGCCTCACAGCGCAAAAAGTGATTTGATTGTTTCAAAGAGCTGGCTGATATACGGAATCAGCCAGAAAAGTACCAGAATCAGCCCTGCCATCCCTGTCAGAAATGCATGCTCCTCCCTGCCGCTCTGCTTCAGAATCTGACTCAAAACAGAGACCAGTATTCCGACAGCCGCTATTTTGAATATCAGATTTACGCTCATGTCTTTTCCTCTCCCACGATAGCCTTATATCAGAAGTATGGCAAGAAATGCACCGGCTGCTGTCATAAGCCGGCGCACAAGACCTCCTTTTTCCCGGTAATTCTGCTCTTCTGTTTTCCCCATCTCTAGGAAACGGTCTGCATTTTTCTGAAGCAGTGTGCGCTGCATGACAGTATCTGTCGTACAGAGCGCTTCCGCTGTATTCTGCAATGCCAGAAGCTCCCCCGGTGTAAGCAGTTTTTCCGGTATTTTTTCTGCAACTGCAGTTCTCCATATTCTTTCAAAGGCGTCACCGTTACGCTGTTCTGCCTGAGCAGCTGCCGATTCCAGAACTTCCCGAAGCACCGTGCGGCATCCCATCGCTGCGCTGGCAAATGCCTCCGGGATATCTGCATGGTGAAACACCATCTCCTTTTCCAGAATGACCAGTACCTCCCGCATTTCCGAAAGCACCATCCAGCGAAACTTCATTCTCCGCTCCAGCTCGATCCCTGTCAGTACACAGGAGGCAAACACACACACAAGTCCTGCAGCTTTCACCCAGATTCTCCATTCCACGTTCATTCCCCCCGTCACCGTACTACAGCAGCCTGCTGCATTTCTCTGCCGGCTTTCCATCCTGATCCAGCACAGCCCGGACTGTTCCCGGCTCCTGTCTTCCTCCGAGAAGAACGTACCGCTCAAACATCCTTTTTTCTGCCATCGCTCCCAGAAGCGGATTTCTGTTCAGCTCCTCCAGCGACGAGCCGTGTGCCGTCGCAAGCAGCTTACAGCCACAGTAGAAAACGTTCTCCACCGCGTATCTGTCCTGCCCGCTCCCCAGCTCATCAACGGCAATGATCTGGGGCGACATGGATCTGAGCAGCATCATCATTCCCTCTGCTTTCGGACAGCCGTCCAGCACATCCGTCCGGATTCCCAGATCATTCTGCGCAACTCCCCTGTAAGCCCCGGCAAGCTCAGACCGTTCGTCCACCACTCCGACATTTTTCCCCTCTCCATACAATGTCCCGTTGGAGACCTGACGGATCACATCTCGCAGAAGCGTTGTTTTTCCTCCCCCCGGAGGAGAGAGAATCAGTGTATGGCACAGCTCACCGCCGCTCATTATGTACGGCAGAATGCAGTCCGCACACCCGATCTGCTGATGTGAAAGGCGGATATTCAGGCAGGAAATATGACGGATCAGACGAACACTCTCTCCTTCTCTCACAGCCTTTCCGGCCACCCCGACGCGATGTCCGCCCGGAACAGTCAGAAAACCCTGCCGGATCTCATCATCAAAGGCATACAGAGAATATCCCGTCACAGTTTCCAGTGTCTCCCGGATATCCTGCTCCGAAACACAATAGCTCTCCCGTACATTTGCCGTCATTCTTCCGTCCTCAGTGATACCAAGCTCCCTTCCTCCGTAACAGATCATCAGCGGTTTGCCGGTTCGCAGCCTGATTTCCTGCAGCTGTTCCGGATCCGGCTGCGCCTGTAAAAAAATATTCCGTATTCCTGCCGGGAGCAGACAGGAATACGTATCTGTTTTTCTCCTCTGCATCACACTCCCGTCTCCGGCAATCCGCCAACACGTTTTATTCTAATATATGGGACAGCCCTCCCGATTATGACTGCAATTCACCGAATCTCTTTCCTGATCATAAAGCAACAAAAAAGGAAGATATCATCTTTGCTGAAATGATATCTTCCTCTATTCAACTGTTATTTCCAATGGCCCGTTCCTTCCTTTCTGAAAATTATGAGGATGTTACTTTATGTTTTCGGTGGTCCGTACCTCCTTCATCTAAATTTTGTTTCTTAAATCTGGTTTCTCAGATTTACTTTCTTATTTTGTTTTTCTCTCTCATCTGTTTTATGTCTGTATTATACATCGCTCTTTTTGTTTTGTCAATACTTTATTTTTATTTTTTATTTCAAATTTGATTTCGTTTTATATTTAATTGTATTTTCAGAATTTTCTTGATTATTCAATCAATTACCGCAAAAAAACGTTGCATTTTTGAGGCACTGATACTATAATAAACGCAACATACAGCACTGCTGCACTGCGGCAGATACTGCTGTCAATTTACGAAAGTACGAGGATTACGATTATGAAAAAAAGACTTGTTGTAGCGCTTGGACACCGCGCGCTCGGTACTACTTTCCCGGAGCAGCAGAAAGCAGTCAAATCCTCTGCCAGTATTCTTGCAGATCTGGTTGAGGAAGGGGCTCAGCTTATTATCACACACAGCAACGCCCCACAGGTAGGTATGATTCATACCGCACTGAGTGAGTTTGCCAAATTCCATGAGACTTATGGTGCCCCGATGTCTGTCTGCTCTGCCATGAGCCAGGGTTATATCGGCTACGATATCCAGAATGCTCTGCGCACAGAGCTCCTGCAGAGGGGTATTTACCGCACTGTTGTCACCGTCCTGACTCAGGTCACAGTAGATCCGTACGATGATTCCTTCTACCATCCGGTAAAGGTGATCGGCCGTTACCTGACGGCAGAGGAAGCTGCTGCAGAGGAGAAGAAGGGCAACTATGTCGTTGAAGAGCCGGGCAAAGGTTTCCGCCGCATTGTTGCAGCTCCGAAGCCTCTCGATATCGTGGAAATTGACGCTATCAATACGCTGGCCAACGCCGGTCACATCGTAATTGCCGGCGGCGGAGGGGGCATTCCTGTTCTGAAGCAGGGCAGCAATTTAAAAGGTGCCAGCGCCGTCATTGAAAAGGATCTCGTCAGCGGACGTCTCGCGGATCTGACAGATGCCGATATGCTGATGATCCTCACGAATGAGGAACACGTATGCATCCATTATGTTTCTGATACACCGCAGCCGCTGGAGCATATTTCAGTCTCTGAAGCACTGACACACATTGCAAACAATGAGTTCGGCAAGAACAAAATGCTGCCGAAGATTGAAGCATCTGTCCATTTTGTTTCTCAGAAGGAAGGGCGTTCCGCAATTATCACTTCCATTGATAAGGCAAAAGAGGCATATCTCGGCAAGACGGGAACCGTTATTTCATAATCAGGAAGACCCATCAAAAGATTCGGAAGCCTGCAATACACTGGCTGTATTCGAATCCCAACTGTACAAATATGAAAACCGGCACAGTATATCCGGAGCTCATTCAGTTCCGGAGCACACTGTGCCGGTTTCTTTTTTTGTATTTTCACTTTTCACAGTTCAATCCGGCAAGCCGCCGTCAGATTCTCTGCCGGGATTGTTTATGCCTGCTCTCCCTGGTCTGTCTTTGACTTTCTGAGCTCAATGTTCTGTTCCTTCACAAGCTGTATAAACAGCTCTGCAAGCTTCGGATCAAACTGCCTTCCCCTCTCCTCATACAGGACATTGAGCGCACGATCCACCGGCATGGGGCTTTTGTAGCTTCTCCTTGAAATCATTGCATCGAAAGAATCCACGATGCAGAGTATCCTGCCCATAATCGGAATATCTTCGCCTGCAATTCCGCGCGGATATCCGTTGCCGTCATATCGTTCATGGTGCGACAGCACAGCCGGTATTACGTAATCCAGCGACGGCAGATGGCGGATAATTCCGATGGAGTTCTCCACATGTGCCTTCATGATCTCGTATTCATCAAAATTCAGCCGTCCCGGCTTGTTCAGAATATCCTCCCGGATACCGATTTTTCCGATGTCGTGGAGCAGCCCTGCCTCACGGATTGTGTCAATACACTCTTCATTCATGCCGTAGGCCCGCGCCAGCTCCGATGCATAGTACGCCACATTCTGTGAATGGTTGAAAGTATAGTGATCCTTTGTGTCAATGGCAGCCGTAAGGGCATAGATGGTGGACGCGTACGTGTCGTAATAGCTGACTCTTCCCTGAGCAGTCTCCTGGCTGTCGTATTCTTTTCCGACATCCTCCGAATACATGACAACCGTATTCTTTCCGGCACGCTTTGCACTGTATACGGCCAGATCCGTATTCGTAATCAGCTCTTCTGCAGAGGACGCGAGATACGGCGAAGCACAGACTCCACAGCTCAGGGTAAGTACTTTCAGACTGTAGAGATCATTGTTGACGTTCATACGACGCACCTGTTCTGCCACAGATTCTGCAAGAAGCTTTGCGGAATAGATATCGTAGGACGGCAGAAGGATGGCAAATTCTTTCCCGGTCATACGGAATGCATATCCATGATCTCCTGTCGTGGCACGGATAATCGAAGCTATCTTCTGCAGTGCAATATCCCCCTCCGAAGCTCCGTACAGCTGATTATACAGCTTAAAATCATCGACACTTATCATCACGAGTGCCAGAGAACAGTCAGAAGCTCTTTCAAACTGCTCGTTAATCAGCTCATAAAAGCGTTTCCGGTTAAACAGACCCGTAAGCTCATCCTTGCGCGCCTCGTTGTAGGCCAGCTCATACATCTTTGAGTTTTTCACAGCCATGGAGCAGACGGAATTAACAGACATCAGCAGCGAATAATCATCAAAGCTGTAGCCCTTTCTCTTTTCAGCAAGCATCACAATTCCTACCAGCTCACTGCTGTCTTTCATGGGAGCAAAGCACTCAATCTTCCAGTCGTCCAGCTGCTTCTTCTCTGTCTCCCACATGGACAGATAGCTGCTTGTACGTTTGTAATCCTCCATCAGAAGGCAGCCATCATGATCTCTCAGATATATGACAAGAGGATGGTCTGCTTTCATTACGAAACTCTTGTTCTCCAGAGGACTTGCTGTACGCTCCATAACGTAATTGCCGTTTTCATCACAGATACACACGTATACGTGATCCACATGGAGCGTGGAACAGATGACCTCAATCAGATCTGACAAAATCGTATTTTTGTCCAGCGTCTTGGATACTGCATAACTGAATTCCTTGATCGTCTCCGCCTGTATCTGTTCCTCTTTCACAAAGAGATTATCCAGAAATTTCTTCATAATGATATACAGCAGATAAATCATGACCACAATCATCATGGCCACAATCAGTATGGCAAACGTTTCGCCAAGCCTCAGCGTTCTCTCGATCCAGCTGCGAATCGGAGTGATCAGATTGTAGAAAAACAGCATGCTTACAAGAACCGCCACAACGTAACAGTTGGCCGGAGATGCCAGCAGTGTCAGCTTGAAAAGACGTTTCCGGTACAGTGCATAAAAAAGCAGATACGCAAATACCAGAACAGAGAGCACATCCATCGGAAGTCCGGCAAAAATCGAAAGTGTCGAAATCACCGTACCGACGGTCACTGCAGCAATTCCGATAACAATCGGGCGAAGCTGCCTCAGAATCAGCGCATCGCCGCGGCAGAATTTCAGAAACAGCCGGATCACCTGCACCAGCATAATCAGGCATACTGCAAAGAGGATATAAACCGGCCAGCTGTAGTGATACAGAAATCTCACTGCCCCTCCCGCTTCCTCGACCACCTGCGGCTCCGGGACAAACACACCGGTAAATACATTCACGATAAAAGATACTGCAAAAAACAGGAACCAGAATACAGTCTCCTTCTTCCTGTGCACCTCCAGAAAATCCAGAAAAAACCGGTAAAAACTGCACGGCAGCAGCAGAATGCCGGCCACCGATACGTGATGCCAGAAAATAACAGACGGCCAGAACCGGATACGCATCATGAAAGAGCCGCCCGTATATAAAATCAGACTCAGCAGCAGCAGCATGAAAGCGTTGATAACCCTTGACTTCCTGGCAGAAGCAAACGCAAGGAACAGGAACAGATATCCAAACAGTGCAATAACAGAAACCCAGCTATAATTGACCATTACTGTCCCCTCCCCTGTAAAATAATGTATTTCTCGTATCCTGCAGTGCCAGAAAATCTGATACCTGGCGCGATGTCGGATTCATCCTGCGGATCTTCTTCCCGTACTGTTTTTCATACAGCTCAAATGTGCCGCATTTCACAATTGTGATATTCAGCGGATCAACACCGAGTATTTTTTTCAGATCGGAATAGTCCTGATCCATATATTTGAAATATACACTCAGATGTTCCTTCAGCACCTCTTTGCTCACCGCAGCACTAAGCAGCGCCTGTCTTCCAAGCTCCACGTACATATGAAGCTGGGGACGGTTCTCCTTCGTATATTCTTTCACGGCAAACCATTCCATCGGCGGAAGACCCGACAGCTCTATGGCATGATTGATGGAATTTTCTGTAATTCTTGTAAAACCGGCAATATCGATCACCGTCGGTACCCGGTCCGCATTGACAAAACGCGGGATACTGGTCTGATCCTCACGGCTTGAAAGCCCGACACACCGATACATATCCCCTACTCTGTACCGTACAAAGGCTCCGCCCTTTAACACAGTCACCACAATCTCATATTTTTCTCCTGCAGTCACCTCATTCATCAGAAGTGTACGCGGAGTATATGACGGGTCTTCCATGTTCCGGAGCATTTCGTCCTCCGGGATAAACTCATAAAAACATGCGTCCGGGAAGAAATACATGCCGTCACGTGACCAGGTTTCCGTGGCAATGATTGTCGGTTCTGTACCGGCAAAAATCTCCATCGGCCGGATTCCCCACATTTCTTCCAGATCATCCTTATAACACCAGTTGTCTGTACCGGCACACATGAAGCCCTTCAGCTGAAACAGGTCCTTCGGCAGAAGATCCCTGTTTTCTTTTTTACATTTCTGTTTGGCCGTCATATATCTCAGCAGAATTTTCGGTGAAATTTTCCCCAGCTTTTCCTTCAGAGATCCCTGACTGCTCTTCTCCTGAAGAACGGCAACACTCTTGCTGACGAAATACGTCACACTCCCCAGACCAAAAAAGTATTCAATTCCTTCTTTCAGACCCAGCTTAAATCCCTTTGCGTTCCGTTCCCGGAACGTCATCGTGGCAGCCTCTTTCGCAGACGGGAGATATTCGATGTCAATCTCATCCTGCACAAGCAGCGGCATCAGTCCCGTAGCATACGGCAGAGGTGCCAGAGCGTACAGCATATGGTCTGTCACGGAAATATCAAAATCATTGCGGCCCTTCCCTGTGGCAAGCATAAAGCAGGCAAGCATATTCCGCTTGTATGTATCCAGCATGCTCTTGGTATACGGAGCAACCTTCGTTGGATGCATGCCGCCTTCCCACGTTGTCTGAATCCAGAGCACAGCTTCAGCCGGGAGACAGTCTGTCTGCTTTTTCAGCAGAATATCAGCATAATCATCATATGTCGTAAGCGGCACCATGGCGCGGAACTCTTCCAGAGTTCTGGGCTTTTTCCCGTTCAAAATACGTCTCCCAAGCTCACAGTTGCTCCATATTTCGATTTCTTCCATGACAAGACGCTTCTGCATCATCATATACTCATCCATTGTCATATCGAGAAATCCACAGTATTCCTTCCACAGCTCTGCCTTGGAATACCTTCGCAGCTTTTCCTGGAAACGCATTTTGTTCACCTCCTTTGCCGTTTATGACCGAAATATTTTCAGATAATTTTTATTTCCACGTGCGGATCATTTTGAGAACACTGCTTCTTCCCGGAATCAGAAACGGCGTTGTTTCTTTATATCTTCCGTAGTCCTCAAAGATATGCGGAAATGTCCAGCAATCCTGAAACACAATATAACCAACATTCAAAACACTATAAAACAGTCCTGTCCGTAAAATCCCCGACGGATAAAATGCCGCGCCGAGACACAGATAGAACAGAAAGAACCACAGCACGCCCGGGTGTCTGCACAGCGCATACATCCCGCAGTCATACACCACAGCCTTTCCGCTGTCTGACTGCAGGTACGTGGCCTCAAATGGCAGCGCAAAGAAAAGTGTATAAATCAGCAGAGCGAGGAAAAAAACTGCAGGCACCAAAAAAAGCCAGGTATACCATCCGGTTGTACCTGAACGCATCACTTCCACTGTCTGCCACACTGTCGCTCCCGCCAAAAGCACACTCCCTCCAAGGAAAGATGCATGCAACACGCGGTGATTCCACAAGACGCTGTTCACATCATATAATATATACATTCCAAAAACAAGAAATCCAATTGCATAGTAAATCAAAAGCAGCCTCCCCAGCCACGCTGATCATCTGAAACAGCCGGGAAATATTTGCTCCGGCAGTTTTGTTGATTTTTTTGTTGATTTTTTTGTTGATTTTTGTTTTGTTCTGTGTATAATCGTTTCCTTCATTTATCTAATATAATACACTTTTCGGTTCTGGTAAAGCAAATTTTGTAAGTTTTTTCAACAAAAAAAGATGTTTGACCCCTTTTTCAAACATCCTTTTTGATTTGTAATATTTTTCACGCAAATTGTTTATTTTTTTTGTTCTGTTACCGTTGCAGAGACAAACGCAGCTCAGCTTTTTCCTGTGCTGCCGATGCCTCCCCGGTTTGGCGCTTCCAGCCGTTTGCATTCTTCAAAAGTCACCCGGGGCTGGTGTTCCATGATGCGGAACTGACAGATCCTGTCATTCTTATGAATCACTGTGTCCCGCAGTGCGTAGGCAGGCATATACCACCAGTCATCCGGCCCCGCATACGTCTCGTCAATAATCCCCATATGGTTCGTCTGAATGATTCCGTAGTTTTTATACGTTGAGCTGCGCGGCACTATATGAGCCTCATAGCCCCTGGGCAGCTGCATCGCCACACCCAGCGGAATCAGACAGAACTCTCCCTTCTTCATCACAACCTCCTGCGCTGCGCGCAGATCAATCCAGTCCGATTTGCCATCAATATACTCAAGCCTTTTTACATCATCGTCCAGATACTGAATGCGAATCGTTTCAGCCATATCTTCCACCTCACTTCATACCGGAATAACTGTTACATCGAACTACTCACAGTGCAGCACAAGCTTTCTGCTCTGCAGAGACTCCTGCACATCAATCACACGCTGGTTGGCGCTGCCTCTCCAGTAAAGCTTCGTGTCGCGAAGCTTTTTGACGTACTCACCGTCCACCAGCACATCTATATACTTCACAATTTCGCGGTTCTTCACATACTCCCACAGATAACCGGTGTAGAGCCAAATGGTCTTTCCCGGAAATTTCTGCCGGATCTCCTTTGCCAGTGCAAGAACCTCCGGCTCATTCGTGCAGTACAGCGGATCCCCGCCGCTGAATGTAATACCGGATATATAAGATTTTCCAAGCTCGTCAAACAGCTCCTGTTTCGACTCCTCCGTAAACGGGATTCCGCCTTCCGGATTCCACGTGATCGGATTCTGGCACTCTTCACAGTGATGAGAGCAGCCCGCCACCCACAAAACAACACGCAATCCGTCGCCGTTGAGCATGTCGTCCTTCGTAATATTATGAAAACGCATAGATAATGCCTCCAAATACCATATCATGTAGTCTGTCCGTTACTCTACCCCATATCGTGTAACACACAGTGCATCACCTATACTACCATCTCAGATGGCTTCCGTCAAGCAGAAAGATATACAAATGGTATCCCTCAGTGGATCAGCATGGCATCTCCAAATGAGAAGAACCTGTATTTCTCCTTTACAGCCTCCTCATACGCCGACATAATCCTGTCCTTTCCCGCAAGGGCAGAAACCAGCATCAGAAGTGTGGATTCCGGAAGATGGAAATTTGTAATCAGACAATCCAGTACACGGAACTGATAACCGGGATATATAAAAATATCAGTCCAGCCGCTGCAGGGCTGAAGCAGCTGCTGCTCCACCGTATGCTCCGATGATTGCTGTTGTGCTGCACGCATGGCCGCAGACTCAACTGTTCTGCAGCTGGTTGTCCCGACACAGATGACTCTTCCGCCGCTCTCCTTCGTCTCATTGATGATGCGGGCCGCCTCTTCATCCACCTGATAAAATTCAGAGTGCATGTGATGCTGTGTCACATCCTCCACCTTCACCGGACGAAACGTTCCAAGTCCCACATGGAGTGTAACCTCCGCAATGCGGATGCCTTTTTCCTTCACCTTTTCCAGAAGCTCCGGCGTGAAATGCAGGCCTGCCGTCGGTGCAGCGGCAGAACCGTCATACTTTGCATAGACCGTCTGATAACGGTTTTTGTCTTTCAGCTCATGGGTAATATACGGAGGCAGCGGCATCTGGCCCAGCCGGTCGAGGATTTCCTCAAAAACGCCCTCATACGTAAACCGGATCAGGCGATTGCCTTCTTCCACAATATCAATGACTTCGCCGGTCAGCAGCCCGTCACCGAATATGATCTTTGTACCTGGTCTCGCCTTTTTTCCCGGCCGGACCAGCGTCTCCCACACGCTGTTCTCCTTCCGCTTCAGCAGAAGGATCTCAATGGCCGCACCGGTTCCTTCGCGCACACCGTACAGCCGTGCCGGAATCACCTTCGTATTGTTCAGTACGAGACAGTCACCCGGATTCAGATACTCAAGAATATCGTAAAAATGGCGGTGCTGTATTTCCCCTGTTTCTCTGTCAAGCACAAGCAGCCGTGAGGAAGACCGGTCTTCCAGCGGATCCTGGGCAATCAGCTCCTGCGGCAGATCAAAATAAAAATCAGATGTTTTCATAATATAGTTTGTCCAGCTCCTTCAAAGTCCATTCCTGTCCGGAATTCAGCTCCACAATTGACACCGCACAGTTTTTCGGTACACCTTTTCCCCAGAAGGATTCCACCGGGGTGTGCATTACATTTGCAAGAAGTGCGCGCATTGCGGCTCCGTGAGTGGAAACAAGAATATTTTTTCCATACCACTCTGTTTTCGTCTTCAGTTCATCGAGAAAGTCTCCGGTCCGGCGGCACAGCTCTCCAAAGGTCTCTCCGCCCCGGGCCGGCACATAGCGGTCCGGTGCATGGAAGAAGCAGTAAAATTCAGGACTGGAATCTTCGTCTGCATCCCTGCGGAAGCGGACACCTTCCATATTCCCAAAGCAGATTTCCTTGATACGTTCCTCTCTGAAAAGAGGTACCTGACGACCGTCCAGAATGATCTGTGCCGTTTCCACAGCACGGCACAGCGGACTCGTAAATGCAAGATCGAAAGGAATGCCGCGCATCCCAATTGCTGTCCGCGCGGCAAGCTTCCGACCGTTTTCATTCAGTTCAATATCTGTCTGTCCCTGGAGACGCAGTTCCACATTCCAGGGTGTTTCTCCGTGTCTGATGATATACAGTCTCATATTTATTCCTTTTGTATCTGTTCAGTACCTTCACAGCTGCGCTTTCATCATGAACGAATTTCGATGCCCATGGACTCCAGTCCGTTCCAGATTTTTTTCATTGCCGCCGTGATATCGCTCTCCTCCAGCGTACGATCATTCGCCCGGAACACAATAGAGTATGCCATGGACTTGAAGCCTCTCTTAATCTGTGCGCCCTCATAGATATCGAACAGCTGGCAGCCCTCCAGAATCTTTCCTCCGCGCTGATTAATCATGGCCTCAATCTGTCCTGCCAGAATCTCCTTCGGCACAACCATGCTGATGTCACGTGTAACAGCCGGAAATCTGGCAATGCCCGTGTATTTGCGGTCAAAAGTAGCAAGCTCTGTCACCGCACCCATGTCAATCACTGCCACATACGCCTTCTCTCCGATTCCGTACGTGTCCGCAACAAGCGGATGTATCTCACCGAGATATCCGAGTACTTTCTTTCCGTACACGATATCTGCCTGGCGTCCCGGGTGAAGATACGGCTTTTTATCCTCCGGTGAGTAGGATTTTCTTCCTGTCAGTCCCACTTTCTCCAGGAGTTCCTCCACTACGCCTTTCATCGTGAAGAAATCGCCGTCTCCGTACATTCCCAGTGTGAACATCATTTTTTCCTCAGGCAGCTCTGTCAGCGGAAGCTGTTTCGGAAGATATACGTTCGCCAGCTCATACAGGCGCACGTTTTTATTTCTGTGGTTGTAGTTGAACGCCAGAGAAGTCAGCATGCCGTTCATCGGTGTCGTTCTCATAATACTGAAATCTTCACCGAGAGGATTGGAAATCTTTACCGCCCGGCGAAGCGGTGAATCCTGTGGCAGCAGCAGTTTATCGAAGACCTTCGGGCTCTCAAAGGAGTACATCATACCCTGTGAGAAACCGCAGAACTCAGCAATATCCTCGGCAACGGCGCGGACTCTCAGATCAAAGGGAAGCTTTCCTGCTGTGGCCTCACCGCTCGGCAGTGTTGTGGGAATATTGTCGTATCCGAAGAATCTTGCCACTTCCTCCGCCAGATCAGCCGTGCGGAACAGGTCATGGCGGAACGTCGGTGCAATGACTTCACCCGTGTGCTGATCATACTCCAGATCAATCATCCTGAAGTAAGAAAGCATCTCCTCTGCCGGAATCTGTGTCCCCAGCAGTGCATTGATACGGTCCGGCTCAAATTTGATCCTCACCGGCTCCTTTACCCTGCTGTACACGTCAACCATACCGCCGACAACCTCACCGGCACCCAGTTCCTCCACAAGCTGGCACGCCCTGTCGATGGCCGCCTGTGCATTGTTCGGATCAAGCCCTTTCTCAAATTTCGCAGATGCATCTGTACGCAGACCGATTCTCTTGGAGGACAGACGAATATTCGTTCCGTCGAAGCATGCAGCCTCAAACATCATTGTTTTGACGTCATCTGTAATCATGGAATTTTCACCGCCCATAATGCCTGCGATGCCGACAGATTTTTCGCCGTCACAGATCATCAGAACATCCTCGTCCATGGTGCGCTCCTGTCCGTCCAGTGTCACGAACTTCTCACCGTTTTCTGCTCGGCGCACAATAATCTCATGGCCTGCGATATGGTCATAGTCGAATGCATGCATCGGCTGGCCATACTCTTCCATGACGTAATTGGTAATATCAACAATGTTGTTGATCGGACGGATACCTGCCGCTGCCAGACGGCGCTGCATCCACTTCGGTGACGGTGCAATCTTTACGTTTTTAACGACTCTTGCACAGTAGCGCGGGCAGAGATCTGTATCCTTCACCGTTACTTTAACGTAATCATTCACATCTTCTTCATTTCCCGTGGGTGTCACTACAGGCGGATGGAATTCTTTGCGGAATGTTGCGGCAGCTTCCCGCGCAATACCGATAACGGAAAAGCAGTCCACACGGTTGGAGGTAATCTCAAACTCAAAGGTCACCTCATTAAGACCAAGTGCGGCAACAGCGTCAGAGCCCACCTCGGCATCCTCCGGGAAGATGTAGATACCGAACTCCGGAGCCTCCGGATACATTTCCCTGGTGGAGCCAAGCTCCTCGATGGAGCACATCATACCGTTTGACTCAATGCCGCGCAGCTTTCCTTTTTTGATAACGACTCCGCCCGGCGTCATCTTACCGTCGTGGTTTCCCGCCACACGGCCGCCGTCAAGGACAACGGGAATTTTATCTCCCACCTTCACGTTGGGCGCACCTGTGACAATCTGCGTCGTCACTCCTCCTCCGATGTTTACCTGGCAGACAATCAGCTTGTCCGCATCCGGATGACGCTCAATCTGTTCAATCTGTCCGATCACGATCCTGTCCAGATCGCGGTCTGCCTCCTCATATCCCTCCACCTTTGTACCGGAGAGTGTCATTGCATCCGTAAATTCCTGTGCTGTCACATCAAGCTCAGGCACGTACGCTTTTACCCATGATAATGTTGTATTCATCTCTGTTCTCCTTTTTCATCTGCCGGCACCGTCCATCCGGTACGGCAGACTGGTTCTGTCTGATCCTGTTCTATCTGATCCTTTTTTTCTGATCCTGTTTTTCTGATCCTGTTTTTCTGTGTCATTTCCATATCAGAACTGCTTCAGGAAACGCGCATCATTTTCATACAGAAGTCTCATGTCATCAATTTCGTATTTCAGCAGTGCGATACGCTCAAGGCCGACACCGAAGGCAAAACCTGTGTACTCCTCCGGATCAATACCGCACATTTCAAGCACGTGCGGATGAACCATACCGCAGCCGAGGATCTCAATCCATCCGCTTCCCTTGCAGAAACGGCAGCCCTTGCCGCCGCATTTGAAGCAGGAGACATCCACCTCAGCGCTCGGCTCTGTGAACGGGAAATGGTGCGGACGGAATTTGGTCTTTGTATTTTCCCCGAACAGTTCCTTTGCGAACTGCTCCAGAGTTCCCTTCAGGTCTGCAAATGTGATATTTCTGTCCACAACAAGGCCCTCAATCTGATGGAAGGACGGAGAATGGGTCGCATCCACCTCGTCAGAACGGAATACTCTGCCCGGCGCAATCATGCGGATCGGAAGTTTGCCCTGCTCCATAACACGTGCCTGTACCGGAGACGTCTGTGTGCGGAGCACAATCTCTTTGTTGATATAAAAAGTATCCTGCTCGTCCTTTGCCGGATGGTTTGCAGGGATATTCAGCTTTTCAAAATTGTAGAGGTCATATTCCACCTCCGGGCCTTCCACTACCTCGTAGCCCATGCCGACGAAAATACGCTCTACCTCTTCCAGTGCAATCGTATTCGGATGACGGTGTCCCACATTGTTTTTCTTTGCCGGAAGTGTGACATCGATAACCTCTTCCTTCAGCTGTCTCTCAAGTGCCTTTGCCTCAAGATTCTTCTTTGTCTCCTCCAGAG
Organism: Lachnospiraceae bacterium; assembly: GCA_004557975.1. GTDB lineage: Bacteria > Bacillota > Clostridia > Lachnospirales > Lachnospiraceae > Choladousia. The sequence goes on from SFEV01000023.1 coordinate 26,173, forward strand.
CAGCTTCAATCTGCACTCTCGCCTCATTTACAAGCTGACCGAAGGCCGGACGCTCCTCCGGTGCAACCTCCTTCATGCTTTTGAGCACTGCCGTCAGCTTTCCTTTTTTCCCGAGGAAATTGACTCTCACATCGTTGAGCTTATCCAGCATCTCTGCTTCTGCAATCTGCGCCAGCGCTTCTTCTTTGATTGCCTGCAATTTTTCTTTCATGATCTTCTTCCTTTCTATTCCAGTAACACTGCAGAGGAATCATTTTACTCTCCTGCAGTACGACGTGGTGGCACATCTTCATATCCGCCGTGTCTGACTCATTGCCCGCAGAGGGATCCAATGCGGCTCCCTTCAGGGAAACGGTACAGAGAATTCTGCATAATAAAAAACTCCGTCCCCAGATAGGGACGAAGTATAATCCGTGGTACCACCCTGATTCCCGCCGAAACGGGCACTCATTCTGCGTAACGTGCAGTCGCGTCACTTCCTACCGGGGCATACATGCCCGTTCAGAACTGAAGCTCCGGTGTGAATTTCAATCTCTGTCTGAACCTTGGGACGCTTCCAGCCGCCGACGTCCCTTCTCTGCAGGAAAACAGATTTCTACTGTGCACCATCCATGCTTTTGATTCCTGACTATCTTAAACCAGATATACACTTTCTGTCAAGCACGGATTTTCAAAACAGCTCCGGATGCGCAAGAAAATGGTTCAGCTCAGCTCCCAGAAACAGAAGATACATACAGCAGTACAGCCACAGCATAATCACAATCAGTGTCGCAAGACTGCCATAGAGCACTGACATGTTCACGGCAAAGTCGAGGTAAATGGAAAAGGCATAGGAAAACACTGACCAGGCGACCGCACTGAATATGGCCCCCGGAACCTGCTGACGCATCTTCATGCGCCGGTTTGGCAAAAAGGTATACAGTACAAGGAAGAGCAGGATCAGAGCTCCCATGGCAATGGCAAAGGGCAGAATCAGCATGGTTCCCGAATATTTTTCCATCAGCGGAAATCTTTCCCTGAGCCATGCCTGAATGCTGTACCCGAATACAAGTACACCGAGGCTGAGAATCAGTGCAAGAATCATAACGACCGTATAGCATGCAGAACGAAACCTGGTCACAAAGTAGTTTCGCGTCTCACTGATCTGATAAATGGAATTCAGCCCGTCTGAAAGCCCCATGATGCCTTTTCCGCCTGCCCACAGCGCTACAATCGCAGTGGTGGAAACGAGCGCTGAGGACTTGTTGAACAGACTGTCCACCACCGGCTTCAGAATTCCCGTCAGCTCAATTGGGGTCAGCTCTTCAATTGCGTACAGTACCTGATCTGCATTCAGCGGTGTAAACTGAATCATTGTGAGAAGAAGCATCAGCACAGGAAAGAAGCTCATGATAATGAAAAATGCCGCCTCCGCCGAGTGCGCCCGCACACGATCCCTGCTCACTTTTCTCATCACCCTGCGTATAAACTGTACAATCTGTCCAATCCACTTCATAAATGTGTTCTCCATCCATTCCGGCTCTGTCATTCCTTCACAATGTCCGCGTCAAAATAGCAGGACAGAATCTCCCGATACCCCATGCCTTCCTCCGCCATCGCTGCCGCACCGCACTGGCTCATGCCCGAACCGTGCCCGTATCCGCCGCCGTACAGGCGGACTGTCGCCTTTCCCCGGTCTTCCTGGTCAGCCGCATCGCTGCACGGTTCCTCCCCGTCACTGCGACTTTCCGCCGAATCATCAATATAAAAAAAAGCACTCGGGAGCATCGTCATTCCTTCTGTTGTCGTCCCGTCTCTCAGTTTCACTGAAGTCTGCCCCGGAGACAGCACGCAGCGGATCTGATACTCTCCTTCCACCTCGGTCACCTGATCCCCACAGAGAATTTCCAGCTGCTGCACCTGACCGTTTCCGCTTCTTTGCACTGTCCGGATTCCTGTGACCTCCCCACCTTCAACGTTCATCTGTCCGGAGAGATTTTCCCTGATCTGTTCAAGAGGCAGGTCCACCTCCCAGCGCAGCCACGGAGAATCATACTCCGAGCCGCACTCAGGCTCCTGCTTCAGAAAATCAGCAAATGCGCGATCGGTCTGCAGGTCATCCCGATGTTCGGAGAGGCAGGATGTAGAGTAGTACAGAACATTCTCCGCATCCAGAATTTCCCCCTCTGTCCCGTCCACCGCACGCTCTGACATTTCTGAATAATTATAGTTATTATATACCTGAAACCGCACGCTGTCATCCAAATCCGCAAAATTATCCGTATTTTTACTGTTATTTATACAATTCCATGCATACGTTCTGGCACAGACTGCCTGCGCTTTCTGCGCCTCCAGAAGGTAATAAGAAGGGATTTCGCTGGATACAACACAGTAAAGATACCGCTCCAGGGGAAGCTCATTGACGACAGCGATCCCCTCCTGGCTGCGGTACAGATGCAGCTCTCCTCCATATTGCGGACAGCCGTCGGCACGCTGTATGCTGGCAAGAGTCAGGCACTGCATGTCTGCATACTTCCCGGACGGACAGATGCTGATTTTCTCTCCCTCTGCCATATTTTCTGCACTTACTGTAAAAATCTCTCCTGTCTCGTATTCCAGACATTCTGTCTGCATCTGTTCTCCATTTTCATTTCCTTCATACGTTATCACATCAAAAGGACCGTCACTCGCCACAGATACCTGCTCATGAGTTTCATGCTCAAAATCCTGAGACAGAATTCTGACGCGTACGTTTACGTCCTGCGCTGTGTTCCGTATAATATCCGAAACAGAACCTTCTGACTCCTTCTCTTTACTCCTGCCTGCCGTTTTCTGTGATTCTCCATACACGACATACCGTCCCGCCATCCGGATCATTCCACAGACCAGCGCAGCCATCACAGCCAACTGCACAAAATATATCAGACGCTGCAGCAGTTTTCTCCGATTCATACAGTTCCCCTCCTGCCGACACAGTCCCGTCCGCCGCTTAACTCTCTCTTTTATATATATTTCCTGTACCGTTTTTCCATGCATTATTGTTCACGTTACTGTTCGCACAGCCGCCAGATGCTTGCCGGTCAGTTAACAGTAACACACTCATCTGTACACCTACGCAAACATGTGATAAGATAAACAAAAACAGAAACAATCTGCCGCCGGATTTCACATGAAGGGCAGTAACTGTTAACCTGAGGAGAAAACTGTCATGAAAAAAATACTTGTTATCGGTTCTACAGTTGTGGATGTTATCATCACACTGGAAGACCATCTGCCGCGGACGCAGGAGGATGTTCATGTAGTCCGGCAGAAAATGTCGCTGGGAGGCTGTGCCTACAATACCTCTGATATGATTCGTCATTTCGGGGTTCCTTATACGCTCTTTTCACCGATCGGCACCGGAGCTTACGGTGATTTCGTCCGGACCCGGCTGAGGGAACGCAATATCGACACGCCAATCCCCACACCGGACCAGGACAATGGCTGCTGCTACTGTTTCATCGAAAAAGGCGGCGAACGCACCTTTATCTCCTACCACGGCGCCGAATACCGTTTCCGCAGGGAATGGTTTTCTCTGCTTAACCCTGAGGAGATCGAAAGTGTGTATATCTGCGGTCTCGAAATCGAAGAAGAGACAGGAATTCATATCGTGGAATGGCTGGAGGCAAATCCTCAGCTCACCGTGTATTTTGCTCCGGGCCCGCGGATCAACCGCATCTCCCCGGATTTGCTCTCCCGTATTTTTGCACTTCATCCGATCCTTCATCTGAATGAAGAGGAAGTCTGCTCGTACGCAGCGCAGCATTCTTCCCCTGAGCAGGAATCACAGGCACAAAATGCAGCCGCCGAAACCATCAGCAGCTCCGATTTACGTTATCGAAACACGGAGATGGAACAGGCTGTCCAGTATCTGTACGGTCTTACCGGAAACACTGTAATTGTGACACTTGGCAGGCACGGTTCCTATTATCAGTCAGACAGCGCAGCAGAATACGTGGAAGGCTTTCCTGCACAGCAGACAGATACCATCGGCGCCGGAGATTCTCATATCGGCGCAGTGATTGCCTGCCGTCATCTGGGCATGAGCTACCGCGATGCAGTCCGCAGCGCAAACCTGGCAGCTGCAAAGGTGGTGGAGACTGAGGGCGCTCAGCTTTCGGATGAATCGTTTGCGGAGATTTCTTTCTGAGCAGATTTCTTTCCGGCCAGAGTTTTTCTGATTCAGGAACACCTCCGGCGTTTTTTGCGGCGTGGTCGAATGCGAGGCATTCTGCCACTCTTCCCCCAAACATCAGTAAAACAGACAGAGCTTACACGGATGAAGTACTTACTGAACTGCATCATTGTAAACTCTGTCTGTTTATTGTTTATTCCGGATTTTTATATGACCTCAGGCCATGCTGTCTCAAACCAGTCTGTCCGTTTTTCCGGCACGTATTCACTTATGGCAGCACCGATCTCATCCTCACCGATAGCTGTGAATCGCCTCCAGCAGGTATTCCTCAAATTTGTCAGAATCGGCCTGAAGCAGCACCAGAGCATTCGGCTTTGCATCCGACCAGACTCTTGTGTCGCAGACGGTCATACCACGGTTCAGACCTTCCGAGCAGTCAATCTGCACGTGCATCTCTCTCCCACTGAAAATTTCCGGATGGAGCAGGTACATAAATGTCACAGCGTCGTGGATCGCGATCTTCTCCTGCTTTTCATAGACAGTCGTCTCAAAATAAAAATTCATCATCTCGCCATAAGCGCGCGCCACCTCTGATTCATCCCTGAGAAGCTGGCGCACCTGCTCTCTGCGAAAACCGCACTGCATCGTCACATCCAGGCCGCACATAACAATCGGGATTCCGCTTTCAAATACAATGGCAGCGGCCTCCGGGTCCTCCCAGATATTAAATTCCGCCGATACGGTTATATTTCCGCCTGACATGGAGCCTCCCATCAGCACAATGCGGTCAATCTTTTCCCTGCAGTCCGGAAAAGCTTTCAGAAGAAGTGCAATATTTGTAAGCGGTCCTGTGGGCACAAGAACCATCCGCTCTCCCCTGGGAAGTTCACGGATTTTCCGGCACATGAACTCCGGGGCAAATTCCGGCACGACTGTCCGGTCCGTCTCCGGAAGCACACAGTTGCCAAGTCCCGTACTGCCGTGAATATCACCTGCCGGTATAATCTCCCGCAGGAGCGGTCCTGCCGCTCCACGGGCCACAGGTGCATCGATTCCGAGAAAAGCAATCAGCTTCAGAGCATTGCCTGTCACACGCTCACTGGTCTGATTTCCTGCAACCGTAGTAACTCCATCCATCACAAAGACCTCCGGATGCGCTCCTGCCAGAGCAAATGCAACTGCATCGTCGATCCCGGGATCACAGTCAAATAAAATATGATATTTCACATTCCTTTCCTCCTCACACTAAGCCGTCTGTGCAAAACCGGATATATGCTCCCGTGGATTTCAGGCTTACGCTTTCGCACTCATGCGGTTTCTGCGCTTCATCACGGCGTAACTGTATACGGCAAGGCCGATCAGCGTCGTCAGATAAGGAATCATCTGAATCAGCTCTGTCGGTATCGTTGTGAGCTGCATCAGATTGCCCAGTGCCTGGGCAGCACCGAACAGCAGTGATACAAGGAAACCTCCGATCGGTGTGTTCGCTCCCATAGAGCTGGCCGCCAGAGCAATAAATCCTTTTCCGGCAGACATGTCCTTGGTGAACATGTTCATATAACCTCCGGAGAGGAAGTACCCGCCCATACTGCAGAGCACACCGCTCAGCACAAGTGCAATATACTGAATCCTGCGGGAACTGATACCTACAGACTCCGCCGCATTTTTATTCTCTCCTACTGCCCTGATTTTCAGTCCCATCGGAGTTTTATACAGGAAAATATGTACCACAATTACTGCCAGCAGCGCAAGGTATGTCATCAGATTCTGTCCTGAGACAACTTTTCCGATAAACGGTATATCCACAATCAGCGGAATCCGGATCACAGGAGCAGATACACTGGAAATCGAAGTGGATGCTCCGCGGTCTCCGGAAACTGCAAGAAGCAGGAGTACCGTGCCGCCTGTGGCAATCAGATTCAGCGCAATTGCCGCAAGAATCTCATCTGTTTTCAGCTGCAGGATAAAAAATGCAAGAATAAATCCGATTGCGCCCCCGATGGCCATCGTAATCAGCAGACCACCCAGAAAGCTGTGGGTCAGGGAGCTGAAAATGACACCAAACAAAGAGGCAAACAGAAGCATACCCTCCAGCGCCATATTTGTGATTCCCGACTTCTGTGCCACTGCGGAAGCCAGTGTCGCGAACAGAATCGGGGTGGTGGCACGCAGAATGGCATTGAAAAAATCCGGAGATAAAATATTGTTTAACATTATGCCACCTCCTCATCTTTCAGAGAAGCCATCGCTTCTTTTGCAATCATCTTGTGTTTATAACCACTCAGGAACTGTTCAGCTACCACAAGCAGAATAATAATACCCTGTGTGATCTGTACAATTTCCAGTGACACATCGGTATAGCGCGCCATGATGGAAGCGCCTGTTCTCAGATATGCCAAAAACAGAGCAGCCAGAGGCGTGTACAGAGGATTGTTCTTGCAGAGGGTACAGATAATAATCGCATCCCAGCCGTATCCAAGCAGTGAAGTCCAGGAAAATCTTGTATAAATCGGAGAAAGCAGCTCCACGCCACCGCCGATACCTGCGATACATCCGCCAAGCATCTGCGAAATCAGGATAACCTTCACTATACTGATACCTGCATACTTTGCAAATTTTTCATTCTGTCCTGTCAGGCGAAGCTCATAACCCATCTTCGTCTTATACAGGAAGATATAGCCGAATACTGCAACTGCCAGGGCAAGAAACAGTCCCGCGTGAATTCTGGTCCTGTCAATCAGTGCCGGAAGAGACGCTTCCTCGGGAATCAGATAGGAGGCAGATCCGGTACTCGGATCACAGATATAATGCATCAGAATAAACATGCAGAACCACAGAGAAATATAGTTCAGCATCAGGGAGGACACAAGCTCTGAGGCTGTTGTCCTGATCTTCAGAATCGCCGGAATGGAAGAAAAAGCAGCTCCCGCCAGACCGGCCAGAGTAATTGCCACCACAGGGCTGACTCCCGCCGGAAGCCCCATCTTCAGTGCAACGACTGCTGCCACGAGACCGCCGAGATGGAACGCGCCCTCACCTGCCAGGTTGATCTGATTTGCAGAAAACATAATGCAGACACCTGTACCTGTGAAAATGAGCGGTATCATGGATTCCACCACATTGGCCAGATTCCGTTTGCTTTTAAACGGGCCGGTGACCATTGTATAAATTGCCGTCAGCGGCTGCTCACTCACCATAAAAATAACCAAAAAGGAAAGCAGAAGCGCAATCACAACAGCAAAAAACATGCGGAACGCTTCAAATTTCTTTACGCTACTCATGTGTCACACCTCCGTTTTCATAATCATTTTTCAGACCGAGCATGTACTGTCCAAGCTCATCTTCCGTAACACTGGACACATCTGTGAACAGTCCAGAAAAACGCCCTTTGTACATGACAGCCAGTCGGTCGCTCAGTGAAAAGATTTCATTCAGATCAGCTGACACAAGCAGAACAGCACAGCCTGCGTCGCGGAACTCCAGAAGCCGCCGGCGGATAAACTCTGCCGCTCCCACATCGATACCACGGGTAGGCTGATTTGCAATAATCACATCCGGTCCTGTGGAAAACTCGCGTGCTACAATCACCTTCTGAATATTTCCGCCGGAAAGCATACCAACTTCCTGGTTCTGTGATTTGCATTTAATCAGGTATTCCCGGATCAGTTCATCACTTCTCTTCTGAATTTCTTTCATTTTCAGCATAACCCTGCCGGAAAACCGGCTGTCGGTATACTGGTTTGCAAAGATATTCTCACGGATATTCAGATGAGCGGCACATCCCTCCACCATGCGGTCTTCGGGAATATGTCCCAGCTTTTTCTCCCGGATATCCTTGATGGAGAACTGGCGGATATTGCTTCCCTTAAGAATCACATCGCCACTGTACTTTCTCGAAAGGCCGGTAATCACATCAATCAGCTCAGACTGTCCGTTCCCCTCCACACCTGCAATGCCGAGGATTTCACCTCCGCGCAGTTCAAAGGAAAGGTCGTTTATCTTCTGAACCCCCTGTGCGTTATATGCCAAAAGATGCTCCACCTGCAGCATCACATCGCCAGTCTTCGGTTCATTTTTTTCAAAGGTCAGGACAACCTCACGGCCAACCATCAGCTTTGACATGTCGCTGGTACTGATTTCATCTACACTGTACGTTCCCATGCTCTTACCATTGCGCATAATTGTCGCACGGTCACAGATTCGCTTTATTTCATCAAGCTTGTGAGAGATAAAAATGACTGTATGTCCGTTGTCACGCAGCTTCTCCAGCTGAACAAACAATTCTTCTGTCTCCTGGGGAGTCAGAACTGCAGTCGGCTCATCCAGAATCAGAATATCGGCACCGCGGTACAGCGCCTTCAGAATTTCCACCTTCTGCTTGATTCCGACCGGAATTTCCTCCACTCTTGCCGTTACGTCTATATCAAAATTGTATTTGTCTGCAATTTCCCGGGCAGCATCCACCGCACGCTTCATATCAATGAACACACCGCCTTTGCGCGGCTCCACACCGAGAATAATATTTTCAGCAACCGTCAGTGACGGCAGCAGCATGAAGTGCTGATGCACCATACCGATCCCTTTACTGATGGCATCCTGCGGGGATTTGATTGTCGTCTCCTTCCCGTTCAGGATTATTTTTCCCTGATCAGGAGATTCAATTCCAAAGAGTACCTTCATCAGTGTACTTTTGCCGGCACCGTTTTCCCCCAGCAGTGCATGAATTTCTCCTTTATACAACTCAAGGCTGACATCTTCGTTTGCGACAACACCGTTTGAATAAATCTTCATAATGTGCTGCATCTGCAAAACTGTTTCTTTAGCCACAAAACCACCTCTTCCCATTATAGAAAAATTATAGAAAAAGAAAGGGCTGTCGCAAAATAATTTCATAATTTTGCAACAGCCCCGGCGCATCTGCGCTTTCCATCATGGCGTCCACAAAATCTGCTGTCTCAGATTCCCGTTTCAGACCATTTCTTTCTCTGTGTTATCTTCCTACCTTTACAGACTCTTTCAGTTCTTCGATTTCAGCCTGATCCATATCTGCAGATGTGTAAACTACGATCTCACCGTCGGAGATTGCTGTCTCCAGCTCGTCCAGCTTCGTACGGATGTTTTCCGGAAGCATTTCCTCATAATGTGCATCCTTAACAAGAGCTACACCACCCTCAGCAAAACCGTATGTCTCCTGTGTACCGTATGCCAGCTCACCCAGCATATCCTTCTGGATTGCTGAATACAGGGAATTACCAACGTTCTTCAGAGCTGATGACGGGATGTAATCTGCGTAATCCGGAAGCAGAGCTGCCTGGTCAGAGTCAACACCGAATGCATATTTCTCTTCATCCTTAGCTGCCTCAATCTGTCCGAGACCTGCATTACCAGCTACGTTAAATCCTACGTCAGCACCGCTCTGATACTGTGAAAGAGCGATGTCCTTACCCTTTGTGGAGTCTACGAAATCACCGACAAATCCAACTGCGATCTCGATATCCGGATCGATGTCAGCAGCACCCTGGATATATCCTACCAGGAAGTCATTGATAACGGAGTTGTCCATACCGCCGAGGAATCCGATGATATGGTTGTCCGGATCGATTCCTTCAAGAGAGCTGTCTGTTGTCATCATTGCAGCTGCAGCACCTACCAGGTAGGATACTTCGTTCTGCTTGTAAAGTACGTTATAGATGTTCTCCGGATTTCCATTTCCTTCGAAATCAAATGCCTCGTCGAAGAAAATAAACTTCTGGTCCGGATATTCTGCCGCTGCGTTTGCAAGCGGAACAGACATCTGCCATGTACCCATGATAATTACATCGTACTCGCCGGAATCGCAGTAGTCAAGCAGTGTCGGCTCCCATTTTGCCTCGTCTGCTGCAGTACCGCCCATCTGCTCAACCTTGAAATCAAATACGTCCTCTCCCAGCTCATCGCGAAGTCTTGTAAGACCTTCGTTTGCTGAATCATAGAAGGACTTGTCGCCGAGATTACCATTCAGCAGGAGAGCTGCACGGTAATGTGTGCCTTCCGGTGCTTCGAAAGCTTCTGCAGCTGCCTCTGTCTCAGCCTCTGTTGCTTCCTCAGTTACTTCCTCTGTCTCAGCTTCTGTTGCTTCCTCAGTTGCTTCCTCAGTTGCTTCTTCTGTCTCAGCTTCCGTTGCTTCCTCAGTTACTTCTTCTGTCTCAGCTTCTGTTGCTTCCTCAGTTACTGCCTCTGTCTCAGCCTCAGTTGCTTCTTCTGTCTCAGCTTCTGTTGCTTCCTCAGTTACTTCTTCTGTCTCAGCTTCCGTTGCTTCCTCAGTTGCCTCTTCTGTCTCGGCCTCTGCTGCCAGCTCTTCCTCTGTTGCCTTCTCAGTTACTACTTCTGTCTCAGCTTCCGTTGCTTCCTCAGTTACTTCCTCTGTCTCAGCTTCTGTTGCTTCTTCAGTTGCTGCTTCCGTCTCAGCTTCTGTTGCTGCTTCAGTTGCCTCTTCTGTCTCGGCTTCTGTTGCTTCCTCAGTTGCTGCTTCTGTCTCAGCTTCTGTTGCTGCTTCAGTTGCTGCTTCTGTCTCAGCTTCTGTTGCCTCCTCAGTTGCTGCTTCTGTTACGGCTTCTGTTGCTGCTTCAGTTGCCTCTTCCGTCCCGGCCTCTGCTGCCAGCTCTGCTTCTGTTGTGACTTCTGTAGCCACCTCGGTCTCAGCTTCTGCTTCCGTAGCCGCTTCCGTCTGTGCCTCTGTTACTGCCTCCGTAGCTGCTTCCGTTTCAGCTTCTGCTGCTTCTGTAGCTGCTTCCGTCTTTGCCTCTGTAGCTGCTTCTGTGACAGCCTCAGTTTTTGCCTCTGTTGCCTTTTCTGTCTCTTTCTTCTCACTGGAACCACATCCTGCCAGTGACAGAGTCAGTACTGCAGCAAGTGCAAACAGTTTTGCCTTTCTCATGTTGCATTTCTCCTCTCACATGCTTTTTTTATACTTGATAAAGTATCGTCCACCAATTCCTCCAGTCCTATCCTGCGATACTGACGCATGTACGTCATAATAACAGAAAAATCAGGATGAATCAGCTTTTCTGGAATGATACCCATTCCCTTTTGGATTGCCAGAACCGGCATAATCATTGCAGCATTGCAGTCTACATCATAGCCGCACATTGTAATAATCAGAAGAGTTTTTTCGTAATCTCCGCCGCCGTACCACAGTGCAATCAGCTCACAGCACGCATTGGGGTACGCATGAATCCAGTTATACCGGACAAGCTTTTCACTGCATGCCCGCAGAGCATCGTGCCAGTCTCCGTATTTCCGGCAGCAATTGTAGGCGAACTTAAGGATCTCATGATATTCGCTGTCATCCGGAATCAGCCCGATCGCCTTTTCCAGAAGCACACGTACATCTTTTTCCACGAACGCCAGAGAGGTCAGCACCGCATTGAATACACCGCCGAGGATTCCATTGTTGGCATGCGACACTTCTCCATCGGCCCATGCCAGCTTTGCTGCCTGGTATGCATCTCCGGGAGCAACCATCCCGCAGATACCGGAACGCATCTGCGCACCGATCCACTCATTAAACGGATTCGCATATCTTCCGCTCTCCGGCGGGAGAATGCCAAGTCTCAGATTCCGCAGAGCTGCTTCCTCCGCCGACCATCCTGCCGGGATCAGTCCGATCCATTCCATTGCGATCTGCTCCGAGGTAACTTCATAGCCAGACTCGGAAAAAGCCTTCAGAAAAGCCAGCTCATATGTAATGTCATCGTTGTACGTCCCCGGTCTTCTCAGATAATCGCGCACTTCTCCGAATGTCCTGTAAAGATTTTCCGAGGTATAGCCTTCCACCATGGTGCCAAATGCGGCTCCGATCAGCTGAGACAGCCACGCTCCGTAAATCTGTCCCCGGAAAGTATCCGAATCAACATCCACCTCTGTCCGCTCCGGAAACACAACAGAAGACGCATATTCCCCAAAGCTCTGGTAATATCTGTGCGACCAGTAAGGTGACTCGACATCCTTTTTCATCTGGCTGAGACCATTCTGAAGCTTCGATGAAATCTTGTGGAGTGCAACCATATCTTTGTTCTCATTTGCCTCAATTCCCCTGATCAGAAGAGATTCCATCTCCTCTGTCGCCTGATAACCACGGTTCTCCATTGCCTGTACCGCAGCGACCATAATCTTTTCAGGAGCGCCGGAACCCGGAACATTGCTGCCCCACACCAGTGAAGTCTGCTGATCATAAAAATCAGACACAGAGATATTTGCTTCCCAGGTCTGCTCCTCTTCTTTCAGAAGACGCGGACTGGCATTTTGAAAAATATCGGCTGCTATTTCCCACGCTTTCATGTCATCCTCCTGTTTTGTCTCTTCTGATAAACCATCATAACACATTTACCGGAAAAAACCAACAACAAAACAAAAAAACTCTTAAATTTTCCTTGAGATTTGTTAATTCTAACGAATTCCCGGAAAGAGATTACTTTATTCCTGATTGATGTAGTTGATCAGTCCCTCTGCTCTGATAATTTTCTGCATAAATTCCGGAAAAGCCTGTCCCTTGAACTCAGTTCCCTTCGTTCTGTTATAGATCATACCGCTGTCGAAATCGATCTCCACCTCGTCACCCGCTTCAATTCCTCTGGATGCCTCCGGGCACTCGATAATCGGAAGTCCGATATTGATAGCGTTCCGATAGAAAATCCTCGCAAAAGTCTCAGCAATCACGCAGCTTACGCCTGCCGCCTTAATTGCAATCGGTGCATGCTCTCTCGAAGAACCGCATCCGAAATTCTTTTTGGCCACAATAATATCGTCTTTGCTTACCTGGTGAATAAAATCCTTATCGATATCCTCCATGCAGTGCGTGGCAAGCTCTGCCGGATCGGAGGAATTCAGATAACGTGCCGGGATGATAACATCCGTATCTACATTGTCCCCGTATTTAAATACTCTTCCTGATGCTTTCATCTGTCTTTCCTCCTGTCTTTATAACTCTTTCGGTGAAGAAATCTTTCCTGTTACTGCACTGGCTGCCGCCACTGCCGGACTTGCCAGATAAACCTCTGATCCCACATGACCCATTCGTCCTACGAAATTGCGGTTTGTTGTGGAAATGCAGCGCTCACCGTCCGCCAGAATTCCCATGTATCCGCCAAGACACGGACCGCAGGTCGGCGTGCTGACAACAGCTCCCGCCTCAATGAAAATTTTCAGCAGTCCTTCCTCCATTGCCTGCAGATAAACAGACTGAGTAGCAGGAATAACAATACAACGGACACCTTTTTTTACTTTGCGGCCCTTCAGGATTCCTGCCGCTATGCGAAGATCATCAATTCTTCCGTTGGTGCAGGAACCGATCACTGCCTGGTCAATCACGATGTCTTCCCCGATCTCATCCACTGTCTTTGTATTTTCCGGAAGATGCGGGAATGCTACAGTCGGACGAAGACTGCTCAGGTCAATCGTATACTCTTCATCATAGACAGCATCCTCATCTGCCTCATAGACCTTGAACTCACGTTTGGAATGCTCCTTCATATAAGCAACAGCCAGATCGTCCACAGGGAAAATACCGTTCTTACCGCCTGCTTCGATCGCCATATTTGCGATTGTAAAACGATCATCCATAGAGAGATGTGCAATTCCATCTCCGACAAATTCCATGGATTTATAAAGAGCGCCGTCCACACCGATCATTCCGATAATATGCAGGATGATATCCTTGCCGCTGATCCACGGAGCGGGCTTTCCGGTAAGACGGAAGCGGATCGCTGAAGGCACCTTGAACCATGCCTTGCCTGTAGCCATACCAGCCGCCATATCTGTACTGCCGACACCGGTGGAAAAAGCGCCCAGTGCACCGTACGTACACGTGTGGGAATCCGCGCCGATGATCACATCGCCTGCAACTGTCAGTCCCTGTTCCGGAAGCAGAGCATGTTCAATCCCCATCTGTCCGACATCAAAATAATTGGTGATCTCATGTCTGCAGGCGAACTCGCGAACACACTTGCAGTGCTCTGCAGATTTGATATCCTTATTCGGAATAAAATGGTCCATGACAAGAGCAATCTTGTCCTTGTCAAACACCTTGTCTGTCTTGAATTTATCCATCTCATGGATTGCCACCGGTGATGTAATGTCATTTCCCAGAACGAGATCCAGCTTCGCTTCGATCAGCTGACCGGCCTCTACCGACTCCAGACCTGCTGCCGCAGCCAGAATCTTCTGTGTCATTGTCATTCCCATGCGTTATTCCTCCTTCATTCTGTCCTCTGCCTTATTATCTTTTCTCTGTCCAAAAATGGGGCTGCGCGTTCGCAGCCCCAAAATATGTACGGAACCATTCTCTCTGCCGTCCAGGACCAGACGTGCAGAACTGTCCTCTTTACTATGAAACAAAAACTATCGGATAGCCAAAAAAGCGCAAACTATCCCTATCAAACTTATAATCGTCCATTTTGAACTTAACTGACAAGCTTATGCG
>SFEV01000079.1 GCA_004557975.1 Lachnospiraceae bacterium
TGTCCCGGCTCCTGCGGAAAAGACAGTAACTGCGAGATACACCAGAACGCAGCCTGCACAGCTGGTGATCATGTGGGCAAATACCACATGATTACGGCTGTGAGCGGTAAGAACCTTGTTTCGGATAAAACCGTCGCTGAAATCGGTTCCCACAAATACGCTCACAAAAGATGCAGCAGCCATTCCATAGAGACTTAATGGCAAAAAGATTACCGACTCAAAGGAACCGTATAATCCATTGCGGTATACTGTATCATCATGAAAACGGATGCAAGGCAGATCATTCCCCCGAGAAACAGCCAGAAGGGCTGACTTCGCCACAGGCGGTGAAAATTGGCAAACAATTGTTTACGCATTGCCACCACCTCCTACTAAAGAGAGGTAATAGCTCTCCAGACTTTCATCCTTTTCCTGTATGGACAGTACTTCGCAGTTTTCATTCAGCAGTGCGGTAGTCAACTGGGTCACGTTCACTTTGGCATATACATCGGCTGTTGTATCGGAGATGATCTTATATTCTAAATGCATAGAGTCAAGAACACGGGCCAGAGCAGAGGTATTGCTCACTTCCATGCGGACACACTTGCGGCAGGCGGCATCCAGTTCTCCGGCACTCAGTTCCTTTACCATATGTCCGTTATCAATGATACCGTAGTGAGTGGCCAGGCGGGAAAGTTCATCCAGAATGTGGCTGGAGATGAGAACGGTGATCTGTCTTTCCCGGTTCAGCTTCAGAATTAATTCCCTTATTTCTACAATGCCCTGCGGATCAAGACCGTTCACAGGTTCATCAAGCACAAGAAAATCAGGATCACCTGCCAGTGCAATTGCGATGCCAAGACGCTGTTTCATACCAAGGGATAAATTCTTTGCCTTTTTCTTTCCGGTATTCTTCAGGCCCACAAGCTTCAGCAGATCCTGGATGCCGTCATAGGACGGCAGTCCGAGAAGGAGATACTGCTGTTTCAGATTTTCTTCTGCAGTCATATCCAGATAGATGGAAGGGTTTTCCACCACAGCACCCATCCTACGGCGGGATTTGATAATGTTATTGCTGTCATTTGGGATGCCATAGAGAGTAAAAACGCCGGAAGTCGGTTCCTGCAATCCGCAAATCAGGCGGATCAGTGTGGTCTTTCCGGCACCGTTTTTCCCGACAAAGCCGTAGATGGAGCCTTTGGGAACGTTCATGGAAAGGCCGTTTAATGCCCGAAATTTTTTATACTCTTTTGTCAGGCAGTTTGTCTGTAAAATATAGTCCATATTGTTTTCCTCCTTAATGGCCTGAGTATACAAAACAAAGGTCAAGAAAGTGGTCAGGAAAATTGTCAAGATTTGGTCAGGATTTTAGTTCTGCCAGTTTGAAACCAATGCCCCATACGGTTTCAATGTAATCTGAGCCTCCCGCATCCTGCAGTTTCTTTCGCAGATTACTGATATGCTGCTTAAGTGAACGCTCTGTGCAGTCCGGTGTATCCAGACTGATGCGGTCCAGCAGTACACTTTTTGCAATTACCTGTCTGGGATTTTCCATCAGCAGCTTCAGGATGGCATATTCTGTCCGGGTCAGTTTTACCGCCTGACCTTTTACTGTCAGTGACAGAGATACGGTATCCAGGCTCAGATCCCCGATCGACAGTGCATGGCTCGTCGTCTGTATTGCGTTTCTCCGAAGCTGAACGGTAATCCGTGCAAGAAGTTCTTTTACGTCAAAGGGTTTGGTCATATAATCCGCAGCACCGTTAAGCAGAAGATTCACTTTATCTTCCACATCAATCTTTGCACTGAGGACAATCACTGGAATATTCTGAATATGGGGCAGAACTTCTTCGCCGGGTAAACCGGGGAGCATCAGATCAAGCAATATCAGATCAGGTTTCTTTTGGGTAAGGAGATACAGGGCTTCTGTGCCGGAGTAAGCACGGAGGACGGCATAACCTTCCTGCGTCAGTACTTCCGTCAGTATGTCGCCAATATGTATATCATCATCAATAATTGCAATGATTTTCATTTTTCCCTCATTTTTGTAATATTTTGATGTTATGCAGTGAAAAGCCTTCTTTGTATAGCAAAAATTATAGAGTATTATTGGATGAATAACAAGATAGTGTAAACTGTTTTGAAGGATAATTTTAGAAAAGGAGAAGACATTTTTATACTATTTCTATGTGGGATATGTTACAATCAGTACGAGGCTTCAAACGAAGAATAACTGTAAAACATGAAAATCAGTCTTTGATAATGAGGGGGTATTGGAATGAGAAAATTGTGGACATTATTGTTGTCTGTCTGTGCAGTCGCTTTACTGGTATCAGGAAACTGTCTGGCAGACGGGCTGGATGCGAAATCCTATGTGGAGACTCTGTGCAGCGGTGATGCAGACAGCCTTGCGGAAGACTACACACATACAAAAGAACTTCTGGATGCACTGAAACCGTCCGGCGGGTTTGTGGGACTGCAGTCTTCCCTGAAAGCTCTGGGAGAACTGCAGACGGTGGGAGAACCTGTCATTTCGGAGACAGCAGGCTATACCAGCTACAGTGTTCCCTGTGTATTTTCTCTGCAGAAGCTGAATCTGGTACTGAATGTGGATAGCGAAGGTCAGATTGCGGGGATTGTGACAGCTGCCTATGATGAAGGAGCAGCGGAAGGTGAATCTGCGCTTTCGTCAGAAGCATTACCAGAGGGAATTACAGAGATGGAGCTGAGTCTTCCGGTTGATGCCCATGAGGGCTGGGAACTTCCGGGTACGCTTACTGTGCCGGAGGGGGAAGGCCCGTTTCCGGCAGTGATTCTCGTTCACGGGTCAGGTCCTCAGGACAGGGATGAGACGGTAGGTGCCAATAAGCCGTTCCGTGATATGGCATTGGGACTGGCGGAAAACGGAATTGCGGTGTACCGTTATGATAAAAGAACCTTTGTCTATGGACAGAATATGGCAGAGGATACCGGTCTGACTCTGGAGGACGAGACGGTCCTGGATGCGGTGAAGGCAGTGGAAATTCTGTCAGGTCAGGAAAAAATTGACGGATCCAGAATCTATGTGGCGGGACACAGCCTCGGCGGTGAAGCACTGCCGAGAATCCATAACACACTGAAAAAACAGGAGGATGTGGCCGGATACATTTTCCTGGCAGCTCCGGCCAGAAAGTTAACCGATATCATGCGGGAGCAGTATGATTTCCTGTATGGGATGATACCGGAACTTACGGAGGAACAGAAGCAGGAGAAAGTACAGATTGATGCTGAGCTGGACAGATTGAAAAATCCGGATATGCTGCCGGATGAAGAGGCAGTAATGGGTGCTTATTCAGCATACTGGAAGGATCTGGATCAGTATGATCAGGTGGAGGCTGCGTCTATGATTACTCAGCCGTGTTTCGTGCTGCAGGGTCTGGAAGATTATCAGGTGACCATGGAAGATTACAATATCTGGAAAGAAGTCTATGGAGAAAAAGAAAACTGGACTTTTAAGACGTATGAAGGTCTGACCCATCTGTTTATGGAAGGGAAAAAGGAAAACGGTCCGTCTGATTACCAGAAAAAACAGACGGTGGATCCGCAGGTGATTACTGATATTGCAGCATTTATTCTGGAAAATGAATGATATACTCCTGCGACTGCAAAAGTGCGTGATGGTGCGGGTACGCAGGCGTCTTCATTTTCCGGTATGCTACAGGAAGCGTATTGCATGATGATATGGCCATGGGAATATTGCTCATGGCTATAATTATTGTAAACTCCATCATAACTACATATTGTTCATGTATAATTACGGGCAGCTGAAAAAGAAATCAGAGGGAGTGATTTTTGTACAGGATATTGGTTGTGGAAGACGAAGATGATATTCAGAAAATATTGGAAAACTATTTGGTGGACGAGGGATATGCGGTTACACTGGCGAATGATGGTGTGGACGGGATTGCGAAATTCCATAATGGAGCGTTCGATCTTGTATTGCTGGATGTTATGATGCCGAAGATAGACGGTTTTGGGGTTTGTGAATTGATCCGCAGGGAATCGGATGTGCCAATTATCATGCTCACGGCATTGGATGAAGAAGCATACCAGATCAAAGGCTTAAATCTTTAAGCGTGGACGTGATGGGGCATCATGTTTCTGTTTGTAATGCTGAAACGGGGGTACTGACAGAGATCGAATTAACACAGAAAGAATTTGAGATGTTATACGTTCTGCTTATTAATAAAGGGATCGTTCTGACACGTCAGAAGCTTTTAATCATGGTGTGGGGTGAAGCTTACTATGGGGAAGAGCGGATCGTGGATACTCATATAAAAAATATTCGCAAAAAGCTGGGAGTAAATCTGATTAGTACAATAAGAGGGGTGGGATATCGGGGGGGGCGTTTTTCCTTCTCGCTGTAAAAATACACGAAAATCACATAAAAACTCCAATTGCATTACAATTTTCAATGGTATGGTATGAATACGATAAAAAATGCAAAGGAGTTGGATGTTACAATGAAAAGAAGAATTACTGCTTTATTAATGGGAACTGCCTTATCTGCGACAGTATGCAGTTGCGGTGTACAGGCAATGACTTACGCGTATGATATGGGAGGTGAAATCTTTATCTCCGGAAATTCCTCATTTTCTGATCTGCCAGAGAAAGAGATGCAGAAATTATCCGACCGGCATCTGGATACCTGTACAGCCATCCAGATGCCGGAAGGTGAAATTGATGTCTATACGGTAAGGGGAGATAATTACAGATTAACAGGTGTTCGAATTGCTTCACAGGAAGAATATGGCCGGCCAACCAGACAGATGGAGGCGATGGAAGCAGCGGCAAGGAGAGAAGCTTCTTTTACAGAGAAGTCCGCGGATGCTGAAACGGGAAGTATCATCCATACGTTTACTTATGATGAGGAAACGGTAACGGAACCCGGCAATGGTTCGGCGGTGGAAACGGCAGTAGTTGCAGAATGAGATGATCCAGGCACTGTCTACCTGGCTGGTGGGACACTTCTCCATGGTGCTGCGCGGACTGGCTTTTATTTTTGCGAATCACTTCAATATTGTGGGTATGGGCAAGGTTTTTTCCAAGGACCTCGGTGTTCACTGCAATTTGGTGATATTTCTGGGCCTTTCCATTGCATACAATGAGGAGGCCATCCTGAGCGACTATTCACTTACGG
This sequence comes from Lachnospiraceae bacterium, assembly GCA_004557975.1. Taxonomy (GTDB): domain Bacteria; phylum Bacillota; class Clostridia; order Lachnospirales; family Lachnospiraceae; genus Choladousia. The sequence continues at coordinate 5,159 of SFEV01000079.1, forward strand.
CAGAGCCGGGAAAAATCATAGGCATGCACGGGGCAGGCGGTTCCGGAAAATCTACCCTGCTGAAGCTTTTTATGAGATTCTGGGATGTCCGGGAAGGCAAAATATCTGTCTGCGGGGACGCTGTAAATCAGATTCCGACGGCCAGGCTTCGGGATACCGAGAGCTTTGTCACTCAGGAGACACACCTGTTCCACGATTCCATTGCAGCCAACATTGCCATAGCAAAGCGGGGTGCTTCCAGAGAGGAGATCATGGAAGCGGCGAAGAAAGCTTCCGTCCATGATTTTATTATGAGCCTTCCGGAGGGATACGATACGGAAGTCGGAGAGCTTGGTGAGACGCTGTCCGGCGGGGAGAGACAGAGAATCGGTATTGCACGTGCCTTTCTTCATGATGCTCCGTTTTTACTGCTGGACGAGCCTACCAGCAACCTGGATGCGCTGAACGAGGGCATAATTCTGAAGTCGATTCAGAAAGCCTGCAAAAAAAGGACGGTCATTCTTGTGTCTCACAGGAAATCCACGATGAATCTGGCAGACATTGTTTACGAGATGGATAAAGAAAGAATTTCGTAGCGGTTAAGGACGGGCGGAGAGTCTGCAGCATTGCGTTAATGAAAAAAATTATCAATTATAGTTATTGACACAAAATAGAAGTAAGAATATACTAACTCATGTAATAAGAAAAAAACTTCATTGAGAACGAAAGCAGGTGGATTATGATGCCGCTATCTATGTCAGAAACCGGCCGGATGAATCAGATCCGGAAGGTTGGCGGAAAAGATGAGACGAGACGATTTCTGGAAAGTCTTGGATTTGTTGTCGGAGGGTATGTCACTGTCGTCTCTGAGATGAACGGAAATCTGATCGTGAACGTGAAAGAGTCACGGGTAGCAATCAGCAAAGAAATGGCGAACAAAATTATGGTCTGAGCTGGGAGTGTTTTTTGCATGCAGTTCTGCGGCCGACCGCCGGGCCGTCTGGTGAGGCGGATATATTTATAACAGGAGGAGAGAAAATGGCAACATTGCGGGATGTAAAATGCGGTGAGACAGTCAGGGTTCTGAAAATCCGCGGGGAGGGTGCTGTGAAGCGCCGGATCATGGATATGGGAATCACGAAGAATACGGAAGTCTATGTGCGCAAGGTAGCGCCCCTTGGCGATCCTGTGGAAGTGACCGTGAGAGGGTATGAGCTGTCCCTGCGAAAGGCTGACGCAGAGATGATTGAAGTTCAGCACTGATTTTTTTTAAGACGGAGTTAGGAAGAACTAAAAAACGTTGCAGATGTGCAATCGGGAAGAGAGGCTGATTATGAAAATAAAAATTGCGCTTGCAGGCAATCCGAACAGCGGCAAGACCACCCTGTTCAATGCCCTTACTGGTTCCAACCAGTTCGTGGGAAACTGGCCCGGAGTAACCGTGGAAAAGAAAGAGGGGAAAATAAAGGGCTATACGGCAAAGGGAGATGAGGCAATCCTCGTGGATCTTCCGGGTATATACTCCCTGTCCCCCTATACGCTGGAGGAAGTGGTATCCAGAAATTTCCTCCTTGGCGAGAAGCCGGATGCAATTATCAATATCATTGACGGAACGAACCTGGAGCGAAACCTGTACCTGACCACCCAGCTCACGGAGCTTGGCATCCCGGTCATCATTGCGGTCAACATGATGGATCTGGTAAAGAAAAACGGGGAAGAGCTGAATGTGGAGCGCCTGGCAAAGGATACGGGATGCAAGGTGGTGGAGATCTCAGCACTGAAGGGCGAAGGAATTGACCAGCTTGCCCAGCGGGCGGTATCCATGGCCAGGAGTGGGAAGAAGAGCCAGCCGGCCCACAGCTTTGAGGGCTGCGTGGAGCACGCCATTGCCCACATTGAGGAGGCGATCAGCGGCAAAGTGGACCAGAGCATGGAGCGCTGGTATGCAGTAAAGCTTTTCGAGCGTGATGAGAAGGTCCGGGAAAGTCTGAAGCTGGATAAAGCCCTGCTGGACCACATTGAGGCGGATATTGTAAACTGCGAAAATGAAATGGATGATGACGCGGAGAGCATCATCACCGGAGAGCGGTACAATTACATAGGAAGCATCATTGAGGACTGCTACAAAAAGCGTGTGAAAAAGCAGATGTCCGCATCGGATAAAATCGACCGCATTGTGACGAACCGTTTCCTTGCGCTGCCGATATTTGCAGTGGTCATGTTTATCGTTTACTATGTGTCCGTAACGACAGTCGGCACTCTGCTGACAGACTGGACCAATGATACCCTGTTTGGCGAGTGGATTATCCCCTCCGCCCAGAGTGCGCTGGAATCCATAGACTGTGCACCGTGGCTGACAGGCCTCCTGGTAGACGGTATTATCAGCGGTGTCGGTGCCGTGCTCGGATTCGTTCCCCAGATGCTGGTGCTGTTCATCTTCCTCGCATTCCTGGAGGGATGCGGCTATATGGCACGTATCGCATTTATCATGGACCGTATTTTCCGTAAATTCGGCCTGTCCGGTAAATCCTTTATCCCGATGCTGATCGGGACGGGATGTGGTGTGCCGGGCGTTATGGCTTCCAGGACCATTGAGAATGACCGTGACCGCAAAATGACGATCATGACCACGACCTTTATTCCCTGCGGTGCAAAGCTGCCGATTATAGCCCTGATCGCAGGAGCACTGTTTGACGGGGCTGCATGGGTGGCGCCAAGCGCATACTTTGTGGGAATTGCGGCAATCATCTGCTCCGGTATTATTCTGAAAAAGACGAAAATGTTTGCGGGTGACCCGGCTCCGTTCGTAATGGAGCTCCCGGCATACCACCTGCCCACAGTGGGAAATGTACTTCGCAGCATGTGGGAACGCGGATGGTCTTTCATCAAGAAGGCAGGGACCATCATCCTCCTGTCCACCATCTTCGTATGGTTTGCCCAGGGCTTCGGGTTTGAGAACGGAAGCTTCGGAATGGTGGAGGATATGGAGAACAGTATTCTGGCTGCCATCGGTTCTGCCATCGCATGGATCTTTGCTCCGCTTGGCTGGGGAGAGTGGAAATCAGCAGTGGCAGCGATCACCGGCCTTGTGGCAAAAGAGAACGTAGTGGGTACCTTCGGTATCCTGTACGGATTTGGTGAAGTCGCAGAGGACGGTGCGGAAATCTGGGGTACTCTGGCCGGCTCCATGACGGCTGTGGCAGCATATTCCTTCCTGGTGTTCAACCTTCTGTGTGCCCCCTGTTTTGCTGCTATGGGAGCGATCAGAAGAGAGATGAACAACGCAAAGTGGTTCTGGTTCGCCATCGGATACCAGACACTGCTGGCATACGTGGTTTCCCTTTGTGTGTATCAGATCGGTACACTTCTTACAGCCGGAACATTCGGTATCTGGACAGCTGCGGCATTTGTGCTGGTGATCGGATTCCTTTATCTGCTGTTCCGTCCGTACAGGGAGAGCCAGAATCTGACAGTGCCGAAGAGTATTGCCGGAAAGGTGAGAGCTTAAACAGTAATATCAGGAGTGTTTACAGGAGGTGCATGATATGGGAACTGCAGTTGTTCTTCTGATACTTGCAGCAGTGGTAGGTCTGATTATTCGCAGTATGGTTAAGGATAAAAAGGCCGGAAAATCCCTGCAGTGCGGCCAGGACTGCAGCCATTGCGGCGGACATTGCCATCATTTGCAGGGACAGTAAGGCTGCAAATATCCTTTCACCCGTCGCAGAATTTATACCGCAGGGAATGCGGTACCGGAGGATAAAGTGGGCAGAGACAGTAAGATTTCCGATATGGAAAAAGAAAACATGGAATCGAGCCGGTATCTGACCGGAAATATGGACAGAAATACGGTGACAGAGCTGCTCAGAAAAGAAGGCTTTCGTGTCACCCGTCAGAGAGAAATACTGATTGACATCATTCTTGAGGAAGAATGTACCTGCTGTAAGGAAATATATTATCTTGCATCAAAGCAGATTCACGGAATAGGCATCGCTACCATATACAGAACCATCAGCGCCCTGGAAAAAATAGGAGCTCTGAAACGGAAAAACGCGTATCAGCTGTGCTGCGGCAGCGGAAATCTGTGCGGGAAACTTTTGGTGGAGATGGAAGATGATTCTGTGGTGGAACTTGATCAGGCTTCTCTGCAGGATGTGATCGAAAAAGGGCTCAGACAGTGCGGCTATTCTGGCGGAAGGCGTGTGAAAGCAATAAGACAGCTGACGGGCCCTCAGTAGAAGATTCTGGAAGTGCAAAGCACGGAAAAATCGACATCAGGCTCACTGGTCGGGCAACTCATAATATAATAAAAGAAGGAATCCCGGGATCATATGGATCGGCAGCGGATTCCTTTTTTGCTTATTTTATGTTTGATTCGATAAAGCGCTTCATTGCATCGAAGCTTTCTTTGCTGATATAATGCTCCATCCTGCAGGCATCGGAAACTGCTGTTTTCTCCGAAACACCGAGGGTAATCAGCCAGTTGGATATAAAAGTATGGCGTTCGTATATAGAAGATGCAATTTCATGTCCTTTTTCTGTAAGTGTGATGAAACCGGCCTTTGATACGGTAATGCAGTCATTTTCACGCAGCTTTTTCATTGCTACGCTGACGCTTGGTTTAGTCACATCCAGTTCCTCGGCAATATCAACAGAGCGAACGACCGGCAGCCGATTGCTCAGAATCAGTATCGTTTCCAGATAGTTTTCAGATGATTCGTTATCGTGCATAATAACCTCCCATGTACATTCGGTAATCTACTGTATTCCATATTATAATATTTTGGAAGAAAAAACAAGTAAAAGTCGGCTGGCTGTTTACGCGACAGGACACAGAATATACACAGAAAAGACACAGACGCATCATGTTCTTTCTATAAAGTAAAAAAATAATCAGAAAAAGAATGGAGGATCTTATTTTGAAAAGAAAAAATCTTGCATTGCTGTGTGCGG
>SFEV01000080.1 GCA_004557975.1 Lachnospiraceae bacterium
CAGGATCAGGCTGTCTGCAATTTCCTGCAGCATCCCGTCCGTGGTGCGGTATGCGCGGATCTTCACCTTGTAAATCTTATTCGGGTTCAGTTTTTTGCCTTTCAGCTTCGTAAACGTACAGCTTACTTTTCCGTTTTTCGTCACAGTCTTTGCAAGCGTCTTACCGTTCAAAGGTTTTCCGCATTCTACAGCATAGATACGGTATGTATCCGCATCCGGTACACCACTCCAGTTAACCTTCATGGTGCCGTTCTTCAGTGTCACGAAAAGATTCTGATTCAATACAGCGGAATTCTTCTCGATCTGCTCTGCTGTGATCGGGGCTTCCGTCTCCGGTGCAGGTGAAGGTTCTGGTGCCGGTGCAGGTGCCGGTTCTGTTGCTGGTTCTGTTGTCGGCTCTGTTTCAGGCTCCGGTGCCGGTTCTGTTTCAGGCTCCGTTTCAGGAATTTTCTCCGTCCATTTCGCATACAGCGTCACATCCGCTGTCACTGCTGTATTGAAATCATATGCCTTCATGCATGTCTCATCTGTAAACCAGCCTTCGAAGGTATATCCTTCTCTGGTGGGATCCTCCGCGGGCTTCGTGGCCGTCTTTCCGTGGGTTACTGTCTGAGGATATGCCTCACTGCCGCCGTTTGACTGGAAAGTTACGGTATACGTATTTTCCGTCCACTTTGCATACAACGTCATATTCTCTGTCACTGATGCATTGAAATCATATGCCTGCGTACATGCAGCATCCTTATACCAGCCGTCAAAGGTATAACCTTCTCTCGCCGGTGCTGTCGGCTCGGCAGCATTCTCACCGTATGCAACCGACTGTGATTCTACGGTACTGCCTCCGTTCGGCTGGAAGGTTACGGTATACTTGTTCTTCGTCCACTTTGCATACAGTGTCATATCACTGGTTATCTCTTCGCTGAAATCAAACGACTGCGTGCAATCCTGATCCGTATACCAGCCTTCAAATGTATATCCCTCCCTGGCGGGATCTGCGGGCTTCACGGCTGTTTCACCATATACAACGTCCTGAGGAGCTACTGCGCTGCCGCCCCCTGTCTGGAAGGTCACTGTGTATGTCCTGTATCGGGCATATATTTCCATACTTTTATTAGCATCCCAGGTAATATTTACTGCAGTTCCCTCAATTTTATTTTTGAAGTCCGGGTCATAATAGAATCGTACTATATCTTTCTGAGTCAACTTTTTCAGTGGAATCTCACTAAGCGTCACCGACTGAATATTCCTGACAAGATAATCTGTATTCGTGGTCAACCCATCCCAAATCTCATATACAGTAAATGTTCCGTTACAATTCTCAGCCGTTATATCCGTGTAAACTGAAAGACTACTCTCCATCAGTCCACTGATAAAGTTCATCTTCGATCCATCAGACGCTCCACCAGACGATCCATCAGACGCTCCACCAGACGCTCCACCAGACGCTCCACCAGACGCTCCTGCTCCTCCCTGAAATACCGGATTTTTATCCGACATGATGGTAAGAAACAATCCTGAAAAACACAGGTCATCACCACCTGGGTGCAAACCAGATATATTAGTACCAGGCCCACCTGTTCCGCTGACTTCTCCCTGTAAAATCAGATTGACATTACCGCTAATTTTGATTGCATCTATTCCTTTGAACCTATCATACGAATATTGACCCTCAGCAACAATATTACGTAAAATCAAAGTTCCATCACCGGTGACACTGATGCAGCCATCTCCCATTGCTGAACTGACTATTTTACCCTGTCCATCCAGAATGACCGTTTCCCCACCCTTCAACGTAATTTCCAATGCGTCTTCGATATCCTTTTTCAGTTGATAAATGTTTTCCTCAGCATTTACATAAATATAATCTCCTATGTTACCCGGGTATCTGAACTTCACCTCAGCCGCCGACACCGAAACAGCACTTCCGAACAACGCCGTTATCAGCATCACCACCGTCAGCAGATAGCTGAGAAGTCTCTTTTTGTCATGATTCATTTACACATTTCCTCCTTTTCTTTTTCCGATATACATCCTGCATCAATATACACATCATACCATAATTTCACATTTCTGTACATCGGATAATTATCCGTATCTTCAGTCATCTTCCTGAAATTTCCGGCTTTCGGGGCAAAAAAGATTATCTGCTTGATTCGGTGAAAAAGGGATGCTCCCCGTCGGAAGCACCCCTCAGAAACCCGGTCATTATTCTGATGTCTTATTTTACAAGAGAGAAGAAATCTGTCAGATCATCTGTCTCGCATTCGCCTTTTTCCATCCAGAAATCTGCCATATCCTGGCTGATGGCAAAAATTGATTTTTCGCTGCTCTCATCATTCAGGGAAGCATTCTCATCTCTTCCGTAGAATTCCAGACCGCTCACATCACTTGCCACATCCTCGGCCGTCACTTCCTCAAAGCCGCCTGCCATCATTTCGTAAGCTTCTTCGGGATTCTCATTGAGGAAATCCACTGCCTTATACCACGCCTCGGCCACTGCATCGACCACCCCGGGATTTTCCTCTGCGAATTTCGTATTCACTACCAGGGAATCCAGAATGGTTTCCGGATAATCGGCACTTGTAACGAGAGCATGTGCACCCTCCACGGATTCCAGAGCCTCTGACAGCTCCGGCTCCCACATAATGGCCGCATCCACATTGCCGCTCATAAATGCCAGTCCGGCTTCTGTCGTGTCGCCCATATCAATGACTTCGATATCTTCCTCTGACAGGCTGCTGCCGTTCTCCAGAGCTGTCAGGAAGAAGTAATAGGAGGACGCGGATTTGTCCAGAGCAATCTTTTTCCCTGCCAGGTCATCCAGCGTGGCGATATCTGCGGTGGCTACCAGTCCGTCTGCACCCACAGAAGCATCCATGGTCAGCACGAAACGGCTGGTGGCTCCGTTTGCATACATTTTAATGTTCGGGTCCTGAGCCGTAGCCAGGAACTGTACGCTGCCCTGTGTGATCAGTGCCGCATAGGTGGATTCATCCTCGATTACCTGGATATCCACGTTCAGTCCGGCCTCCTCAAAATAGCCCTGCTCCTGCGCGATAAACATGGGCGAATAGCCGGTCCAGGTACAGAAAGCCATGGTCACATCCGCAGTCTCTCCTGCAAAAGCAGTCAGGGAAGTGCACAGCAAAGCTGCCGGTAAAACAGTCAATAAACTTGATTTCTTCATAATCAATTCCTCCTCATACAATAATCATACCTTTTCTATGTGAACCGCACTCAGCGGTCCATAGCTGCGTCATTGCTCTCCTTCCAGAGCATGTCCATAATCCTTTTCTTTGTCTCCAGAAACTCCGGCTGTACCAGAGAATTGTGGCTGCGCTCTCCCGGGAGCGAAACTTCAATGACTTCCCGGACCGTACCGGGTCTTCGGCTCATCACATACACCCGCTGTCCCAGCAGCACTGCCTCATCAATGTCATGGGTAATGAACAGAATCGTAGTTCCCGTCCTGCGGCTGATCTCGGCCAGAAGCTCCTGCATGACTACTCTGGTCTGAGCATCCAGAGCTCCGAACGGCTCATCCATCAGCAGGATCTCCGGTTCATTGGCCAGCGTTCTGGCAATGGCCACACGCTGCTTCATACCACCCGAGAGCTGCTTGGGCAATGCATTTTCAAAGCCTTTAAGGCCTACCAGCTCGATGTACTCCCGGGCAATTCTGGCCCGCTCGGGTGCTGCTATTCCCTTCATTTTCAGACCGAACTCCACATTTTTCTGAACGGAAAGCCACGGGAACAGACTGTATCCCTGAAACACCATTCCTCTGTCTGCTCCGGGACCGGTCACCGGCTTTCCTTCCAGCAGAACTTCTCCGGACGTGGCCGTATCCAGCCCGCCGATAATATTGATCAGTGTGGTTTTTCCGCATCCGGAAGGTCCCACAATCATGACGAATTCTGACTCTTTTACCTCCAGATTCACATCCCGGATGGCGGTAACCTCCTGCCCGCCTCCGCTCTCAAAGACTCTGGTCAGATTTTTCACCTGTAGTTTTATTTTCTTTTCCATCACTGCTCCAACTCTGCCGTAACACCGGCATGCTTTATTTTGTATCTGACAGACGATCCTGCCACGGTGCCACAATCCTGGTGAGAATCCGGAAAATCCAGTCAGTCACCAGACCGATCAGGCCGATCAGAATCAGACCTGCAAAAATCGTATCCGTGGCCAGGTAGCGCTGTGAACGCAGAATAATATACCCCAGACCATTGCTGGCTGCCACCATTTCAGCCACCACCAGATACGTCCAGGCCCATCCTATCGTCAGGCGGAAATCATCCATGAGTCCCGGAAGAGCTGCCGGAAAAATCACTTCTTTATAAATCTGGAAGCGGTTGGTTCCCAGCGTTTTCGCCGCATTAATCATATTTTTATCCACGCTGGAAACCGTATCGCATATCATCAGAACCAGCTGGAAAAATGTTCCCAGAAAGATAATCGTATATTTCTGTGTCTCCCCGATCCCCAGATACAGCAGGGTCAGGGGAACCAGAGCTACCACCGGCAGGTATCTGGCAAATTCAATGATAGGCTGCACAAAAGCACAGAACTTCTTTGAGTTGGCCATCAGCATACCCATCGGAAGCGCAATGACCACTGACCAGATCCATCCGATCAGTACCCGGGAGGTGGATTCCCAGCAGTTGGCCCACAGGGAGCCGTCTTGAGCCATGGAACCGATCTTTTCCAGCACTGCAGTGGGCGAAGGCAGAAAGATTTCGCTGACCCAGCCGCCATAGGACCCCACACACCACAGAACAATGATCAGTACAAAACAGGTGAGCGACAGCATTTTCCCGCTGACATCTGTCTGCTTCTTTTTCTTCCCGCCGGACGGCTTTTTGTCATTTATTTTTAAATTATCCATATCAGCTTTCTCACTTTACTCTGGCAGTGTTTTACAACGAGACTATATTACCTTATTACATTAAAAATGGCAAGCTGTTTTTTCTGTTTCCACGCAAAAAGAAGCTGCTGTACCAGTCTCCCGGCACAGCAGCCTCCTCTATCCTCCGGTTTTTGCCGAAGTTTTCATTTTCCCGTCTTCTTTACTTCTGTTGATCGTGTGCGGCTCTGACCATTGCCAGGACATTTTCCAGTGGTGCCGCAGGCGGAAGGTCGCAGCCCGGCATCATCACATAACCGCCGTCAGTGCCTGCGATTTCACCAAGTTTACTGCAGGTCTCATATACCTGCTCCGGCGTCATCATAAAGCTGCATCATGAAATTCTGCACGCCCATCATCATTCCGGCAAGAGTCAGCGGTGCTACACATGTGGCGCAGACCAGCTTCTCGTCCCCGAAATGCTTTTTCAGTGATTCAATCAGCCCTATGCTCACCGCATACTCTTTCTTCTGCTCCAGCTGCTCACACAGCTGATCCACATCATATTTCTCAATATCGCCGATCTCATCCAGCGGAGCTTTGGTTACTTCAAAGGCCTGTCCTTTTTTGGCGCAGGAAATACTTCCTCCCATAATCTCAAAAAGGAAATTAAACGCATGGATATTCGGATATACAATGTCCGACCGGAAATCATCAAAAGCCTTCTCCACGATTCCCGCACCGCAGTCGTCAAGGTCGAACATGTCTTTAAAGGACAGCCCGTTCTGTCTCAGAATCCATACGTATCCGTCGAGAACCGCAACGGGGAGACGCGGTGTCTCTTCAAAATTCATTGCTCTCAATACAATCTCTTTACCTGTCATATTTTCATCACAGCAGAGAGGTATTCCGGCCCCAGAACGTATATGTCCCCGCTTCCACCGCTGTTTCGCTGCCGTCAATCACAATGACAGCCGGTACTTCCGTCGTGATTTCATACCGCACCCGGTCTCCGATGTACGTCCACCGGGAACTGATTTTTCCGTTTCTCGTGTCTATGGATGCTTCCAGCCATCCCAGCCTCTTATCCGGCATGGGCTGAATTTTTACTCTGGTAAAACCGGGAGCATCTTCCGGCAGACAGATTCCCGCTGCTTTTTCATATACCCAGTCAGCCACGGAGCCATACGCGTAATGGTTGAAGGAGTTCATATCAGTGCTCCAGAATTCACCATTTTCCATGATGCCGTCCCAGTGCTCCCAGATCGTGGTCGCACCCTGCTCCACTGAGAAAAGCCAGGACGGATACGCGCGTCTGAGGAACAGCGTATATGCCAGGTCAGTGTGACCGTATTCACTGAGCACGTGCAGAATGTACGGCGTTCCCACGAAGCCGGTCATGATCCTGCTGCCGTCCCGCTCTACCATCGCTGCCAGATCATCGGCCGTCTTCTGCGGATTCTCCGCCAGTCCAAAGTGAGCCGCAAGGACGTGCTCTGTCTGTGTCGTGTAAACCGGGAACGTTTTTCTGAATGTTTTTACAATATTTTCGTAAAGTGCTTCGTACCGGGTCACATCTTCTCCGATCACCTTTCCGGCTTTTATTACCAGCTCCGTCGAATGCGCATAGAAAGCCGTGGCGATAAAGTCTTCACGGCTGGATCCCCTGTAACTTCCGGACGGAGCATCCAGGCCGAGCCAGTCTCCGAAATGTGTCCCTCCCGTCCACAGATATTCTGTGGTCGTGGAAGCTGTAATATAATCCACCCATTTCTTCATGGATGCAAACTGCTCTGTCAGAACGTCTCTGCTGCCGTATGTGAGGTAAATCTGCCACGGACAGATGACGGCCGCGTCACCCCAGGCGGCACTCGGTTCTCCCTCCGGCAGATAATCCGGAATGACCTGCCCGATACCTCCGTCTGCACGCCGATCGGCAGCCATATCGTGAAGCCATTTGCGGAAGAATTTTTCCACATCATAATTGTAGCTGGCCGTCTTCGCAAATACCTGGGCATCTCCTGTCCAGCCAAGCCGCTCATCGCGCTGAGGGCAGTCGGTGGGAACATCGAGGAAATTGCCCTTCTGTCCCCAGAAAATGTTGGAGAACAGCTGATTGACCTGAGGATCGCCGCAGCGCAGCGTACCCGTCCTGCGGATATCGGAATACACAACAATCGCAGTAAACTGCTCCGGCTTCACCTCTCCCGGAAATTTATCCAGCTTCAGATAGCGGAAGCCGAAAAACGTCAGGCGGGGATGGTAGGTCTGCAGGCCGGCGCGGCACGTATAGCTGATCTCCGCCTTCGCACTTCTGTAATTGTCATTGTAAAAATTGCCGTTTTGGTCGAGAACTTCCCCGTGCAGAATCCGGACTTCATCTCCTGCCTCTGCATCCACGGTAAACTCCGCATAGCCGGTTACTTCCTGCCCGAAATCCACCACAGTCTCACCGGACGGCGTGGTCAGGACGGATTTCGCGGATACGCGCTCCATCTCCCGTATGATCTCACCCTCCTGCGGAATCAGAATATCCACAGGCCAGTCCAGAATTGCGGTGTTTTTCCACACGTCATTCACAAACTGTGCATCCACAGTCTCACCGTCATAAATTTCACTGAACCGGATCTCACTCATACCCCACAGCCAGGAATCATCCGTTGCGATCACCTGCTCACTCCCGTCCTCAGAATGCAGGTGGATTTCTCCCCAGATTCCTCTCGGCCTTGCCGCTCTTCTGATTCTGTCCTCAGACATCATCCAGCCCGGCATCTGGGAGCTGAACCAGCCGCGGCCCACTGTGACCTCCAGCTCATTTTTTTCCTGAAGCAGCCCTGTAATATCGTATTTCTGATACTGCAGCCGTTTCTCGTAAGCGGTCCATCCCGGCGCCAGAACGTAATCGCTGACCCTCGTACCGTTCAGCCTGGCCTCGTAAACACCGAGGGCCGTCATATACAGCTCTCCTTTTACAATTTTCCCTGTACCGCTCCACTCCTTCCTGAAAACAGGACATACATCTCCTGTATTTTCCGAAGTCTGAATCCATTTTGCCTGAAATTCCATTTCTTTCGACTCCTTTCGCATCCGCCGGAACCTGACGCGTTACTGTTTGCATTCTTCACTGCAACATGCTTCACGATACGCAGCGGTTCCTTTTTACTACACAATAGCACGGCAGACACCAGATATCAATAAGAATTCCGCCTTCAATGCCTGACCGGAATCTTTGTTCTCAGCCCCTCCAGCCGGTTCAGCGCTTCCAGCAGCGTTTCATCCTTCTTGGCAAAATGGAGGCGGATCAGATGATTGACCGGCTCACGGAAAAAGCTGGAGCCGGGAACGGCACCCACGCCCACATCTCTCGCCAGCGTCTCACAGAATTCCTGGTCGCTCTCATATCCAAACCGGGAAATATCCAGGAGGACGTAGTAGGCTCCCTCCGGATTCGTGTGCGCTATCTTCAGATCATCCAGTCCTTTCAGGAAAAGATTGCGCTTATGGGTGTATTTCTCCAGAAGATCATCGTAATAGTCCTGACCGAACTGCAGTCCCGGTATGACTGCCTCCTGCAGAGGTGCAGCCGCACCGACAGTCAGAAAGTCGTGGACCTTTTTGATGCGCTCTGTAATCTCCGGTGGTGCAATGGTATAGCCCAGACGCCAGCCGGTGATGGAATACGTCTTGGACAGGGAAGAGCAGGAAATCGTCCTCTCCCACATTCCGGGAAGCGTGGCAAAATAGATGTGATGGTGGGGCGCATACACGATATGCTCGTATACCTCATCGGTGATGACGTAAGCATCGTATTTTTTTGCCAGAGATGCAATGAGCTTCAGCTCCTCCTCTGTAAAAACCTTTCCGCAGGGATTGGAAGGATTGCAGAGAATCAGCGCTTTGGGCTGCCGGCGAAAGGCATCCTCCAGCACCTCCGGATCAAAACAAAAGGACGGCGGCTGCAGCGGCACGTAGATTGGCTCTGCGCCGGACAAGATAGTGTCCGCACCGTAATTTTCATAAAAAGGTGAAAAGACAATCACCCTGTCTCCCGGATTTACCACTGTCATCATGGCAGCCATCATGGCTTCCGTGCTGCCGCAGGTAACTACAATCTCCCGCTCGGGGTCAATGGCCCGCCCCATATAGCGGGACTGCTTGGCAGCCAGAGCCTCCCTGAAATTCCGGGCTCCCCAGGTGATGGAATACTGGTGGCAATCTTCCCGGGCCGTCTGGGCCAGCCGGTCCAGAATGGCACGGGGCGGCTCAAAATCCGGAAATCCCTGGGAAAGATTGACTGCTCCGTACTGGTTGGATATTCGTGTCATACGCCGGATCACAGAATCTGTGAAGCCGGCTGTCCGATCAGATAAATTTTTCATTTTCTTTTGCTCCCTCTGTTCTCAGAAAATAGGACGATCTTAATCCCAGCTGATTCATACAGCAGGTTAAGGCCGCCAAAAGCAGATTATTTTCCTATTCCCGAATTACTTTACAGTTCTTTCCGTGACAGGCAATCCCATATTTTAAGATTTTCCTCATTCCATCCGCCAAAAGCCGGTCGGTATATCTTTTATTCTCTATCTGTCTCAGTGCCTCTTCACAGGCAGCATCCAGATTTCCCCTGTCTGCGTATTTGACTTCGATGACAATCCCTGTTTTTTCATCACTGATTTCAATCAGAATATCTGCATAACCGTCACCGCTTTCCCTGTTGGACATGACATTCCAGTCTTCCTTATACCGCAGAAGTCCCAGCAGGAAACCATGGTAGAAATTCTCTTTTAAATCTTCCCGAACTGCTGTATCTCTCACACTGACTGTCCGATTAAGATATTCCGAAAATTTTTCCTGCGCTTCATAAGCATTCCCATTACGGAAAGCCTCACAAAATGCCTCCAGCGCAGTTACGTTCTCTCTCGCCACATCCTGCATCCATTCCGTTATCTGATTCATAAAAATATTGCGGACTTCTTCATTTGGAATAGTAAGCATCAGTTTGTTTCTGTTTCTTTTATCCGGCATTCCACACTGTGTCAGGTAACCGGTTGTGAAAAGTACACTCCAGAGATTATCAACAGAGTTATACAGATCTTTGTATGTCAGTTCCTTTTTAATCACCTTTGTCACAGACTCTCCGGCAATCAATTTCTCAATCTCACCTCTGGTGACTGCCGTCGACTGCTGGAGAAAACGCCGTACAATATCATTACTGCTTGTATTTGACCAG
>SFEV01000024.1 GCA_004557975.1 Lachnospiraceae bacterium
ACGGAGAAGAAGATCCTGCTCAAGGGAATCAAATATGAGAACAAAAATTTCCTGGGATTTTTCTCCATGCTCTATACGATCGGAGTCAATGAGCTGGTATTTGTAGGCGAAAACGGCAAAGAGACCATTGAACTCAGTGATCTCGTGCGCAGGCCGGACTACTCCAGTCTGCCGAAGGAAAAGCAGCCGGTATTAAATCCGGAGCTTCAGCTTACCGGACTTTACTTTATGCAGGAGGCTTCCCGTCCCATTCCGATGGAAGAGAAGACAGGGCTTCAGGATCTGGAGGAGGAGCTGTCGGCAAATCTTTGCAAGGCAAAGTATATCATCCCCATTGAGCTGCTGGAAGGACCTGAGAGTGACATGGAGAAGCTTCAGAAGCACAAATATCGTATGCCGATCCTGAAGAACAAGAATGAGGATATTCTGCAGCCGATTTTTACCGACCCGACAGAGCTTTCCAAATTTAACCGTGAGAATAAATTCAAGGCACTTGCCATGCCTTTCGCTCACCTTTCAAAGCTCCTGGTCAAGGATTCCAAGGGCTTTATTCTGAATCCGGGAGGATTCCATATCGCCATGCCGAAGGAGCTTCTGGACGGAATTGCAAAGCGCTTTGCAGAATAAATACGCTTTGCAGAATAAAATATCTGATATACCGATACACAAAAAGGAGATCTCAGTCTGAGGTCTCCTCTTTATTATACGTGATATTATACCTGATATTATACCTGTTATTTATTCATATTTTATCAGAAAAACCGGAACACTCCGAAGACCTTACCCAGAATCTTCAGGTCATCCACTATGATGGGGTCCATCGTATCATTCTCCGGCTGCAGACGATAATGTCCGTTCTCCTTATAATATGTCTTCACAGTCGCCGAGTCGTCAATCAGTGCAACTACAATATCGCCGTTTGATGCACTGGACTGCTGCTTTACCACCACGCGGTCACCGTTCATAATTCCTGCATTGACCATACTGTCACCCTTTACGCGCAGAATGAAAGTCTGATCATTGGGCATGTACTCCGCCGGAATCGGAAAGTAGCTTTCGATATTCTGCTCTGCCAGGATCGGCTGGCCTGCTGCCACGGTACCGACTACAGGCACATTCACCATTTCACGTCGAAGCATATTGAACGATTCGTCCAGAATCTCAATGGCACGCGGCTTCGTGGGATCACGGCGGATATAACCGTTCTTCTCCAGCGATTCCAGATGAGAATGGACAGAGGAAGTGGATTTCAGATGGACTGCCTGACAGATCTCACGGACTGCCGGCGGAAAACCGCGTTCCAAAATTTCATTTTTTATGTAATTCAGGATCTCCTCCTGCTTTGGTGTAATCTGTCCTGCCATATCAGTACCTCCGTACATACGTTTTATTCAGTATAGCACAGGTGTTCGTGAAAAGCAAACAAATGTTTTCGGGATTACTGAATTTTGAAGCTGTACGGCCTGCCATCATCGCCTGTATACTGACCGATGCACATTCTGTCAATCCCCCCGATATTGGCAATCAGGACAAACTGCTGAGCATAGTACAGAGTATCCTGATCTTCCGAAGTATCATAGAATACAGCTTCGGCTGTCTTTCCGGGAGCAATTACCAGCGGAGCCTCCGCCATCTGCATATCGGTAAAATACGTATAATCCCCGTCGAACACCTGAAGATTTCCGCTGATCACCACACTCTGTTTCGTGTTGTTTTTAATTCTGAAGCAGATATAAGCATCGTATTCCCAGTAGTCCACCGTCTGGAATGTAAGCTCCGGCTTCTTCCTGACAGTAATTTTACATTTATACTTTTTTCCGCCTACCGTCGCCGTGATTGTAGCCTTACCTGGCTTTCTGGCTGTTACCTTTCCTTTGGAACTGACAGAGGCGACAGATTTTTTGCTGCTTGTCCATTTCACCTTCTGCTTTGTTCCGCTGATTTTTAACCGGAGCGTTTTCCCTTCTGTGATCGTCGCCGTCTTTTTGTTCAGCCTGACCGTTGTCTTTGTTCCGGTACTCTTTGAACCGGAAGAGCCGCTTCCCGCCGCATACGGACAGACACCATTGGTATGAAGATGTGCCGGATGCCCGCCGCAGTGATAGTGATAGTAACCAAGCCCGCTGGCGTTTCTGTTATCGCGGTGTCCTCCGCTCGAATCTGTTCTTCCTGAATGTGCCTCTGCCACCAGAATACCACCCGGCACAGTTACACTCTGCAGAGGTGCAAACAGAATCATACATGCCAGCACCCACACCAGTACTTTTTTCCATGGTTTCATACTCATTCCTCCCTTGTTTCTCCGGATAAGCCGCATATGCGTACCGCATAGCGCTCCGGATTCTGTATTATATTATTTCGTCGATTTTGAAAGTGCAAAGCACGGAAAATCGATGTCCGGCTCATTTGTCGGATCATTCATATTATATCACTGCCCCCGTACAGATACAACAGCACAGATTTTTTACGCCTCACTTGTTATCGATGATTGGAACAATAAATAAGAAAAGGTTAATAATTCCATTTCTTTTGCTTTCTTGTTTTCAGCTCCGCACAGTGGTATAATGTGACATGACAGAACGGTTTCCCGTTACGGATCAGTGACAGAATCCCGGATTCCGGAGTGTTATGTCATATGAATAACGCGATACATCCTGAAAAGAGGCCAGATTCAGAATCTTCTGGCCCCAACAATTAAGAAAGAGGGGATTAAGGTATGAAAAAGAAATTACTGGCAATCATTATGAGTGCCATCTGTCTGATGGCCGCTGTGCCGTCTTCCGTTGTTCTCGCAGACGGGCAGAAGGTCGTTACACTGGGTGCCGATTTATCGGAAGAGCAGAAGCAGGCGATTCTCCGTTACTTCGGCGTGGCAGGGCAGAATCTTCAGACACTGACAATCACCAACCAGGACGAGAGAGATCATCTCGGATCGTACGTTCCGCTTGAGCAGATCGGTACACGTACATACAGCTGTGCACTTGTGAATCCGACAGCCTCCGGTGGTATTCAGGTCAAAACGGCAAATCTTTCCTGGGTAACCAGCAATATGATCGCCACCACACTTTCCACCTCCGGTGTCGTAAACTGTGAGGTGCTGGCGGCTGCTCCCTTTGAAGTCTCCGGCACAGGTGCACTGACCGGAATTCTCATGGCGTACGAATCGGCTGTCGGTGCAACACTGGATTCCGGCAAAAAAGAAGTTGCCACCCAGGAGCTGATCACCACCACCACCATCGCCAACACCATCGGTCAGGTACAGGCAACTGAGATCGTAAATGAAAGCAAGAAACAGATCATTCAGGGAAATGTGGTAAGCAACAACGACATCGACATCATTATCAATGAGGTGGCAGAGGAGGAAGGAATTTCTCTTTCAGAGGAGGAGCATCAGCTTCTCGTGGATCTGATGCAGCAGATTGCAGAGCAGGATTACAATTATGCTGAGATGCAGGAGACGCTGGAACGTGTTGAGGCAAACATGGAGGATCTTATCTCCGGCGAAGAAGATGATACAGAGCTGGCAGCTCCTGCCACTGACGCTTCCGAAGCCGAATCCATCGGAGTCATCGGTGATGGTGCTGATGCTTCCACGCAGACAGAGACACAGGAAGCATTGTCTTCTGACAGTATTCTGATGAATACAGACGATTCAGCACTTGGATCAGAAGTTATTTTTGACGCCACCGATTCTTCCGCCCTTGCGGAAACAGAGGCGCCGGCAGATATTCCCGTGATTTCAGATGAAGCCTCCGATATCTCCATTATCCCGGACGATCAGACGGATATTACCGTTATTCCGGAACAGACGGAAGCTGTGGCGGATGGCACAGGTTCTGAGGAACAGGCTGAAATCCCGGCGGATGGCACAGATTCTGAGGAGCAGGCTGAGATCCCGGCAGACACCGCAGAACCGGAAGGACAGGGAGAAGCATCTGATGTATCTCCTGAAGATGCAGAAGTATCTCCGATTCCTGAAGCTATACCGGCTGAGGATATGGAATTTGCTCCGCTCACCTCTGAAAAGACCGATTATGAAGTATTCCCGGCAGGTATCAATGAGCTTACCGTCGATATCGCACGCAATGATATCACAGGCGGCACAGGCACTCTGACTCTGTATAACGCTGCCGATTCCAGCATCATCGAGACCATCAGTTTAAGCGACAGCTCCAAAGTGACGGTACTTCCGCTTACGGAAAACGAACTGTTTGAAAAGGGATGGATCAGCGGCAGCAGAGCTGTTGTCAGACTGACCGATCCGCTGGCACCAGCCGCAAATTATTTCGTCATGCTTTCCGATGATGCTTTCCGGACATCAGACGGTACAGGCACAACTGCTGCCACACCGGACAGCTACAGCTGGACGATCAACACAGGAGAATTCGGATTTTATATCAATGATACGGCAAAAGGCATTACTGCCGGAACTCCAGTATCCGGACAGATTATGATGGATGGAACAGCAGCGACGTACGCCTGCATTGAACTGGCAGATTTCTCTGTGGTTTCCTTTGATGTGACTGAATTTGCAGCGTCAGGTTCCTTCACTGTAACTTTCTCACAGCCCGGTACGACATCATTCCAGGTATCCTTCTACGATGAGACAGGAAGCTGTCTCGACACGATTGATTATTCTGTAACTGTAAAATAAGGCATGCATAACCGTGAGATCCTGTATGAAAAGTATTTCCGTACATGGCAAAGTGTGCTGCTGTGAATGAAATAAACAGTGATCTGAACCAGAAGAGCTGTCCGCTTAAGCGGGCAGCTCTCTTGATGAATGAAATAAAATCTGGTATACTTGGCAAAACTCAGGAAATTGGAGGCATCGAAATGAAAGAAGAAAACTATATCAAGGGGATGCTGATGATCATCACCTCCGCTTTTTGTTTTGCGTGTATGAACGTCTGCGTCCGTCTCGCCGGGGATATTCCCTCGGTACAGAAAAGCTTTTTCCGTAATCTGGTGGCCGCAGCATTTGCCGGCGTCCTGCTGTTTAAGAGCCATACACATCCTGTCGTAAGTAAAAAGCACTGGGGCGCCCTGTTTTTCCGCTGTCTGTTTGGAACCATGGGAATTCTCTGCAATTTTTATGCGGTGGATCATCTGCTGGTGGCCGATGCCTCAATTCTGAACAAGCTTTCTCCGTTTTTTGCGATCCTTTTTTCCTTCCTGCTGCTGAAGGAGAAGATCACTGCGTATCAGGCAGGCTG
Source organism: Lachnospiraceae bacterium (assembly GCA_004557975.1). Classification (GTDB taxonomy): domain Bacteria; phylum Bacillota; class Clostridia; order Lachnospirales; family Lachnospiraceae; genus Choladousia. The sequence goes on from SFEV01000024.1 coordinate 5,217, forward strand.
TGTGCTGCTGGCCTTTGCCGGATGCCTCTTTGTTGTCCGTCCGGGATTCCAGAACGCGGCGCTGACACCTGCACTGATCGGTGTCTGTGGGGGACTGGGTGCCGGAATCGCATACACGATGGTGCGCATCCTTGGTACCCGCGGTGTCAAAGGATCCGTAATTGTATTTTACTTTTCGGTTTTTTCCTGCATCGCCGTGCTTCCCTGGATCTTTTTCAATTATACGCCGATGTCGCTGCGTCAGTTTGTCACGCTTCTGATGGCGGGACTGTTCGCTGCAGGAGGGCAGTTCACCATAACGGCAGCTTACAGCTGTGCACCGGCGCGCAAAATCTCCATCTTCGATTACTCACAGATTATTTTCGCATCGGCACTGGGCTTTTTACTGTTTGGTGAAATCCCCGACGCATACAGCCTGACCGGCTATACACTGATCATTCTTGCATCCCTCGGGATGTTTCTGTACAACCAGAGAGCAGTACAGTGAGCCCAGGAGGCGGCCGTCCTTATTTCTAGTAATCCGGGACTGCATCTCTTCCCAGGGACTTCAGCATTTCCTTGTCGCTTCGGATCGTGGCACAGGCGGCTGTCGTAAGCATGTTTCCTGTGATGGAAGCGGATGCCCCAGACTGAAAAGCAAGCTCACCGTCATTGGACAGAAGGGCTCTGCCTGCTGCCAGACGTATGTTTGCCTCCGGATTGATATAGCGGAAGAAGGCAATGGTGCGGAGAATCTCATCCTCTGTCAGTCGCGGTTCATTTTCCAGCGGGGTACCTTTAATCGGCATCAGTGCATTGATCGGAATAGAATCAATGCCCAGCTCCGCAAGGCTGACCGCCATATCCAGACGATCCTCCCAGGTCTCCCCCATGCCGATGATGCCGCCGGAGCAGGCGCACATGCCTTCTTCCTTTACCTTTTTCAGCGTTTCAATTTTCTGGTCATAAGTGTGGGTAGTGCAGATATTCGGAAAGTTTCTTCTGGATGTCTCAATGTTGTGATGATAGCTTGTGACACCTGCCTCATGAAGGCGGTGAAGCTGTTCGGAACTTAAAAATCCCATGGATGCACACAGATTAATTCTGCATTCCCGGTGCATGGTCTCATAGGCATGGATTGCCTTTTCAAATTCTTCTCCCGTCAGCGCCCGTCCGGCGGTCACGATGGAAAAGCGGTGAACACCTTCCCTCTCATTCATTCTGCACGCTTCCAGGATTTTTTCTTCCGGAAGGAAATCGTAGACTTCACAGTCCGTATGATTGTGAGCGGACTGAGCGCAGTATTTGCAGTCCTCCGGACAGCGGCCGCTTCGCCCGTTGATAATAGAACAGAGATCCACCGTTTCTCCGATGAAGTGTTCTCTGATTTTATCCGCTCCCTCACACAGCTCCTTCAGATCGCAGGTGAGAAAAACAGAGAGATCATCTTCTCTGGTGATGCGTCTTCCCTCTGTAATTTCTTTTGCAAGAACTTTCATATCCATTTTCATTATTCTCCATTATGTAATTATATACTGGTGATTTTCCTGTTTCTCCGTAATTATATGTAAATCCGCTTTCACTGTCAACCTCAAATAATATTTAGTTGACAAATATGACATTTGATTGTAAACTGTTTTCGTTTTATGGTTGACGTTCTCTCTGTCAATCATTCCTGCATCCGGATCAGAAGACTTTCTGATTCAGTTGCAGGAGTTCCTCTGAACGAGAAAATACATGAAGGAGTGTAATATGAAGAGACAGAGAAAAATATCCACAAAAGATATGGTTCAGTGCATGGTGTTTACCGTTCTGATTATCGTAGGCGCATTTATTAAGATTCCGGTTCCTGTCGTGCCGTTTACACTGCAGTTTCTGTTCACCATGATGGCCGGACTGCTGCTGGGCGGCCGTCTCGGTGCCATCAGTGTGGGCGTATACGCGATTCTCGGGCTGATCGGCCTGCCCGTATTTGCGGAGGGCGGCGGCTTCTGGTATCTGCTCAAGCCAAGCTTTGGCTACATCATCGGTTTCATTCTTGCCGCCTACGTGACCGGAAGGATGACGGAAATAAAGAAAAACCCGGATTTCAAATGGATTCTCTTCGCCAATTTCACCGGCCTTTTCCTGGTATATCTTGTCGGCATGGTTTATTATTACGTGATCTGCAACTTTGTTATCCATACGCCGATCGGACTGTGGCCTCTTTTTCTGTACTGTTTTCTGCTGGCAGTTCCGGGCGATATCTGTCTGTGTTTTCTGGCGGCCTTCCTTGCAGGAAGACTGATACCGGCTATTCGAAAAGCGTGATGATCTGAAAGGAGAAAAGAAAATGAGCAGGAAGCTGTTTATAACAGGTACCGGCACTGACGTGGGCAAAACCTTTGTGGCCGGACTGATTGTGAAAAAACTGAAAGAAAGCGGGAAAAATGCTGCCTATTATAAAGCGGCAATGAGCGGCAATCAAAGAAGGGCGGACGGCAGTCTGATTCCCGGAGATGCACTCTCGGTCAAAGAAACATCCGGTATCGGCCAGCCTCTGGAGAGTATGTGTCCGTATGTTTATGAAACGGCAGTCTCCCCGCATCTTGCCTCCAGGCTGGAAGGGAATCCGGTGCAGATGGAGGTGGTACGCGAAACATACAGGAAAGTCTGTGATCAGTATGAATACGTCACTGTCGAGGGAAGCGGCGGGATTCTATGTCCGCTTTGTTTTGATGAAAAAAAGATTATGCTGGAAGATCTTGTAAAGGAATTTCATCTGCCGTCACTGATTGTGGCTGACGCAGGTCTCGGCACCATCAACAGCGTCGTTCTCACAGCAGAATACATGCGGTCGCAGAATATGAGAGTAAAAGGCATCCTGTTCAATCACTTCCATCCCGGCGATGTGATGGAAGAAGACAATCTTCGCATGTGCGAATATATGACAGGCCTTAAGGTGATTGCATGCATCCGTGACGGCAGCACAGACCTGGAAATCGAAGCTGAGGCACTGGCAAATCTTTACGAGGAGTGTGAATAATATGATCTGGTATCCGTATCAGCAGATGAAAACCATGAAAACACCGTATAAAATTACAGATGCAGGCGGAGTGTATCTGTACACAGAAGATCAGAAACTGATCGATTCTGTCTCATCCTGGTGGAGCGTTATCCATGGATACAAACATCCTGTTCTGACAGAGGCCATCAAAAACCAGGCAGACCGTTTTTCCCATGTCATGCTCGGCGGTCTGACACATGAACCGGCAGAATTGCTGTCCGAGAAGCTTGAAGCATTTCTGCCGGGTGATCTTGATTACTGCTTCTTTTCCGATTCCGGCAGCGTGGCTGTGGAGGTCGCTCTGAAGATGGCTCTTCAGTTCTATGTGAACCGTGGAGACTGGAAACGTACAAAAATACTGTCTCTGACCCACGCATATCACGGGGACACCTTTAAGACCATGGAAGCGGGAGATGACGAGGACTATCATTTTATTCTGGAAGCATACGGAGAGAAGAAGTACGTCATTCATATTCCGACAACCATTGATGCTCTGGAAGATGCCTTTGAAAAATATCATGATGAACTGAACTGCTTTATTGTGGAGCCGCTGCTTCAGGGAGCCGGCGGCATGCGCATGTATGATGTCTCCTTTTTGCAGCGGGCAAGAGAGCTCTGCGATCAGTACGATGTGCTCCTGATCTTTGACGAAGTTGCCACAGGCTTTGGACGTACAGGAAACCGGTTCGTCGCAGATCTGGTGCTGCCGGATATCCTTGTGCTGGGGAAAGCGCTGACCGGAGGATATATCGGGCACGCTGTGACCGTCTCAAATCATAAGGTTTATAATGGATTTTACGGAGATGAGGCAGAAAAAGCACTGATGCACGGTCCGACCTTCATGGGGAATGCGCTGGCATGCAGTGTTGCACTGAAATCCATCGAGCTTTTTGAGAAAGAAGACTATATGTCTAAAATTCACCGCATCGAAGAAATCACAAGGCGGGAGCTTCTGGACTTCACCAGCGATAAAGTGAGGGAAGTCCGGATCATGGGCGGATGTGTCTGCCTGGAGGTGTATGATTCCTCCTCACTGAAAGGTTATCAGCAGTTCGCTTACGAGAGAGGAGTATTCAGCAGACCGTTTCTGAACTACATGTATGCAATGGTTCCGTATATTATCAGCGAAGAGGAGCTGGTGAAAGTCATTGATACCATGAAGGAATGGTTTGCCCGCACCTGATTCATGTTCTTACAGCCTCATCATCAAGTTATTCGGACTGTTCTGAATCCTGAAACAACTGATCTGAATCCATACAAAACACATACAGCAATTGTCTTACAAAGATGATGACCGTCCGCCTGAAAGTGCATCCGGTCATCATCTTTTTTATACATTTCACAAAATTTTAATTAGATTATAAAATAATTTGACACTCTAAATAATTGACATTGTCCAGAAAAGGGAATATACTTTGATCATCTAATTATTAGATAAACAAATGTTTTTAAACTCAAACTAATCAGGAGAGCTATCATGACAGGAGTAATCAGAGGAACCGGTTCCTGTGTTCCTTCTTATATTATTGACAACAACGCACTGTCGCAGTTTGTTGATACCAGCGATGAATGGATCAGCGAGCGCACAGGCGTAAAGCGTCGCCATATCGCTGCAAAGGAAACGACCGTTTCCATGGCCGCTGAAGCAGGGAGGAGGGCTCTTGAGAGCGCAGGACTTTCCGCCGAAGAGCTGGATCTGATTCTCGTCTCCACAATTTCTTCCGACGTGATTCTGCCCTGCGCCGCCTGCGAGGTACAAAAGGAGCTGGGTGCATCAAACGCCACCTGCTTTGATCTGAACGGCGCGTGTACCGGCTTCGTGCTGGCATACAATACAGCCAATGCGTATCTGGCAGGAGGGATCTGCAAAAATGCTCTGATCATCGGAAGCGAATGTCTGTCCAACCTGACCAACTGGCATGACAGAGGGACGTGTATTCTGTTTGGAGACGGAGCGGGTGCTGCCCTGCTGCAGGGTGTGGAAGGCAGGACGTACCGTCCCGTGACCCACTCTGACGGAGAGAAGGGCAGCGCCCTGACACTGAAGAGCAGACATGACTGCAACGGAATCACGAAGGAAATCAATCCTCTGTCCATGACAGATGATGCGTACTTCATGCAGATGGACGGACAGTCAGTCTTCAAGTTTGCCGTCAGGAAAGTGCCGGAAGCAATCCGGGAAGTTCTGGACATAAACAGTATCCGGCAGGAAGATGTCACGTGGTATGTGATGCATCAGGCAAACAGAAGAATTGTGGAGTCCGTCGCGAAAAAACTGAATGAACCGCTGGAAAAATTTCCCATGAATCTTCAGGAGTACGGAAATACCTCATCGGCAAGCATCCCGCTTCTGCTTGATGAGATGAATCGGAAAGGAATGCTCAGAAGCGGTGACCTGATTGTACTTGCCGGATTCGGGGCCGGACTTACATGGGGTGCAACCATCCTGCAATGGTAATAAGCTGCCTAAAGCAGTTTATATAAATTCAGAAAAGAAAAAGGAGAAAAAGAAATGTTAGAGAGAATAAAAGAACTTGTTGCAGAAAACCTTGGAACAGACGCTGATGCGCTGACAGAATCAACATCCTTCAAGGAGGATCTCGGAGCAGATTCTCTGGATCTTTTTGAGCTGGTCATGGCACTGGAAGAGGAGTATGAAGTAGAAATTCCGACGGAGGATCTTGAGCAGATTGCCACGATCGGTGATGTGATCACTTACATTGAAGAGCATAAATAAAGCGATAAGAGAGGTTGTATAAATCATATGAAGACAGAAGTAACCAGACTGTTAGGAATTGAATATCCAATCATTCAGGGAGGAATGGCATGGGTTGCAGAGTACCATCTCGCCGCAGCCGTCTCAGAAGCGGGCGGACTGGGTCTGATCGGTGCGGCAAGCGCACCTGCCGAATGGGTAAGAGACCAGATCCGGGAAGCGCGGAAGCTGACAGACAAGCCCTTCGGCGTCAACATCATGCTCATGAGCCCAGCAGCCGATGATGTGGCGAAGGTCATAGTGGAGGAAGGCGTAAAGGTCGTAACCACCGGAGCCGGCAGTCCTGAAAAATACATGAAAATGTGGAAAGAAGCAGGCGTGAAGGTCATTCCCGTGGTTGCTTCTGTTGCTCTCGCCAAACGTATGGAGCGCTGCGGCGCAGATGCCCTCGTTGCAGAGGGATGTGAAGCAGGAGGCCATATCGGAGAGAGCACAACGATGACACTGGTACCGCAGATTGTGGACGCGGTAAATATTCCGGTGATTGCCGCAGGCGGAATTGCCGACGGCAGAGGGATCGCAGCCGCATTTATGCTTGGAGCACGCGGTGTTCAGATGGGTACTCATTTTGTAGTCACTGAGGAATCCCAGGTACACGAAAACTATAAGGACAGAATCATCAGTGCAAAGGACATTGACACCCGCGTGACCGGAAGGACAACGGGACACCCGGTGCGTGCCCTTCGCAACGAAATGACAAAGAAATATCTGGAGCTGGAAAATAAAGGTGCAGGCTTTGAAGAACTGGAGCAGCTGACGCTTGGAGGACTTCGCAGAGCCGTCGTGGACGGGGATGTGAAAAACGGAAGCGTCATGGCAGGTCAGATTGCAGGACTTGTAAAAGAAAAGCTTTCCTGCAGGGCTCTGATCGAAAAGCTGGTCTCCGAGACAGATCATATCATGAAAGGCATGGGATTTTATGAGTAAGATTGCATTTATCTATCCGGGACAGGGAGCACAGAAAGCCGGAATGGGCGCTGATTTTTACGAGAAGGATGACCGTGTCCGTGCACTCTATGACGAGGCCGGGAAAGTCCTGGATCTGGATTTAAAATCTCTCTGCTTTGAGGAGAACGACAAGCTTGACCTTACAGAATATACACAGGCAGCGCTGGTGACCACGTGTCTTGCAATGACAGACGTCGTCATGCGAAACGGTCTGAAGCCGGATGTAACAGCCGGTCTCAGTCTGGGCGAGTACGCTGCAATCGCCGCCGCAGGCGGTATGGACTGTATGGACGCCATCCGTCTCGTGAGAAAAAGAGGGATTCTGATGTCCGATACAGTCCCGGCAGGAGAGGGGGCCATGTGTGCCGTCCTCGCAATGGACTGTCAGAAAATCGAAGAAGTAATCTCTGAGATACGCGACGTAACAGTCGCCAACTATAACTGTCCGGGGCAGATTGTCCTGACCGGAAAAAAAGAAAGTGTGGATGAGGCAGTCTGTCGTCTGAAAGAAGCAGGCGCAAAGCGCATTGTCATGCTCAATGTCAGCGGACCGTTTCACTCTCCGATGCTGGAGCCGGCGGGAGTCGAGCTTGAACGGGCCATGGATGAAGTGGAACTCCATCCCCTCACCGTACCGTACGTATCCAACGTGGATGCAGGTACCGTCAGTGAGCCGGGACGAATCAAGGAGCTGCTTGCAAAACAGGTTTACTCACCGGTCCGCTGGATGCAGAGCATGGAAAACATGATCGCTGACGGTGTGGATACGTTTGTTGAGATCGGGCCCGGGAAAACACTGGCCGGATTCATGAAAAAAATCAACAGAAATGTAAAGGTTTATAATATCGCTGCATGGGAAGATGTAGAGAAAGTAACAGGTGAATTATGTTAAACGGAAAAATTGCGATTGTCACCGGGGCCTCCAGAGGGATCGGAAAGGCAATTGCACAGAAGCTGGCAGCCCGGGGAGCGACCGTCATCATCAACTACAACGGTTCTGAAGCGAGAGCGCTGGAAGTAAAGGCATCCATTAAAGCAGAGGGGGGAAGCGCCGACGTTTACCGGTGTGATGTATCGGATTTCTCTGGCTGTGAAGCATTTATACATCATGTCATCAAAACGTACGGGCGCATCGATATTCTCGTCAACAACGCCGGAATCACGAGAGACGGCCTGCTGATGAAAATGTCAGAATCAGATTTTGACCAGGTAATCAGCACAAACCTCAAAGGTGCGTTCAACACCATCCGCTTTGCATCGAGACAGATGCTGAAGCAGAGATCCGGCAGAATCATCAATATGGCATCCGTGGTAGGCGTCAGCGGCAACGCGGGACAGGCGAATTACGCAGCATCCAAGGCCGGTGTGATCGGGCTTACAAAGGCAGCGGCAAAAGAACTGGCCTCAAGGGGAATTACAGTAAACGCCATCGCACCAGGCTTTATCGAGACAGAGATGACAGCCGTGCTCCCCGATAAAGTAAAGGAATCGGCGGTATCACAGATTCCTCTGGGCATTTTCGGACAGCCGGAGGATGTGGCAAATGCAGCCGCATTTCTGGCCTCCGACGAAGCATGCTACATCACCGGCCAGGTCCTCCACGTAGATGGAGGCATGGTCTCATAACTCATAAAAGGAGCAGCAGAGATGAAAAGAAGAGTAGTGGTCACCGGCCTTGGCGCAGTCACTCCCATCGGAAACACCGTGGAGGAATTCTGGGCCGGAATCAGAGAAGGAAAGGTCGGAATCGGTCCGATCACCAGATTTGACACTTCAGAATATAAAGTAAAGATTGCGGCAGAGGTGAAAGATTTTGTTGCAAAAGAACGAATGGATTTCAAGGCTGCAAAACGGATGGAGCCCTTCGCTCAGTACGCGGTAGCCGCTGCAAAGGAAGCATTTGCAGATGCCGGTATTCATATGGAAGAAGAAGATCCGTACCGCGCAGGTGTGATCGTCGGTTCCGGCATCGGCAGCCTCCAGGTCGTTGAGCGGGAATATGAGAAAATTCTGACAAAGGGTCCGTCGAGAGTAAATCCTCTGATGGTACCGCTGATGATTTCCAATATGGCAGCCGGAAACATCTCCATTCAGCTTGGCCTGAAGGGAAAATGTACCAATGTGGTGACAGCATGCGCCTCCGGAACAAACTGCATCGGAGACGCCCTGCGTGCCATTCAGTACAAAGATGCGGATATCATGGTGGCCGGCGGAGCGGAAAGCTGCGTCTGCCCCACAGGAATTGCCGGCTTTACGAGCCTGACCGCACTCTCCACCACAGAGGACCCGCTGCGCGCTTCCATTCCCTTTGACAGGGACCGGGACGGCTTTGTGCTTGGAGAGGGCGCCGGAATCGTGGTACTCGAGGAGCTGGAGCACGCCCGGGCACGCGGTGCCAGAATCTACGCGGAGGTGGCAGGCTACGGTGCCACGGGAGATGCATACCATATCACATCACCGGCGGAGGACGGAAGCGGAGCAGCCAGGGCAATGACTCTTGCCATGGAAGAGGCCGGTATTTCTCCGTCTCAGGTGGATTACATCAATGCCCACGGAACCAGTACCCACCACAACGATCTCTTTGAGACGCGCGCCATCCATCTCGCTTTAAAAGAGGCTGCGGGAGATGTCATCGTCAACTCGACAAAATCCATGATCGGACATCTGCTGGGGGCAGCAGGCGGCGTGGAATTTATTGTATGCGTGAAATCCATCCAGGAGGGATTTATCCACCAGACCGTCGGCACCAGGATTCCTGATGAGGGCTGCGACCTGAATTATGCCATCGGCGCACCAGTGGAAAAAGAAGTCAATTATGTGCTCACCAACTCTCTCGGATTCGGCGGACACAATGCGACACTGCTGTTAAAAAAGTATTCGGAATAGAAAGGACAGCCTTCCATGGAATTTGAACAGATCATAAAACTCATTGAGGCCGTATCCGCTTCAGATCTGACCCGATTTAAGTACGAAGCGGAAGGCATACAGCTTCATCTCTCAAAAGAGCAGACCCAGGCCCGGAGTTCATCACAGATATCTTGCGCAGACGCAGCAGAGCCTGAGAAAAAAACTCCCGAAGAAGACAGTGGAAATCTCGTGTCTTCTCCGCTTGTAGGTATGTTTTATGCAGCACCTGCAGAGGATGCTGCACCGTTTGTACAGGTGGGAGATACGGTGAAGAAAGGACAGACGCTGGCTATTGTAGAGGCCATGAAGCTGATGAACGAAATAGAGAGTGAATTTGACGGAACGGTCGCTGAAATTCTTGTGAACAACGGACAGCCGGTGGAATACGGTCAGCCGCTGTTTAGGATTTCCAGTGCATCATAGCGTCAGGAGGCCATATGGAAAACAGATATTTAACAATTAATCAGATCAAAGAAATCATTCCTCACCGTCATCCTTTTCTTCTGATTGACTATATTGAGGATTATCAGCCGGGAGAGTATGCGATCGGGTACAAGTGTGTCACTTTCCGGGAGGATTTTTTTGCAGGACATTTCCCCCAGGAGCCGGTGATGCCGGGAGTGCTGACAGTGGAAGCTCTTGCACAGGTGGGTGCCGTGGCAATTCTCAGCCTGGATGAGTACAGAGGAAAAACAGCATATTTTGCAGGCATCAACAAATGTCGCTTCAAAGGAAAAATCGTACCTGGGGATAAGGTTCGCCTGGAGACGAGAATTATAAAGAAAAAAGGACCAATCGGTGTGGGAGAAGCAGTGGCAAGCGTTGACGGGAAAGTCGTAGTCAGCGCAGAGCTGACCTTTGCCATCGGTTAGAGGACTGAAACATGATTAAAAAAGTTTTGATTGCAAACCGCGGAGAGATTGCAGTGCGCATCATCCGCGCCTGCAGGGAGCTGGGCATCGAAACGGTAGCTGTTTACTCGGAGGCAGACCGGGAGGCGCTTCATACAAAGCTTGCCGATGAAGCAATCTGTATCGGTCCGGCTCCCTCGTCGGAGAGTTATCTCCTCATGGACCGGATTATCAGTGCCACCATCATCAGCGGTGCAGATGCCATCCACCCGGGCTTCGGCTTTCTCTCAGAGAACAGCAAATTTGCCCAATTCTGTGAAAAATGCAATATTACCTTTATCGGACCCGGTTCCCAGGTAATTGCCCGCCTGGGCAACAAACAGGAGGCAAGAAACACAATGATCCGCGCCGGAGTGCCTGTGATCCCGGGAAGCAGGGAACCTGTTCCTGATGCCAGGGAAGGGGCGCGCATTGCCGATGAGATCGGTTATCCGGTCATTGTGAAGGCAGCCTTGGGAGGCGGCGGAAAAGGAATGCGTGTCGCAGAGACACCGGAGGAGTTTGAGCAGAGCTTTCTGACTGCCCAGAAGGAAGCACAGGTCTCCTTTGGAGATCCGACCATGTATATCGAGCATTTTGTACGCCATCCGAGGCATATCGAATTTCAGATTCTTGCAGATTCCTTCGGAAATACCGTCCATCTCGGAGAGCGTGACTGCTCCATCCAGAGAAACCACCAGAAAATGATCGAGGAATCTCCCTCTCTGGCACTTTCTCCCGATCTCCGGAAGGAAATGGGAGAGGCAGCCGTGAAAGCGGCAAAGGCGGCCGGATACGTAAATGCCGGAACCATTGAATTTCTTCTGGAAAAAACGGGCAGGTTTTATTTCATGGAGATGAATACCAGAATTCAGGTGGAGCATCCCGTAACGGAATGGGTGACAGGTATCGACCTGATCAAGGAACAGATTCGCATTGCTGACGGCCAGAAGCTATCCTTCTCCCAGGAGGATATCAGGCTGAACGGCCATGCCATTGAATGCCGCATCAATGCGGAAAATCCCGGGAAAGGCTTCCGGCCCTCGCCGGGAACGATCACAGATCTGTACCTGCCCGGAGGAAAGGGAATCCGCATCGACACAGCGATCTATACAGGTTATACGATTCCTCCCTACTACGACTCCATGATTGCAAAGCTGATCGTATGGGCCAAAAACCGCCCGGATGCAATCCGGAAAATGAAGAGCGCCCTGGGAGAAGTCATCATAGAAGGCATTGACACCAATATCAATTACCAGTATGAGATTCTCTCAGATCCCGATTTTGTCGACGGGAATATCGATATTGAATTTCTTGAAACCAGGAAGAGTGCCGGTTAACAGGCAGATACAGGGGTGACATGATATGAATCTGGACAACGTATTTAAGAAAACGAAACAGCTGATGGGGAAAAATTCTGCTTCCATCAGCTCCATGAAGCCTGAGGTGCCGAAGGGACTCCTGCGCAAATGCAGAAAATGCGGTGCCGCCATCCTCACCGAGGATGTAAGAAAGGCTCACTATGTCTGTCCGAAATGCGGCGAATATTTCCGCATTCATGCTTACCGCCGCATCGAAATGACAGCAGACGAGGGGACCTTTGAGGAGTGGGACAGAGGACTTGTGACGAAAAATCCTCTGGACTATGACGGCTATGAAGAAAAGATCAATGAGATCAAAGAAAAGACCAGGCTGGATGAGGCCATCGTCACAGGAAAAGCCAGAATCCACGGGACAGAAGTGGTCCTTGGCGCCTGCGACGGCCGTTTCCTGATGGCAAGTATGGGGAGCGTCGTCGGCGAGAAAATTGCCAGAGCCTTTGAGCGCGCGACGAAAGAACGTCTCCCGGTGGTGCTCTTTGCCTGTTCCGGCGGAGCAAGAATGCAGGAAGGGATCGTCTCCCTGATGCAGATGGCAAAGACCGCAGCATCAATCAGACGTCACAGCGATGCAGGACTGCTCTATATCAGTGTCCTGACAGACCCCACCACAGGCGGCGTGACTGCAAGCTTCGCCATGCTCGGCGACATTATACTGGCCGAACCGAACGCACTGATCGGCTTTGCGGGACCGCGTGTCATCGAACAGACCATCGGACAGAAGCTGCCGAAAGGTTTCCAGCGGTCGGAATTTCTGCTGGAACACGGTTTCCTCGACGCCATTGTCACAAGAGGGTCCATGAAGGATACACTGTCCAGACTGCTGCACCTCCATGGATGCACTGATTCCTGTCTGTCCGATCACGCTCCATCTGCGGATACCCCTGATTCTGCGCAGAATTTCTGTGAAGCTTCCCATTGCCTCAGTGCCTGGGAGCGCGTACAGATTTCAAGGGCAAAGACACGCCCCACCGGCATGGACTATATTGAGCGACTTTTTGACGGCTTTGTGGAGCTCCACGGAGACCGCTGTTTTTCGGATGACAAATCCATTGTGGGCGGTATAGCCTTCTTTCACAAAATCCCTGTGACGGTCATTGCCCAGGCTAAGGGCCGCAGTACAAAGGAAAATATTGAGCGGAATTTCGGCATGCCATCACCGGAGGGATACAGGAAGGCACTTCGTCTCATGAAAGAGGCAGAAAAGTTTGGCCGTCCCGTCATCTGTTTTGTGGACACGCCGGGGGCTTTCTGCGGCCTTGAGGCAGAGGAGCGTGGGCAGGGTTCTGCCATCGCCGTGAATCTGTATGAGATGTCGGGCCTCGCGGTCCCCGTCGTATCTGTGGTCATAGGAGAGGGCGGAAGCGGAGGAGCACTCGCGATGGCGGTGGCAGACGAGGTGTGGATGCTGCAAAATTCTGTTTACTCCATCCTCTCCCCCGAGGGATTTGCAAGTATTCTGTGGAAGGACAGTAAAAAAGCAGCAGAAGCCGCAGAGGTCATGAAGCTGACGGCAGGTGACCTGAAAAACCTTGGAATCGTGGAATACGTCTTCGCAGAACCGAAGCTGTACACACCTGATTCCATGGATTTTGTGCTGAATCCTCTCGACAAAAAGCTTCAGATATTTCTGCAGCAGTACGGAAATATGGAAAAAGAAGCGCTTCTGGAACACCGGTACAGGAGATTCCGAAGCATGTAAATAATGTAAACAGATGGTCAGGAGAATAAGTATGATCATGAAACCTTTAAAAACAGGTAATACAGAGGCTGCAATCCCCATCATCCAGGGAGGCATGGGGATCGGTATCAGCCTGGGCGGACTGGCAGGTGCAGTTGCAAAAGAAGGCGGCATCGGAATCATCTCCGCTGCTCAGATCGGATTCAGGGAAGAGGATTTTGACCGTAATCCCAAAGAGGCGAATCTGCGGGCAATCAAAAAAGAATATGACAAAGCCAGAAGCATTGCGCCCCATGGAGTCATTGGTTTTAATATCATGGTTGCCTCGCGCCATTACGGGGAATACGTAAAAGCAGCCATCGATGCAGGTGCGGACCTCATCATCTCCGGAGCGGGACTTCCCACTGAGCTGCCTGCAATTGCAGCAGGCCATGATGTAAAGCTGGCACCGATCGTTTCCACGGAAAAATCCGCAAAGGTGCTTTTAAAATACTGGGACAGAAAGTACAGAAGAATCCCGGATCTTCTGATCATTGAAGGTCCGCAGGCAGGCGGACATCTTGGCTTTTCTTCTGAGCAGCTTCAGTCATTTATTGGAGAGGACGGCACAGGAGAGAGTGATTCCTACGATGAGGAAGTACGCTCTGTCATAAAGACAGCCCGGGATTTCAGTGAGAAATATGGCAGAAAAATTCCGGTTGCCCTGGCGGGCGGTATCGAAAACCGAGAAATGGCAGCCCATGCATTCTCTCTCGGCGCTGATGCCATCCAGGTGGCATCCCGTTTTGTCACAACAGAAGAATGCGATGCCGATATGCGGTACCGGGAAGCTTATCTGAAAGCGCGAAAGGAAGACATTGTCATTGTAAAAAGTCCCGTGGGCATGCCGGGGAGAGCCATCCTGAATCCTTTTATGAAAAGAGTCATGGACGGAGAAAAAATCCCCCACAGTCCGTGTCACAGATGTCTGCAGAAATGCAGCGTGACAGACATCCCATACTGTATTACGGATGCACTGATCCACGCTGCAAAAGGGGAAGTGGACGACGCACTTCTGTTCTGCGGCGCAAACGCATACAGAGCAAATAAAATCGAAAAAGTGAAAGAAGTTATTGATTCTCTCCTGTGTTAGAGAGTACAATAGAAATTAGCAGCACAGGGCATCCGTGCAGCAGATGCAGCGGATACCCTGTACATTCGGGTATGTGGAAAGGAAAGCGCGAAACAGATGGGTGATACGTACAACGCAATTAATCATGTATTGGTGGAACTGATTAACAGAATATGGGAACTGGAAGGAAATGCCATCATCACAGAAGAGTTCCGGGATATTACGAACAATGACATGCATGTCATTGAAGCGATCGGCCTTGACGGCAGCAAAAACATGTCAGCTGTGGCGAAACAGCTGAACATCACTGTAAGTTCACTGACCACAGCGATGAACAGTCTCGTCCGCAAAGAATACGTGACGCGCAGCAGAAGTACCTCTGACCGACGCGTTGTTGAAATAAGCCTCACGGAAAAAGGAAAACAGGCATATCTTCACCATGAGGATTATCACAGGCAGATGATTGAAGCCGCCATTGAAGGGATGACTCCCGAGGAAATCCCCGTACTGGTCAAGCTTCTGGAAAATCTCAGAGAATTTTTTGAAACATACAGTCATGGAGTGAAAAATCATTCCTGAATCATGTTCTTACGGCCTCATCAGCAAGTGATCCGGGCTGTTATGTTATTCATAATTTATTTTCAGAAAAGGATTGACAAATATACGAAACAGACATATACTTCTTAATAACATACTATTTATATAGGTTATATCATACTACGGTGTTATTACAGAAATCAGGTAAGAGGTACGGGCTATGTCAGAATTATTTAAAACAGAGATGAATTACATGCGTGTGAGCAGGGGTATGTACATGCCGCTGCCCGGTGTCGTTTGTTTTAAATATGATACATGCTTCCGGACTGCACACGCTGCGTAAGGTATTTTCATGCGGCCGACAGGCTGCACAGGGACGGGGTCTATCCCCTGATTTTGCGGGAAGCATACGGCTTCCCTTTTTTTTCGCAGAAATTATGATATACTATGAGGAGGAGACAACGATGGCATACCAGTTTGAAACACGATGTATCTGCGGAGATGAGCACAGAAGTGACAGACACCCCTTTGGGGCAATCTCAGCTCCCATTTATCAGTCAGCAACCTTTTCTCACCCGGGAATCGGAGAATCCACAGGATACAATTATACGAGAGAGAGCAATCCCACGCGGGCAGAGCTGGAACAGATCGTTTCATCTATGGAGGGCGCCGTGGATACAGTGGCATGTTCCTCCGGCATGGCCGCAATCAGCCTGTGTCTGGAGCTTTTCCAGGCAGGCGATCATATCATCTGCTCGGAGGATCTGTACGGAGGTTCCGTGCGATTGTTCCAGACGACGGGAGAGAGCCGCGGACGGCTGTTTTCCTATGTAAATACTGCAGATGTACAGATGGTGGAACAGTCCATCACGCCCCACACAAAGGCACTCTATATCGAGACACCCAGCAATCCCACAATGCAGGTCACAGATCTGGCCCAGATGCACCGGCTCGCAGAGCAGTACCATCTGCTTCTGATCGTGGACAATACGTTCCTGTCCCCCTGCTTCCAGAATCCGATCGACTTCGGCGCAGATCTGGTGATTCACAGCGGCACAAAATTTCTCGGCGGACACAATGATACTCTTTCCGGTTTTCTGTGTACCTCAAGGAAAGATCTTGCAGAGAAAATCCGCTTTCTCTTCAAGACCTCAGGAGCCGGGCTGTCTCCCTTTGACAGCTTCCTGATGCTTCGCGGGATCAAAACACTGGCTGTGCGCATGGAGAGGCAGCAGAGCAATGCGCTGGCCATCGCACAGTGGCTTAAGAAGCAGGAGCGGGTTTCCAAAGTATTTTACGTGGGACTGCCGGACCATCCGGGTTATGAGGTTAACCTGAAACAGGCGAAAGGTTTCGGAAGCATGATTTCCTTCCGGACTGACACAGAAGAGACCGCCAGAAGAATTCTGGAGCGTGTCAGACTGATCTCCTACGCGGAGAGCCTGGGCGGAGTGGAATCTCTGATCACGTATCCGATGCTTCAGACCCATGGGGACGTTCCGGTGGAGGTGCGTGAAAGACTTGGCATCACAGAAACATTTCTCAGACTGTCCGTAGTGCTTGAGCATATCGATGATCTGATCGCTGATCTGGAGTGGGCACTGTCATAATGCACATCCCCTCCTGGCCCGGAGGTACAGGAAGATTACACATATATCGGGAGGAAAGAGAATGAAGTACGATTTTGATACAGTGATTGACCGCAGAGGGACAAACTGTCTGAAATATGATTTCGCAAGGGAGCGCGGCAAACGGGAAGACATTCTGCCTCTGTGGGTGGCAGACATGGACTTTAAGACGGCTCCTGAGATTCTGAAACGGCTGGAGCAGACGGTGCAGCACGGTATTTTCGGTTACAGTGAAAGCAAGGATGCATACTTCCGCGCAGTAGGGAACTGGTACAGGGAATATTTCGGCTGGGAAGTAAAGCCAGGCTGGCTCATCAAGACTCCCGGCGTCGTATTCGCAATCGCAGCGGCAGTCCGTGCTTTTACCAGTGAGGGAGAGGCCGTTCTTCTGCAGCAGCCGGTCTATTATCCCTTCAGCGAAGTGATCACAGATAATCACAGAGTTCTGGTCAACAGTCCTCTTAAGCTGACCGACGGCCGCTATGAAATTGACTTTGAGGATTTTGAGACGAAGATAACAGAAAACCATGTGAAGCTTTTTCTGCTGTGCAGCCCCCACAATCCTGTGGGCCGCGTATGGCAGGAATGGGAGCTGCGCAGGGTCGGCGAGATCTGCCTGCGCCACAACGTGCTGGTTGTCAGCGATGAGATACACAGTGATTTCACGTATGCGGGACATAAACACCACGTATTTGCAGGTCTGTCACCGGATTTTGCAGACATCACCGTTACGTGTACTGCCCCCAGCAAGACTTTCAATCTGGCCGGACTGCAGGTTTCCAATATTTTCATCTCCAATCCGAAACTGAAAAAGCAGTTTAAGGCTGCCGTATCCGCCGCAGGGTACAGCCAGGTCAATACCATGGGGCTTGTGGCGTGCCAGGCAGCGTACGAGGAGGGCAGGCCGTGGCTGGAGCAGCTGAAATCGTATCTGGCAGACAACCTGGCTTTCGTCCGGGAATATCTGCGGGAAAATCTTCCTGAAATCCGGCTGACAGAGCCGGAGGGGACGTATCTGATCTGGCTTGATTTCCGTTCCCTGGGGCTGGAGGAAGAGCAGCTGGAGGATCTCATTGTGAGCAGAGCCCGCCTGTGGCTGGATAGCGGCGCCATGTTCGGCCCGGACGGCGAGGGCTTCGAGCGCATCAACATTGCCTGCCCGAGAGCCACACTGAGCCAGGCACTGGAGCAGTTAAAACATGCAGTGCAGGGAGGCGTGTCTGAATGAAAAATCCACTTCGATACCAGATATCCGAGTATGACTGCGGTCCCACCTCCCTGCTCAACGCCATCAGTTTTCTGTTTGAGAGAGAGGAGATTCCTCCCGAGGTGATCCGCAACATCATGCTGTACTGCCTGGACTGCTACAATGCTGAGGGTGTACCTGGAAAATGCGGGACCTCCACAGCCGCAATGATGTTTCTGAGCAACTGGCTGTGCGGCTTCGGCAAAATCGGGCGGCTCGATATCACCAGCAGATACCTGTCGGGAGAGAATGTGTATCTGGGGCAGAACAGCCCCATCAATGACGCACTGCGCCGCGGCGGCGCCGCAGTGGTGCGGCTGTACTACGAAGTGGAGCATTACGTGCTTCTGACCGGGGAGCAGGACGGAAATCTGCTGATGTTTGATCCATATTACTGGAAAGAACCCTACGAGCAGAAAGACATTCTCATGACGGAGGATCACCCCTACTCCTACAACCGCATTGTCCCGGAGTATTACTTCAACAGGGAGTCCACGGAAATCTATTCGCTGGGGCCAAAGAAGGGGCGGGAGGCCGTTTTGCTGTTCAACGGCAGGACAAAGCTGACTGATGAAAAGACCATAGAGTATTTCATATAATACAAATCAGAAGAAGGTACAGAGATGAAGAATAATACGGTTTTCATAAACAGAGAACGGCTTCGCAGAAATTTTGCAGACCTGACCGCCATAGATTCCGTAAGTTTCGGTGAGAGAGCGATGGCTGACCGTCTGACAAAGGAGCTGCTTGACCTTGGATTTTTTGTGCAGGAGGATCATGCATATTCCCATTACGGCGGCAATGCAGGAAATATCTACGGATACCTGAAAGGTACTCTGCCCGGCCCCGGCGTGCTTCTGTCAGCCCATATGGATACGGTTCAGCCGGGACTCGGGAAACAGGCCGTGTTTGCGGAAGATGGAACAGTCACCAGTGCGGGGGATACGGTGCTTGGTGCCGATGACGTATCCGGAATCGTGGAAATTCTGGAGGGCGTGCGAAGCGTTCTGGAATCCGGGCTGCCCCGCCGCGACATTGAAGTACTCTTCCCCATTGCCGAGGAAGTATATTGTAAGGGCAGCAAAGTCTTTGACTTTGAACGTATCCGGGCCAGAGAAGCGTACGTACTGGATTTAAGCGGCCCCATCGGAACTGCAGCCCTGCAGGCCCCGACGCTGATTTCCTTCACGGCAGCCATCACCGGCAAAGCCGCCCATGCAGGCTTTTGTCCGGAGGATGGCATTCACGCCATCCGCATCATGTGCCGCGCCCTGGCCGATCTGCGTCAGGGCCGTCTGGATGAGGAGACCACTCTGAATATCGGCCTGATCTCCGGCGGAGAGGCCACCAACATTGTGCCTGCCTCCTGTACATGCCGCGGAGAAATCCGCAGCTACAGCCACCAGAAGGCTCTGGATGTGCTGGAGGATGTGCGCGGCAGACTTCGCAGAACGGCAGATGAGGAAGGCGCCGGATTCAGTCTGACAAGCAGCGTGGATCTTACGGCGTACCGTGTAGAAGAGGAGGCGCCTGTGGTGAAACGATTTACAGAAGCATGTGAAAGCCTCGGTATCACATGGACTCTGACCAGTACCTTCGGCGGCAGCGATAACAACAACTTCCTGCGTCACGGTATTTCCGGCATTGTGCTTTCCTGCGGCATGTATGAAGCCCATACTGTCCGGGAATATACGAGGATGGAGGATCTGGAGCTGGGTGCCGGGCTGGTGGCGGAACTGATCCGAAATTCCAAAAACAATTGATTATTTTGCTCTCAGATAGTATTGTAATGGTATAACCCCTGTTGCTTTGTGACAGGAGATCGGAGTAGGACAATGGAAAATACAAAAAAAACAATACTGCATGCTTCGGTTGTGGCAGTCCTGCTTATGTATGCCTATTACGTAAAATACATCTTTCCTCCCCAGAATGCTTTTTTGGATACTGTACTTCAATTCAGCAGAAGCCTGATTCATATGGGGATCGTTGTCGTATGGATGATTTCGATTAAAAAACGTATCATACAGAAATCTGTGCGTACTTATCTTATTGCTGTGGCTGTTCTGCTGATTTTCTGGCAGTACGTACGCGCTGTTAAATGGTACATCATATTCGATATCAATATGTTTACCAGATGCTGCTGGTATATGTATTATATACCCATCATACTGATTCCGATGTTCGGTGTCTTTATCGTGGAATATATCGGACAGCCGGAACACTTTGAAATGCCGTCAAATATGAAACTGCTGTATATTCCCGCATTTGCGCTGATCACCCTGGTGCTTACCAATGATTTTCACTGTCTGGCCTTTGGTTTTCCAAAAGGGTTTGAGTACAGTGACAGCTGTTACACTCATCGTATCATTTACTTTCTTGTGATGATCTGGTCAGTATCCATGGGAATCTATTTTATCGTCATGCTGCAGCAAAAGTGCCGCGCCCCGGGAAACAGATGGTTTCAGAGAACGCCGTTTTTTGTCATCGGCGGAGCCCTTATTCTGTGGATTCTGTACTATCTGTCGATTTTCTGTTTTGACCTGACTTCCGTGACTTCCTTTATCATTATTCTGCTTCTGGAAAGCTGTATACGAAGCGGGCTGATCCGCTCCAATTCAAACTACGAAATTCTCTTTGGAGCCTCCACGATTGCAGCCCGGATTGTGGACGATGCGTATCATGTCTGCTACGAATCAGATACGGCAGTGCCACTGGATGAAAAAGTAATGCGGCAGGCAGAAAACGGCCCGGTAAATCTGGGCGATAAGAGACTTGGAAGTGCAGAAATCTCCCATGGGAGAATTCTGTGGCTGGATGACGTGGCAGAAATCAACCGCTTTACAGAGGAACTTGAGAGAACGGGCAGGCAGCTTGCCGAAAACAATGATCTGGTAAAAGCAGAGCTGGATCTCCGTGAGAAAAAGCTGCATACAGCGGAAAAAAACCGTCTCTATGACCGTATAGCAGCGGAGGTAAGAGAACAGCTTGATCAGCTGGAATACTTGCTGAATGAAAAAGATTCTCCCTGTACAATACGTGAAAAGCTGGTGCCAGTCTGCATCATCAGTGCATACATAAAACGCCGCAGCAATCTTCTGCTGATGGCTGAACATATGAAAGCGGTTCCGGCTAAGGAAATGGAATTCTGTCTCCGGGAGTCCCTGGACAACCTTCGCCTGGCCGGTGTCCTGTGTTCCATGGACAGTGTATGTAATGGAGACGTGGACGTAAAGTATCTCGTTGCCGCGTATGATCTGTTTCAGCAGTCAATCGAACAGCTTCTGGGAGAACTGCAGGCGATTCTGATCAAAATGAGAATATCTGAGAATACCTTTTTTCTTCGTCTGCAGCTGGACTGCCCCGGAGAAATTTGTTTCACGGACGTATCGGACTGGCAGTCATTCGGCGGACAGATCAGAATTACGAGAACGGATGATACCCTCTGGACTGAGCTTCGTCTGGAAGGAGGTCTGTCTTTATGACAACAATATTTTTCGTGAATCCCACAGTCAGGGAAATCCTCATGATGGTGCTGTATATCCTGCTTCTTGTACAGATGGGATGCTTTCTGGTTTCTTTTTCTGAGACCGGAAAATATGTGGCCCGTTCGATGATCCCCCTCTTTCTGATCTCCTTTCTGGCGCTGTGCTCCATACGGTATGTGAACAGAATATCCGGATGGAATCCGGATGTACAGCCTGACACCTGCTGGAAATGGCTGCACAGTCTCCCAGCGGGAGGTGTGATCCTGTTTGTTCTGGTTCTTGTTGTTCTTACATGGCATTTTTTCCGAAAATCAGTGAAAGTGTATCAGAATTCCATTACCAGATCCTCGATCAAAGAGAGTATCGACAACCTGCCTGCAGGGCTTGGATTCTGTGCACCCAACGGGAGAATCCTGCTGGCAAACCGGCGTATGGAAGAATTATGCCATGCAATCACAGGAGAGGATTTTCAGGATGCAAATCAGTTCTGGAGGATATTGACCGACGGAACAGGCTGTGAAGGAACAGAGCGCATTTCTGAAGGAAATGCACCATGCTTCCGTCTCAGTGACAAAACGATCTGGACCTTCGGGAAAAAGCTGCTCTGCGTGGACGGGAAAAACGTAATTCAGATTACGGCAGTCAATACAACAAGGCTGCATCAGTTATCTGAAGAGCTGCGGGAAAACAACCGGAAATCCGAAGAGATGAGTATCCGTCTGAAACAATATGGGGAAAATATGAAAGATTTCGTCCGCAGCCGTGAAATTCTTGAAGCAAAGATGCGCATTCACAATGAAATGGGACAGGCCCTTCTTGCTTCCCGTTCCTATTTGCTTCAGGGATCATCACCGATGCGCGAAAATGATCTTCTGAAGCAATGGGAATGTGTGATCGCCCTTCTCAAAAAAGAAGCAGAGCCGCAGAATCCCAAAAAGATCTGGAGCTCCTTTGTCGATTCAGCCGGCCTTGCAGGCGTCAAAATCTTTGTGGAAGGGAATATCCCGAAACAGGAAGAAACTGTGAAACTGATCGTTGCCGCCGCAGCGGAAGCCCTCACGAATGCGGTTCGTCACGCAGGGGCAGATGAACTTTACATGAAATTGTCTGAAGCAGGGAACGGGCTGCAGATTACATTCACAGATAACGGAAAAAATCCCGACGGAGAGATCATCGAAGGCGGCGGTCTGACTTCTCTGCGCATTCGACTGGAGGAATCAGGCGGAACAATGGAAATAAAAACGGAGCCCGAGTTTACACTGGCAGTTACTGTGCCGGCAGGGAGGGAAGAAAAATGCTGATAAATGTTCTCGTTGTGGAAGACGATCCGATGGCAAGAACGCTGTTTGAAATTTATCTGAAAAACAGCGGCCGTTACAAAATGACAGCGGCCATTGAAAGCGCATCCATGGCTGAGCTTTACTGCCTGACGAGACAGGTGGATCTGATCATTATGGATGTATGCACGGCTCTCAATGCCAGCGGACTTGAAGCGGCAGCAAAAATAAAACAGAACCATCCGAAAATAAAGATTATTATTGTCACAAGCCAGCCGGAATGCGACTTCATAAACCGCGCAAAGGCAGCAGGAATAGACAGCTTCTGGTACAAGGAGCCTTCTGAGGAAATCATTCTTTCAATTATGGACCGCACGATGGCCGAGGAATCTGTCTATCCGGATTCTGCACCGCAGCTGAAGCTCGGAGATGCATTCAGTACAGAATTTACGGAATGTGAGCTGAAGATTCTGCGGGAACTGACCAGCGGAGATACGGATGAAGAAATCGCGGAATATCTTCATCTTTCCACATGGACGGTCCGTAAATACGTAAAAACCATGCTGGAAAAAACAAATTTCAAATCCCGCACACAGCTGGCAGTCGCCGCCCGTGAAAGCGGTCTTGTAATCAAGGGATACTGAATATCCTCGGGACATAAGCATCGTATGACAGGATCATACGGTGCTCTTTTTATGAAAATGTACTAATTTTAGTATGGGATACCGGAAGAATAATCCATATAATAGCCATAAGAATATTTTCTGATCCAGAAATTAGGATCTGATGGAGGTGATATTTTTGCGTATCGGTGTCATCAGCACACAAAATGGCCTGCTGTCCGGTGCACTTCTCAAATATCTGAATGAAAGAGGAGAGATACTGGCACAGAGAATTCTGACTCTAGATCAGGATGAGCCGTACAACACATGCCGCTCCCTGAATGCGGACATTCTTCTGATGGAAGTGACAAGGGTGCCGCATTATACGCTGGAGGAACGCATGAAGACAATCAGACAGATAAGGCGCGATATCCCCAAATGCAAGATTGCTTTACTGTGCGATGAGAATGCGGATCAGGAGCTGGCAGAGCAGGTCAAGGATGCAAAGAAAAACGGAGTTATCGACGGCTTTTTTTACTCATCTGTTTCCGGTGAGTATCTGGCGGCAGCTCTCGACAGTCTGTAACCGTTAAAACATTTGACAGAATAAGGAGGAATGAAAATGGGATTATTTGGTAAAATATTCGAAAAAAAGGAATGTGATATCTGCGGTGGTGAAATCGGTCTGCTTGGAAACCGCAAACTGGATGACGGAAATCTGTGCAAGGAATGTGCCAAAAAGCTTTCTCCATGGTTTGAGGAACGCCGGCACAGCACGGTAGAGGATATCAGAAAGCAGCTGGCTTACAGAGAAGCCAATAAGGAAAAAGTCCAGGCGTTTCAGGTGACCAGAGAATTTGCCGGAGACAGCTGCCATGTGTTTATCGACGATACGAAAGGACAGTTTACTGTGACAACGCGACTGTCTGTGGAAAACAATCCTGACATCGTCGATCTTTCCCAGGTGGTAAGCTGCCGGCTTGATATTGAACAGAACCAGACAGAGGAACAGTACCGCGACAAAGATGGAAATCTTCAGGATTATAATCCGCCAAGATATAAATATTCCTACGATTATTCCATTAAGCTTGCAGTCCGGTCCCCCTGGTTCGATGACATGGATTTCAGGCTGAGCTCATGCTCCGTGGAAGAGCAGGACCGCATGAAGATCGCCGAAATGGAAAATACTGGCAACCAGATCGTGGCGGCACTGACCGGCATGACATACGGACAGCCCACAAACGGTATGCAGGGTGGTGCATACAGTCAGCAGGCAAACGGCATGCAGGGCGGCATATACGGCCAGCCCATGAACGGAGCACAGGGCGCTATGTACGGCCAGCCCATGAACGGAGCACAGGGCGCTATGTACGGCCAGCAAATGAACGGAGCGCAGGGCGCTATGTACGGCCAGCAAATGAACGGAGCGCAAGGCGCTATGTATGGCCAGTCCATGAACGGCATGCAGGATAATATGTACGGCCAGCAGATGAACGGCATGCAGGGCAACATGTACGGCCAGCAAATGAACGGAACACAGGGTGGTATGTACGGCCAGCCCATGAACGGCATGCAGGATAATATGTACGGCCAGCAGATGAACGGCATGCAGGGCAACATGTACGGCCAGCAGATGAACGGCATGCAGGGCAACATGTACGGCCAGCAGATGAACGGCATGCAGGGCAACATGTACGGCCAGCAGATGAACGGAGCACAGGGAAATGGCATGTACGGCCAGCAGATGAATGGCATGCAGGGCGGTGCATACAATCAGCAGATGAACGGAGCACAGGGAAATGGCATGTACGGCCAGCAGGATATGTACAGTAACGGCGGTATCCGCTGTGACAAATGCGGATGGGTTCCTGATGATCCCACCCAGATTCCGAAATTCTGCCCGGCATGCGGAGATCCCATTGACGGAAATGATCACAGGAGATGATGAATATGTCTGATGTTATGGAATATAAATGTCCTGCCTGCGACGGAGCCATGGAATTTGACAGCAAATCTCAGAAATTGAAATGCCCTTACTGCGATACTGAGATAAGTATTTCGGAATTTCAGGCATCCCCACAGAATGAGATACCGGAAGATGACACAGATGATGAGGTGCACTGGACGCCCAGAAACGACGACCGGTGGACAGAAGGAGATGCAGAAGGAATTCACGTATATACATGTCAGTCCTGCGGAGGCGAAATCCTTGCGGATCAGACAACAGGAGCTTCCACCTGCCCCTTCTGCGGCAATCATGTGGTCATGAAGGGACAGTTTTCCGGGGATCTGAAACCGAATTTCATTATTCCTTTCAAGCTTGATAAAAAAGTGGCAAAGGAAGCGTACTACAGACACCTGAAAGGAAAAAGATTTCTTCCGAAAATCTTCAGATCAGAAAATCACATTGATGAAATGAAAGGAATTTACGTACCGTTCTGGATCTTTGAGGCAGATGTAAAAGCTTCTGTCCATTACAATGCAGAAAAAACGCGCAAGTGGGACAAACAGGGAGTGGAATACACGGAGCATAAATATTATGACGTTTTCAGAAGCGGAAATATCACATACCGGAATGTGCCCGCCAACGGTTCCTCAAAGATGGAGGATTCCCTGATGGAATCCATTGAGCCCTACAATTTTTCCGAGGCGGTTTCTTTCAACCCGGCTTATCTGGCAGGCTACGCTGCAGACCGCTATGACGTGAATACAGATGTGTGTCTTGGCCGGGCAGGCCAGAGAATCCAAAACAGTGCGGAGCTTTCGTTCCATGAAACTGTCCAGGGGTATCAGAGTGTATCGCCGTCCCGAAGCAGTATACACCTTCAGAATACACGGTACTGCTACGCGCTGTATCCGGTATGGCTGCTCAATACCACCTGGCAGGGCAGGCGGTATATCTTTGCCATGAACGGTCAGACCGGAAAAATGGTGGGAGACCTGCCCCTCGACAAAAAAGAATTCTGGAAATATGCTGTAACACGCGGACTGGGGATCAGCGCTGTGCTCTGTATCATACAGCTGCTTATGACAATGATGTAGGAGGGATGGAAGATGAAAAAACAAATTCATAGGATTCTTTTGACCGTCCTTCTGGCATTGTCGGGAGTGTGGACGATATCTGCAGAGGCAGCAGGTGTCATTCCGGACGAAAGACTGCTGCCGCGGCTCGTAGATGAAGCAGATCTCCTGACGGATGAGGAGGAAAGCAGTCTGCTGGAAAAACTGGATGAAATCAGTGAGCGCCAGAAATGTGATGTTGCCATAGCGGCGGTAAACGGTCTGGAAGGCAAAACTGCCATGGAATACGCCGATGATTTCTATGATTACAACGGATATGGAATGGGCAGTGACCGTGACGGCATCCTTCTCCTGGTGAGCATGGAGGACCGGGACTGGTGGCTGAGTTCCTGCGGCTTCGGCATTACAGCTTTCACAGATGCAGGACTGGAGTATTTATCCGGGAAATTTCTGCCGTACTTAAGTGACGGAGATTATGAAAAAGCCTTCGTGAAATATGCCGAACTGTGTGATGAATTTATTACACAGGCAAAAACAGGTACGCCATACGGGGAAGGAAATCTTCCGAAAGAGCCCTTTGATCCCTTCTGGATCATGGTAGATCTGGTCATCGGTCTCGGACTTGGCTACGTAATCGCTTTCCGCAAAAAGGAAAATCTGCGCTCCGTAAAGAAAAAGGTCCTTGCGGAAGATTATTCAGTACCCGGCAGTCTTGTACTGACTGACAGTTACGACCGGTTCATGTACAAGGCTGTGACAACAAAAACCATTGAGATTGAGACAACGACAGACTACGAATCCTCCGGAAGCAGCACCCATACCAGTTCTTCCGGGACAACGCACGGAGGAACCGGAGGAAAATTCTGACAGAAGAATGAATCAGGAGGTAACACAATATGAAAAGAAAAATATGGATGCCGGTTGTCCTGCTGACCGCAATGCTCTGCATACCTGTCATGGCAGAAGACGAATCAGTATGGACTTTCGACACAGATAATTATTCGCTGGATGGTTATTCAGGCGCCGGCGGGGACGTTGTGGTACCGGACACCATCTCGGGATGTCCCGTTGATATCATCGGAATGAGTGCCTTCAGCAGTTCTGATACCATTACATCCCTGACACTGCCGGAGACAGTTAAGCAGCTGGAAGAATCGGCGGGAGGCTGGTGCAGCGCGCTGACAGAGGTCTCGCTGCCTCAGAGTCTCCTGGTAATCGGACAGAACTGCTTTGCCAGTGATGGTTCACTGGAGCAGGTCACAATCCCCTCACAGGTATGTTACATCGATACGGGAGCTTTCGGATTCTGCCAGAACCTGAAGTCCGTCACCTTTGAAGGGGAATGCCCGGTGATTGGAAAAGAAGTATTAACAAATATTTCCGACGATGCGGTCATCTACGTGCCTGATGATCAGGTGGATGCATACACAGGGGCTCTGGCAGATGCGGGATGCACTGCATCCGTCCAGCCATCCGGTCAGAATGCTGTTGCATCGGATCCGGTCTGTGACACAGAGAATCTTGTCTTTGACGCTTCGACCGGAACGATCACTGCATATACGGGATATAATGTCAGACTTGATATTCCGGAGACCATTGACGGAGTGCAGGTAACAGCAATCGGAGACAACGGTTTTACCGGACACAGGTATCTCTGCTATCTGACTCTTCCTGAGGGACTTACATCCATCGGAAATGAAGCGTTTATGAATGCTTCCACACTGATGCACGTGGAATTTCCCTCTACGCTGACGACAATCGGAGACAGGGCATTCTGCCGTTCTTTCCGCGGAACTGTTCTGGATCTGCCCGAAGGTCTGGAATATATAGGAGAAGAAGCGTTTGTGTACGCGACGATACGCGGGGATCTGACACTTCCGGACGGTGTGCAGACAATTGGAAGCCGGGCTTTTTATCAGCTTCCGTGGGTGACCGGTCTTTATCTGCCGTCCTCTGTGGAAAGCATCGGAAGCCAGGCATTTGCAGATTCATCAATTTCGTATCTCGCATTTGATTTCCACGAGCTTATTGACATCGCATCGGACGCTTTTTCCGGTTGTCCTGCATCTGATCTGGATCTGCCATGGGACAGCAGTTTTGAAAACAGAGATGCCTATGCGGAAGTGATGGCAGAACAGTGCCCCGACTGTACTGTCTGGATCAACAATCCCGTCAGCGGCGGTGTGGCACAGTATCCATCCAATGACCTGTCCATCCTCTCAATTACAGAAGGAGTGTGGACCGCTTACTATGGAGATACTGCGGATCTGACCGTATGGACTGAATATGATGACTATGAAGTAACTGCCATCGGAGACGGACTGTTTAAAGGCAGCCAGACCATCCGCAGCTTCTATCCGCATCACTGCGGCTGGTTCACTACGATTGGAAATGAAGCTTTTGCCGACAGCTCGGTAGAGTATGTAGAACTGTTCGGATCCATTACGACTATCGGTGAAGGTTCTTTCCGCAACTGTGTAAATATGAAAGAGCTGACAATTCCGGCCTCCGTCACTTCCATCGGATCAGGCGCTTTTGAGGGCTGCCAGGGTCTGGAAAAGGTGACTGTTCTGTGCGATGCGGCATTGCTGGGAGAAGGAGCCTTTGCCGGATGTCCCAATCTGACAGAAGTATACGTAGAAAAAGGTGACATCCCTGCAGACTGTTTCGCAGACAGCGCCCTTGCCACCGTCACACTGGGAGATGAAGTAACCTCTGTCGGTGACAGAGCATTTGCCAATACAAAGATCACAGAAATCAATCTGATCAGTCTTACAGGGATCGGAGCTTCTGCCTTTGAAAATACTCTGCTGACCAAAGCCACTTTCAGCGGCCTGCTCACATCCATTGGAGACAATGCATTTGCAGGAACGGGCATCACAAACATCGTTATTCCGGCAGAGCTGGAAGTAAATCCAGCAGCCTTTGCCGGTATCCCGTCGGAGGGAATTCGCATAAACGATTACGCTTCGGATGAGCAGCTTGCAGCCTGGAACGAAGCGCTCAGTACTCCGTGGTATGCACCTCTGACGAGAGAAAGTGATGAGATCAGCTTTGTTAAAATGCCGTTTGTTCCCACATCAGAGGAGTACTTTGAAATTGATGCATCCACCGGTACAATCACATTTTACACAGGTAATGATGTAGACGTGGTGATTCCGCGCACCATCGACGGTGTGGAAGTAAAATCCATCGGTTACGGCGCATTCTCACGGGCCGAAGATTATACGGATGTTGATATGGATACGAACCAGGAGGACTGGCTCCATCTGCGCTCCGTTGTAATCCCCGAGACAGTGACAAGCATTTCTGACAGTGCATTTAATTACTGCCAGCAGCTGGAAACCGTCATCTGTTACGGACCTCTTGAGACAACAGGAAAAGGAACCTTCCATTTCTGCCGTTCACTGGAAAATGTCGTATTCGTAAACGGAGTGAAGGTACTGGATAATTACCTCTTTGAATTCTGTGAATCTCTGAAAAATGTCTGGTACAAGGGCCAGCTGGATCTGATAGGCGAGGACTGCTTCAGAGGATGCGGACTGGAATCCTTCGTGATAAATGCAAAGCAGGTCGGCTCTGTTGCTTTCAGAGAATGTACTTCCTTAAAAGAAATACATGTACGCGACGGCATAGAAGACTTTTCAAAAGGAGCTTTCCAGGGCTGTACTTCGCTGAGTGACATCTGTTTCGAATTCAGCAGCGCCGGAGTATTTGATGACGGTGACGTCTATACAGGAGACTGCGCTCCTGATGCAAGGATGCGGATTCCGTCTTCTGCATCGGACGAAGATGCCGCACAGTTCTACAACATCTGGAAGAAAGGAAACCTCGGTCCGATTGCAGATGAAGAACATATTATCCGTGAGGACTGTACTGTGCCTGATCCGGAAAAACCGGATGTTAAAGAACTTATGGCAGCCTTCGATGTAACATGTGACAGCAGTATGGAGGAAGTACAGATCCCTGCAGCTTCTTCCCCGGAAACGGAGGAAGCCCCCGTTCAGAATACAGCCGGGCAGCCGCAGGCTGCTGCGTCAGGAGATGCCGGTGAGAACACAGAACCATCACCCACAGCAGAACCCGATGAGAGCACAGAACCGACGCCTGCAGAAAATGACCCGGAACCTGTTCCGGAAAACAATCAGACAGAGATTGCTGCCGGTATGGACAGTTATCTGGAGAGGAAATTTATCTGCAGGACAGCAGATGTAAGCGGATACACCATGGACGCTTCTGCACTTGGAGCAGAATACTCCGTGACTTTCCACAGCGGCGGACAGAC
The DNA here is from genome assembly GCA_004557975.1 of Lachnospiraceae bacterium. GTDB lineage: Bacteria > Bacillota > Clostridia > Lachnospirales > Lachnospiraceae > Choladousia. Next base: position 36,015 of record SFEV01000024.1, read on the forward strand.
CGATTTTGTGCTGGCAGGCACGACCATTTCGACACTGACCTGGTCATTGGAAAAAGTCCAGACGGATTCCGGTGAGGCAGACGCATTTGTTATCGTGTATTTTGACGGCACACCACTGAATTTCGTGATCACAGAAGCCGGATTTGATCTGAACTTCTATGATTCCATGCTGATGCATTTCGAACCGGAAGCATAACAGAATTCTTCAGCCGGAGGCAATCTCCGGCTGAAAGTGTTTTTGCCTTCTTCTTTTATGGAATTCATCAACTGCCTTTGAAATGAATTTTGCGATTCAGGATTACATGGATAATTGATTGACAGGTAAATAAATGTATTGTAAAATAGATTAACCAAAAGGTTAATTCAACATAAAGGTGGCATACTGATTGGAAATAACATATGCGAATAATAAGGTGAAAAAGTACTTCACTGACTACCGTAAGATGCAGCGGGAGCTGCCAGCTGATTGGGTAAGAACAATAAAAAAACATATGGATCGTTTAGAAGCGGCAGAGTGCTTTGGAGATTTTCTTGCATTAAGATTAGGAAGACCTGAGCAGTTAGCAGGTCATTCTAAGATCAGGTATTCCCTGCATGTGGCACCAAATGCGAGATTGATTTTAGAACCCAATGCAACTCAGGATACAGTTATGATATGTACCGAAATAGAAGTGGAAGGAGTGAGTGACTACCATGGCAGTAAAGAAAACTGGTATATCCCGTGATTTGATTATTCATCCGGGAGAAACAATTGCAGATGTTCTGGAAGACCGCGGTATCACACAGGCTGAACTTGCCGCACAAACCGGAGTATCACCTGCGTATGTAAGTAATGTAATTGCTGGGAAAAAGGATATCTCGGCAAAGTTTGCGTTTGCGCTGGAATATGCATTAGGAGTTCCAAAATCATTTTGGCTGAATCTACAGGCACATTATGATGCAGAACTTTTGGAATTAAACGAGAATCATACAATTACTGATAAAGAAAGAGAAGCCCGCAGATCCTTAAATGAGGTTGTAAAATATTTGCGTCAAAAAGGAAAGATGCCTGTAAGAGAGAATACAGATGCGTCTATTATTTCATTACGAAAAGCATTAAATTTCAGTAATATAGCCAATTTAAAGGATGTTGTTCCAGAAGGGGCATTTCGAATAGCATCAAATACGACGGTAGATCCATACGTGTTAGGTGCATGGATTCGTATGTGTCAATTGGCAGGTGATCGTAGTAGCATTGAAACTGTATTTGATGCAAAGCAAGTAGATAAGCTTATTGATGAGATCAAGAATATCATGCTTGATAAAGAAGCAAATATCCAGGCTGATCTAAGAAATGTCATGGGAAAATACGGAATAGATTTTTCTGTTGCTAGAAACTTCAGAGGGGCTCCCGTGCATGGTTATATATCATGGAAACCTGATGCAACGTATCAGATGGTTGTAACCATCAGAGGCGCCTTTGCTGATATTTTTTGGTTTTCTTTGTTTCATGAGCTCGGTCATATTGTTAATGGAGATATTGGAAAAGCAACGAAATTTCTAGATGATGGTACCGATGAAGAGAAAGAAAAAAAAGCAGATTTATTTGCCAGCAATAAATTAATGAATTCAGAAGAATATGAAAGATTCATAGAAAAAAATGATTATAGTATTGAATCTATTAAAGCTTTTGCAAAAACACAAAAAGTTATGCCATATGTTGTAATAGGAAGGCTACAGAAAGAAAAAAAGCTGGACTACCGGTATTATAGCGAATATAAGCTAAGATATAAATGGGCAGATCAGTAGTAAAGCATAGTATGGATACGGAATGAGCTTCGTACATCCCGACGACAGAGATCTGTTCTGGAGCTATACCACTCTGGATGCCTACAGAGAGAAACTGAAAGCGGAGAGAAGTTTTCAGAGCTTCGAGATCCGGCATACGCTGAACGGCGAATATCGCTGGGTCAAGGTATATACCATTCGTCTGGACGGCGATGAGGAACATTTCCGTGTGCTGTATTTTATCTGTGACATACAGGATGAAGTGGAAAGAAGAAGCCTGGTGGAGGCTATGTCCATTCCCTACGACAATGTATATGCCGTGAATACAGACAACGGTCTGGCAGTGAATCACCGCATGGCCAGCGAGATCGTCCATATGTACGGAAAACTGTTCGCCGTGGGCAGCTACGAGGAGAATATCGGAATCTACATCCGGAATGAAGTGTACGAAGAAGATAAACATCTCTTTGATCCGATCCGCAGGCTTTCTGACGCAGACCGCCTTCTTACGCAGAAGCGGACACATTACTTTAATTACAGAGTATTCCGGGATCATCCGATCACATATTACCAGTGTCAGATTGTAAAACCGGATCCCAATGGAAATATGCTGGTATTTGGCTTCAAAAGTGTAGATGAAGAGAAGAAGAGAGGGCTTCAGCAGGAAACAGCGCTCCAGGAGGCTTACAACGCAGCGGAGACCGCAAACAAAGCCAAGAAAAGGCAATGAATTATGATAAGTTCGCAGACCCTTCCCGTCCTTGTGGCCGACGATGATGAGCTCAGTTTGGAGTCCTGCTGCAGCATTCTCAGTGATCTGGGCATGAAGGCAGACGGTGTGATGACCGGAAAACAGGCCGTGGAAAAGGTTGTGGAACGTCACAGTCAGAATCAGGACTATTTTGCCGGAATCATTGACTGGAAGATGCCGGAAATGGACGGAATTGAAACCACCAGAAGAATCCGGAAAGCCGTGGGAAATGATGTTCCGGTCATTATTATCTCAGCTTATGACTGGTCGAATATCGAACAGGAGGCAAGGGCAGCCGGTGCGGATGCATTTATCAGCAAGCCGCTGTTTCGCTCACGACTGACCAGAGTCTTTGATGAACTGATCAATGGAACCGATAAAGAAGAGCCCGAGATAGATTCCCCGCTTCTTGAACTTGAAAAATAATCGGCGCATTCTCGTGACTTTAGTCGTGAGTTAGCCGATGATGAATAAGTAGAAAAGAAGGCGACATACCAATTGCTACATCATTATACAGCTAAGCAACAAGATGGATAATTCCTTACTGGCTGTAAGGGATATTAACCATATTTATATTGTAGTAGAAAAGCGCATTGTATAGTCTGCTAATTGTTTGGAGACCGGATTGATGGCTTCCTGGTATGACCAGTGTATATGATGCGTTTTTTGTTAACAATGAGGCGAACTAATGTTCTGGAATTCCGTTGCATTTTAGAAAGACATACGGTATAATCGAAATATGGATAAAGATATTTATAATATTAAAGAAAATGATCTTACATATGGTCATGGATATGTCTGTTCTCTTCCGTATCATATCGTATGGTGTACGAAATACAGGAAGCAGGTCCTGAAGGATGGG
>SFEV01000081.1 GCA_004557975.1 Lachnospiraceae bacterium
TTTATGACTTCATCATATATGCTGCTGTTCTGTTCAAGTGTTCTTGTAATTGTGCTTACCGGAATTTTCATGTTTCTCATAGTCCAGCACAGGTACGCATTAATTGCCGCATTCGTACTGAAACAAGTCTCCATAACCGAAAATAAATCTTCCTCATACATAATCAGAACACTGATTCCGAATTCTGATATATGCTTTATATACTCTATATATTTCTGATTTAAAATTCCGCTGTGGGATGCCAGTTCCATCAAAATGCATCTTGTAATAACCACGATACCGTTTTGGCCTTTAATATATCTGAAAAGATACTCCTCTTTATTATTTTCCAGACTGGCATGTCTTCGAAATGAACATGTATCATAAAAATAGCATTTCCGTTTCCCCAGTATTTCTGAAATAATCGTCTCCTTATCAGTAATCACATGGCGCATAATTTCAGACCAATTACAGGGAGTATCTGTATAGCTGTCTGCCATTCTCTACTCCCCCTTTATCTCAGCATAAAGCACTTTCATATTATGGATTACTTTCTTAAAAGTTCTTTCATTTAAATATTCATCTCTTATATATTCCATTCCCAGACTTTTAACTACGGCCTCCAGATGACCATAATCATCCTTCTTTGTCGCTTCCAAAATACTGTCATCCAGCCATAAATCAACAAATCTTTCTTTAATACTATCCCGCTCTACATTCAACAGTTCTTCTGAAATACTGCCAGTATCCGGTAAGCCAAGCTCATAACACCGAATCAGTACTGCCATATAAGGTACCTGATAATAATTCATTAATCGAATAATCGTATCTCTTTCATTGCCTTCAGATTCTTCTTTAAACTTACTGTACATGAAGCGAAAACTTACTTCCGGCATCAAAAGCATACCCGCAAATAAATTTGCAGCGAATTCTTCTTCATGTTCATAATAGTGATCACTTGCAAATTCTACTTCCGTCCGAAATTTACTCTTCTGGTAAAATACGTGGTACAATTCATGACATACGGCAAAAGTAACATTTACCTTCGGCAAAGACGAATTAAGCACAATATATCCTAACGCATCTCCTTTATAACAAAGCGCTCCTATCTCTTTATCTGCAAAAGGTATCTCCAGAACAAGATATCCTTTCTTTTGAAAGGATGGTCTTACGATCTGCATAATATTAAGCACTTCTTTGTCACTACTCATTCCGGCAAAAGAATAGAAATTCTTTACCTTAGTTTCCATGTCGGCTCTGTGAACATCACTATACTCGATGATTTTCCTCAGATGTTCTGCGTTCATATTTTTACTCCTTTGACATATTCAGGAAACGATATTTTGCACTCATAATTTCATCAATGTTTTCCATTAGTTTTTCTAATTTCTCAGCAATTTCATCCTGCTGAGACGTTGGATCTCCCGCATAAAAAGCAATCTTTTCCGGCATACATTCACTAATCTGAGAGACACTGAAACTATCGCCCCAAAAAAATTCTAATTTCTGCCCCAATGCACCGGCAATTTTCTCCATATCAGTGCTGTTTATATCCTGTGTCCCTGTCAAAATACGTGACAGCTTTTTGGTATCAATACCTGTTTTCAAACTGATATACGTCTGCTTGATTTTCATCTGTGACAAATAAGCATTCACATTCTCAATATATTTTGTCATATCAAATTCCCCTTTTTATTGCCACATATTAATATATATTCCACTTCTATACTAATATTATACATAAACCTTTGCGCAATGCAAGGATTATATCTTATTTATTGAGATTATTTTTAAATTTTGCATTGTTTTCAACAATATTTTTTTATTTTTACATCATATAATCTCATTCTATTTTCAAAAGTGTCTGTTCCCGCACTGCTGCCAGTCGTTCAGCTATTTTGGAACGTTTGCACTTGCTAAATTCTGTTTCTTTCCATATGATAAAAGAAATGTATCTGTCCGGTTCAGGATAAGGGAGGGATCTTTATGAAGCGGTTTGCACGATGGGCTTTTCCGGCGCTGTTTCTGATGGCTGCCGTTTTTATTATCTGGTTTCTCCATCTGTTTACGCAGGTGGGTGAATCGATGGTTTTTATCAATTGGGACGATTCTGTACAGCTTCTGTCTGACGGGACAGAACAGCCCTTCCTCTGGGAGGAATACAGTAATGTTCCTGCGCTTTCCGGAACTTACCGTTTTACCGGAACGCTTCTGGAGCAGCTTTCTGCCGTCAGCCGACTTTTCCTGCAAGAAATACGGAGGTAGGACCGTCGGCTCCCCCGATAATTGCGACAGAGGAGGTATCCTCGCCGTATTCATCCTCTTCCGGCTCCAGGGATGCCTGCCAGTTTTCTGCATTCACCGAAATTTCTGTCAGCAGCCCCATCAGTCCCCCCTGATCCATCTCAAGAAGCATGCGCACGTTCTGGGGCGTCTCAATCTCTCCCGGCACGCCGCTTACAGCGACTTCACCGCACAGTCCCGCAGACTCACCGTCGGCCTCTGCCGCCAGATGGTCTATCGTCCATACAAAGCCTGTATCTGTCTTTGAAATCACGCTGTCAAGAATAAGTGAGACAGATCCGGAGTTTTCATCCTGAACGGTAAACACTGCGTCCAGCTCCCCTGTATCCGCATTGAAGAGAGAATGAAGCAGTTCATCTGAGTACAGAAGCTCATCATTTCCCCATACAGTCAGATCCACGGATGTCTCAGAAGATGTCCCGGTCACTGCCGTCTGCTTTTCAACCTCAATCGCCATATTTTCTCCGCTGACTGTATCGTTTGCTCCCATTCTGATTCTGACTGCCTGATCAGGCTGCTGCGGATTTTCAAATGTGATCTCATACGTGATCTCTCCCTTAAACGGATTCGATGTGAGTTCGACATCCACATATGCATTCTGGTCGCTGTCAGGATATCCGGAATCTATGCTGCTTTCGCCGCCGTTATCCTGCACTTTCGCTGATTCATTATCATATGCATCTGCTTCCAGCAGAGTCGTATCAATATACATATCGCAGCTGATTTTTTCAATCAGCTCTTCATCCACATAAAAGCAGACTGCAACCTCCTCCCCCATCGCGTCTTTCATCTGGCTGATGATATCGTTCAGTTCGTCTTCTGTTTCAGCCAGTTCATCCTGAGAAACGAGATCATATTCTTCGAATATATCCATATACGCGTCAAATATCATGAGATACAGATTCATGACATCCTCAGTCTCCAGATATGCCGTATATTTTATCTTTCCGCTCTCCTCCGACTTTTCCACCCGCATGTTCTGCTCCAGAGCTTCTGTTCTCTGATCCAGATTGTCGGAAATCTGCTTCCAGAGCTCCGTATCCGTCCCTGACAGCACACAGTCTCCTTCTTCCGGGAAAAATTTCAGATCAATGTCCTCAAGCTGCAGCTCCTGCTCCATAGCCTGTTCAAACAGCTGCTTCAGCACGGAACCATTAAACTGGTCCAGGAAGCTTCCGGCACGAATTCCGAGGGCACCTGCATAGAACTGTGGAACGGAAACTGCAAACTGCTGCGTATCACCATAGAAGGAGTAATCCAGAAACGGGGTTGTACCAGCGCCGAACCCCATCCCGAACAGCCATTTCTTCAGCTTCTGGTCTATCTGCAGATTCATGCTGACGTACCCATCCTCCGGCACCTCGCCTTCAGCACCAATAGTCTGAACAGTTCCGTCTGTCATTCCGATCTGTGCCCCAATCTGCATTCCGTTTTCCTCAAAGGACTTTGAAAGTCCCTCAAAATCAAGCATTTCTGCCACAAGAGACTCTGTCTGCAGCGCCTCCTGTTTTTCCATGATTTCCTTCAGCTCATCTGCCGGTGCGGCCGCTGACACGGACGATGAGACGAGCATTGCCGCTGCAGCTCCGGCTGCAATTTTTCTTCCGATCTTTCCCATAATAAAACCTCCCATACAGTATAGTCCGATACAAAAATTTTCTCTTACCTGTATCTCAACTATATCACATGGAAGGTCTGTTTACAAACGTATTCTGCTTAACGTTCAGCCATGCAGTAAAATGAAAATCCAGTACGCAAACAGTAATTGATCTGCATCATGACTTCACAAGACTGCAGATCGTATTGACGCACGCATCAATCCCAATTGCCGAGCTGTCCAGTACGAGATGGTAGCCGTTCTGGTCATTCCAGCTCATGCCCGTGTTGGCACGGTAGAAATTGGAACGTCTCCTGTCATTTTTCTTCAGCGTATTTTCCAGATTTTTTTCCTCCACTCCGTACGTCGTCACGGCACGCTGTTTCCGGAATTCGCGGTCGGCATGAACGAAAACACGCAGTACATCCTTACGCTCCCGCAGAATCCATCCGGCGCAGCGCCCGACAATTACACACGGCCCCTGCAGAGCCATCTCCTTTATGACCTGCTCTTCCGTCACATACAGAGCGCCTTCATCAGAAAGGCCATCGCGCTCACCTGTCGCCACCTTGACAGCCATTCCCAGTGAAAACAAAAGGCTGTTGGATGTGGTCTCCTCCAGACTGAGCAGCCGTTCCGGAGACGTTTTCATCCGCTGTGCCGCCCGGGTCAGTACCTCCTGGCCATAACACGGAATTCCCAGCCTCTGTGCTGCCTTCTCTCCTATTTCGTTTCCTCCGGACGCGTATTCACGTTCGATTGCAATAATTTTGTACTTCATAATTGCCTCCTCATACAAAAATATTCCTCCGCCTTTCAGGCTGATTCCTGTGCTGTACGGGTCACTCGCTCGAACTGACTGTTATACAGATCGGCGTAGAAGCCGCCTGCGGACATCAGCTCTTCGTGACTTCCCTGCTCGATAATATCGCCGTCTTTCATGACAAGAATCAGATCGGCATCGCGTATCGTGGAGAGGCGGTGCGCAATCACAAAGCTTGTTCTGCCTTTCATCAGATTGTCCATTGCTTTCTGAATCCTTGTTTCTGTTCTCGTGTCTACAGATGATGTGGCCTCGTCAAGAATCAGAATTCTGTTGTCTGCCAGAATTGCACGGGCAATCGTCAGAAGCTGCTTCTGTCCCTGTGAAATGTTGTTCGTCTCTTCATTTAACACCATTTGATAACCGCCCGGCTGCTGCATGATGAACTTGTGCACGTGAGCCGCCTTTGCAGCTGCGATCACCTCTTCATCTGTCGCATCCAGCCGTCCATAACGGATATTTTCCATGATTGTCCCGGAAAACAGCCACGTATCCTGAAGCACCATGCCGAACATCTCACGCAGGTTACTCCGGTTGAAATCGCGGACATCGTGTCCGTCGATCCTGATGCTTCCGGAATTCACATCGTAGAACCGCATCAGCAGCTTAACCATAGTGGTCTTTCCGGCTCCCGTCGGACCTACAATGGCGATCTTCTGTCCATCTCTGATATCGGCAGAAAAATCATGTATAATTACCTGCTCCGGATTGTAGCCAAACTGTACATGCTCAAACTGTACATTTCCATTTAACCCTGAAATATCCACAGGATTTGAAACGGTCTGGTCCTCCTCCGGCTCCCCCAGGAACTCAAATACACGCTCCGACGCTGCTGCTGTCGACTGCAGCATGTTGGTCACCTGCGCAATCTGCTGGATCGGCTGTGTGAAATTGCGGATATACTGGAAGAAGGACTGGATATCTCCGACCTCAATCGCATTCTTAATAACAAGGAAGCCGCCCAGAATTGCCACCATCACATAACCCAGATTGCCGATAAACTGCATGACCGGCATCATGATTCCTGAAAAGAACTGGGATTTCCATGCCGTATTATACAGCTTTTGATTCACTTTTTCAAACTCTTCCACAACATCATTTTCTTTATTAAATACTTTAACGACCTGATGGCCGCCGTAAATCTCCTCGATCTGACCGTTCACCTCACCCAGATATTTCTGCTGACCCTGGAAATATTTCTGCGAGTGCGTCATAACGGTACTGATAATTCCCATAGACACCGGCAGAATCAGAATTGCTGCGAGCGTCATCCAGACATTGATGCTGAGCATCATAATCAGCACACCGACCAGCGTCGTTACCGAGGTGACCAGCTGGGTCAGACTCTGGTTCAGACTCTGCTGCAGTGTATCCACATCGTTGGTTACACGTGAAAGAATTTCTCCTGTCGTCCTGCTCTCATAAAATTTCAGCGGCAGACGGTTGATTTTTCCGGAAATATCTTTTCTCAGACTGTATGTCACATCGTTGGAGATTCCTGTCATAATCATTCCCTGAATAAAAGAAAACAGTGCACTGCACGCGTACAGTCCCATGGTAAACAACAGAATCTGCCCGATTTTTCCAAAGTCAATACCGCCCGTGCCCTGAATCCTGCCAACCAGCCCGTTAAACAGCTCCGTTGTCGCCTTGCCGAGAATTTTCGGTCCCACGATATTGAATACCGTTCCCGCCATTGCAAACAGAGCCACCAGGACGAACCTGAAACGATATCTGCTCATATAACTGAATATTTTCTTCATGCTTCCCGAGAAGTCCTTTGCCTTTTCTCCGCCCCGCATTCCATGACCATGTCCCATGGGGCCTCTCGGCCTTCTTGTCTCACTCATCCTGCCAACTCCTCCTCTGACAACTGCGACATTGCGATCTGTCGGTAAACCTCACAGCTCTTCATCAGTTCTTCATGTGTTCCCTGACCTGCCACCTTTCCTTCATCCAGCACAACAATCTGATCTGCATGGAGGATCGTACTGATCCGCTGTGCGACGATCAGCGTCGTCGTATCTTTCGTGGCCTCCTTCAGCGCACGGCGAAGTGCCACGTCTGTCTTAAAATCAAGGGCTGAAAAGCTGTCATCAAAAATCAGGATCTCGGGCTTCTTCGCTATTGCACGGGCGATGGCCAGCCTCTGCTTCTGTCCGCCGGACACATTCGTTCCTCCCTGTGCAATGGGAGAATCATACTGCTCCTCCTTCGCTTCAATAAAGTCACTGGCCTGTGCAATCGCAGCCGCCTGCTTCATCTCATCTTCTGTGGCATCCGTTTTGCCGTAGCAGATGTTGGAGCGGATTGTTCCGGAGAACAGAGTATTCTTCTGAGGCACGTAACCGAGACGTGCACAGAGCTCCTGCTTTGAAAGCTTCCGGACATCGACTCCGTCCACACGGACTGCTCCCTCTGTCACATCATAAAAACGCGGAATCAGACTGATCAGTGTACTCTTGCCGCTTCCCGTACTTCCGATAAATGCAACCGTCTGCCCCTTCCTGGCTTTAAATGAAATATCATCAAGCACCTTTTCATCAGCATCAGGATACGCAAAAGAAACGTGATCAAATTCCACTGTTCCCCTTGCATCCTCTTCCGGCTTCTCAGGAAGCTCCGGGTCGCGTATTGTCGTTTTCGTCTCAAGCACTTCCGCAATACGCTTTGCAGCCACATTCGCACGCGGAATCATGATTGACATCATGGTAATCATCAGGAAGGACATGATAATCTGCATTGCATACTGGATAAACGCCATCATATCACCGACCTGCAGCGTACCTCCGTCTATGGCATAAGCACCCTTATACACAATCAGTACTGAGACGCCGTTCATAATCAGCATCATAACCGGCATCATAAACGTCATACAGCGGTTGACAAACAGGTTCGTTCTGGTCAGATCCCTGTTCGCTTTTTCAAAGCGCTCTTCCTCATGTTTCTCTGTACTGAACGCCCGTGTTACCATGACACCGGTCAGAATCTCTCTTGTGACAAGATTCAGGCGGTCAATCAGTACCTGAAGTTTTGTGAATTTCGGCATGGCTACCTTAAAAAGAACCAGGATCACCAGCATAATCAGTGCAACTGCCAGCGCAATGATCCAGCTCATGGATGTATCGGACTGCAGCACCTTCAGCACGCCGCCGACACCGAGAATGGGAGCGTACATCAGCATGCGCAGACCCATGGCCAGAAACATCTGTACCTGCTGGATATCATTGGTGCTTCTCGTGATCAGAGAAGCCGTGGAAAAATGATTAAACTCCTCACTATTAAAGCCGATGACCGTACGGTACACATCATTTCTCAGATCATGGGCCGCCTTTGCCGCCACTCTGGATGCCAGAAATGTCACCATAATGGAGGCCACCATACCAAGCAGTGCCAGCAGCAGCATCTTTCCGCCCGTTCCCGTGATATATCTGATCTGCATGTTGTCAAGATCCACTCCCATGGCTTCATATTCCTGGCGGACAAACTGAATTGCCGACTGCTCTGTCATCATATCCGGCATTCCGGCAGTCTGCTCCTTCATTTTTTCCAGTATCTGTCCGCGCATCACCTCCGGCAGAAGCTTCACCGTACCTATCAGAGAAACACCCTCCGGAAGGTTCATCTGCTCCCGCATGGTCTGTGCCTGCTCCCCGTCCTGTGTCAGACCAAGCACCAGGAGCTCTGCATCACGAAGCGCATCCGCCAGCGTCTCCCTCTCATCCTTATTTATATTCTTCAGCACATAGTTCTGAACATCATCCTCTGTCTCCGAAGCTTCCGGCTCATAACACATATCCATCAGCTCCTGCTGCTCTCCGTCCAGAAACAGCTGCAGATTCTCATACGTCTCCGCCCGCAGCTTCTCCGGAACACCGTCCTCAATACCGTTCTGCTGAATACCTTCATTTACAATCTTTGATGTGTAATCCGGCAGTGCCAGATCACAGTACGCCTGAAGAAACAGCAGAGCTATCACCAGCACAATATAGCCCACCGATCCTTTCAGGTACTTTGCAAGTTTTCCCATAGTAACCTCCTGCGAAATGTCTGTTCTTATCATGCCCCCGGTTTATGGTCCGTACACTGTTCCTGTCCATTCTGTTTCAGAAAACACTGCGCCATGCAGCCGCCCTTTTCCATACCTTCCTCTGTTCTGCTAAGGTTATCCGTCATGCGCTTAAAGAAACTCTGGAGCTGTGCAATCTCATCCTCTGAAAATCCTCCGGTCAGAATTTTTTCATCCTTCGCAACCTGTTGTCTGATTTCCTGGACAATACTTCTGCCCTTTTCTGTCATATAGATTCTGCTGACTCTCAGATCCTCACGATCTGTCTTCTTACACACCAGCCCTGCCTTCTCCAGACGCTTGACCGTCACCGTCACTGTGGGCGGCTTAACATGCAGCAGATCTGCCATCTCCCGGAGGCTGATTCCTTCCCGTGTGTACAGTATTCCCATAACAGGAAGCTGTCCCGGATGAACCCCCAGCTCCATGAACCGCTTGAAATTCATGGAAGAATACTTGTGCATCAGATGAATCAGACAGGAATTGACTCCGTTTCCCGCTGTTCCTTCCCAAAAATCCAAACCAGTCACCTCCATTCTTCTGCTTCCGACTAAATAGTTAGTTGACTAATTATTAATCGATTGATCGATATGATATACTTTTTAGCCAAAAAACGCAACAAGTTTTTGTGCAATTTATAAAATTTTAAGATCCTTCTAAAACAGATACTACTCAGGTGACGCGACTTGCAAAACAGTTCTGAAAGGTAAAAATAATTCGCACAAAATGTGCTGATTTCATGTGGATTCCCAAAGGATAGTGTAAAATATAAGAAAAACTTTTTCGCAG
>SFEV01000082.1 GCA_004557975.1 Lachnospiraceae bacterium
CATAGCATTCATACTTTTCTCTGTGACAACCGGCTTAAGGATTACGTCATAGTACTTGATATCTGCCATTATGCATACACCTCCTCGATTGTTGCTACAGCAGCCTTTGTAACTACTACTGTGTTATATTTCAGAACGTCGTAAACGTTGATTGTGTTTGTCAGAGCAGTCTTGACATCTGCGATATTTCTTGCAGAAAGAACTACATTCTGATCGTTCTCGTTGATTACTACGAGAGCTTTCTTTACGTTAAGAGCATTGAGAACTGCTGTCATGTTCTTTGTCTTGATTGTATCGAACTTCAGCTCGTCAAGAACGATCAGCTTGTTCTCCTGTACTCTGGATGTCAGTGCGGACTTCAGAGCCAGTCTCTTTTCTTTCTTGTTCATTCTGAATGTGTAATCTCTCGGTGTCGGAGCAAATACAACTCCGCCGCCTGTCCACTGCGGAGCTCTCGTTGAACCCTGTCTTGCATGACCGGTTCCTTTCTGTCTCCACGGTTTCTTTCCGCCGCCGGAAACTTCAGCACGTGTCTTTGCCTTCTGCGTTCCCTGACGATTATTTGCAAGCTGGTTTACTGCAGCCAGATGAACGAGGTGCTCGTTGATTTCTACACCAAACACAGCATCGTTCAGCTCAAGTGTTCCAACTTCTTTGCCTTCCATATTGTAAACAGCTACGTTTGCCATTGTGTCTTCCTCCTTTCCTGATCTCAGGCTTATTTACCGGACTTCACAGTCTCTTTGATTGTTACAAGTGCTTTCTTCGGTCCCGGTACTGCGCCTTTTACTAAGATAAGATTGTTCTCTGCATCTACGCGGATTACTTCAAGATTCTGAACTGTAATCTGCTTAGCGCCCATATGGCCCGGCATTCTCTTTCCCTTGAATACCTTACTCGGGTCAGAACATGCACCGTTGGAACCTGCGTGACGATGGTATTTGGAACCATGAGCCATCGGTCCTCTGTGCTGGCCATGTCTCTTGATTGCGCCCTGGAAGCCTTTTCCTTTGGAAACTGCTGTAGCGTCAACCTTGTCGCCTGCTGCGAAAACATCAGCTTTGATTTCCTGTGCTACTGCGTAGCTCTCAGCATCTTCAAACTTGAACTCTCTTACATATCTCTTGTAAGAAACGCCTGCCTTGTCGAAAGAGCCCTTCTGCGGCTTGGACACCAGCTTTTCTCTCTTGTCAACAAAACCAACCTGTACTGCACTGTAACCATCGTTCTCTACTGTCTTGACCTGTGTCACTACACACGGTCCAGCCTGAAGAACAGTTACCGGAGTGAGAACTCCGTCATCACTGAAGATTTGAGTCATTCCGACTTTTGTTGCTAAAATCGCTTTCTTCATTCTTTTCCCTCCTGTTTTTCTACAGCGGATCGCCTTTCGGTGATCATCCTAGTGAACAGAGAATGATATAGGTGGAACATAAAGTTGCTTTTATATCAACCTGAATAGGATCGCTTCGATTTTAAATTATTTCTGTTTCATTTTGATATCAATGTAAACACCGGCCGGCATCTCCAGTCTGGACAGAGCATCTACTGTCTTCTGTGTCGGTGCAATGATATCGATCAGTCTCTTATGAGTTCTCTGCTCGAACTGCTCTCTGGAATCTTTGTACTTGTGTACCGCACGAAGGATTGTAACTACCTCTTTCTTCGTCGGAAGCGGCACCGGTCCGCTCACCTGTGATCCATTCTTTTTTACAGTTTCGATGATTTTCTTAGCGGATGCATCAACGAGCTGATGATCATACGCTTTCAGTGTAATTCTCATAACCTGACTTGCCATAAAAAAAGTCGCCTCCTTTTCGCACTTTACCTCAGTACGACAAGCGGTGACTGTACACTCTCCCGTGCGTGTCTCCCATTCACACGGTGTCCACATTTCTCAGGACCATTAAAATTTTGTACAGTGACTTGTCGCCAGTTTTATAACTTGACATTCGCTCCACGGAAAACCTGCAGCCTACGCTGCAGCAACCTCACGCTTCTACGCTATCAAGGTCACAACACTTGCATTATATAGGAAAACCCCTGCGAATGCAAGGGTTTTCCAAAAAATATTGTATTTTTTCTTATACACTTTCGCTGTTCATAAGCCACACCATGCCAGCTGCAGACCGCCTGTTTACACAGGCGATTCGCTGCTGCGCATTGTATTTCATCTCTGCCGCAGACACTTTTTTGTCACTGTACTCCTCGTTCAAAAGGAGTTTCTTCCTATTTAATAGTCTTTGACTTATACGCAGAGGTGGTGGAATAAACATCCGCACCGACAGAATTGGATCTGCATGCCTTGATCTTGAAATAATATTTCTTTCCGGATGTAAGATTCTTCACCGTATAGCTCTTGCCTGTCGTGATGCCGGCATATTTATAATTGCTGCTCTTGCTCGTAGAATAATATACGTAATACTTCTGAGCACCGCTCACTGCGCTCCACGTAACAACCGCCTGTCCCTTTACAGTGCTTGTGACTTTACTGATCGTCGGGCGTTTCAGAGAGACGGTATTCAGAATAATGCTGGCCGGCTTTCCGAACAGGGAATTGCTGAACGTCTCCGTTTCATTTCCATCCAGGTCGATCTTCTTTCCGTTTGATTTATACGCCTGGACATAGTAGTAATAACGGATTCCCTGGGACGGTCCCTTGTTGCCTACAATTGTCTCTGTAGTCTCCACACCGTCCTTCTGCGTCGTCTCCGTGTAGGCGAGATACGTATCAACGGCGCTGAGTGCACGAATCTCATCCGTATAGACCGGATAATTTGTGACTGCATTTACGCCGTTCTGCACGTATACCTCTTCGCCGCTCTCATTGACATAGCAATCCAGATCAGCGTTGTATCTTCCAAGAACTCTGGAGCGGAATACCTTATAGTATGCTGCCCCCGGGACCTCTGACCAGCTTATGGTCACTCCCGTAAGATCGGCTGTCGCAGCTGCCGTGACATTTCCCGGTGTCTCCACCTTATAACTGATAGCTGTAACCGGATAGCTGTCGCTGACATTGTCACCGCTGTATGCGTAAATGCGGAACTGTGTGCTGTCTGTCCCTGCATCCCTGGCAAACGTATATTCTGTGGTGGTGGCAGCAAGGATATCGACAACATTCCATGCACCGGTCTGTTCATTTTTCTTCTCCACAATAAAGCCTTCGGCTCCGACAGATTTCTTCCATTTCAGAGTCACACTGCCGTCTTTATTCTGAATGTGGTTGGTCACATCAAAATCAAAATCCAGTGTAGCAGTGTCTTCGTCGGAAATCATCAGTGTCTTCGTGGTTGTTCCACTGGTTACCTCTCTGTAAGCAACCACCTTATAGCGATAAGTCATACCAGTATCAAGGTTCTTGTTCGTGTAGGATACTGTCGAAGAACCCTTGATCGTCTTGATCAGCCTGTAATTGCCGAAGCTGCTTGTCTCACCTCCGCTGACGGTGCGGTCCGTATTGTCTCCTGTGGCGCGGTAAATCTTATAGCCGGTTGCTCCCGTTACCTTCTGCCACGTGACTTTGATCGTCTTCGTACCGGTGGGAGTAGCTTTTACCTTCAGATCGCTTCCCCATGTCGTCTTTGTGAGGTACTTCCATTTTCCATAGTAGGTCTGTCCTGTCGCCGCATCATAAATATAGGTACGGATTCTGTATCTGTACGCCTGGTTGCTCTTAAGGTTTGTATCCTTGTATACTGTATCGCTGGTGGTGGCTACTTTTTTAAAGCTGCCTGTACCTGTGGCCCGGTAGATCTGATACCCTGTCACATTATCATTGAGCATGCGGAAATATACGCTCTTGCTCGTCACGGTGCTCTCTGCAATCTCAACATCCGGCGCCTGAATCCATGTATAGGAAATCACAGGGCAGTAAGCACTCTCTTTGTATCCGTTCAGCTGCCACTCACCCGCTTGGCTGTTCAGATAAATCTTCTCCGTAATCTTTGCGCGGATATAATACGTCCTGCCGATCTCAAGTCCATTCAAATAAACATGGTTCTCATCTGCACCCTCAGTCACTTTTTTTACCTCTTTTTTGAACTCCGGATCCACAGACCATTCCACCGTAATCTGCTGTGCATCCGTAAGCTGCGTTCCCCAGAATACGTACGGGCTGCCATTGATATACTTCACTGCCAGTCCCGACACAGTGGGGATCACAAGATTATCAATCTCTGTCTGCGAGGATGCATTGTAAGCCATCGCTGCAATCGGCTCTGCCATCAGCATCACAGCAACCAGCGATCCAAATGCGATTTTTTTCAATATGTTACGTTTCATTTCGTTCTCCTTTCTTAAAAGCTGGTATATCAATAATAATTATATACTTGTTTTTAAATTTTTCAAGAAAGGTTTTCCTTTCTCTTACAGCTTTTTTAAGGTTTATTTCATATATAATAATTTTTTATTAAGGTACGATATCAAATTCAAGATGAAATTGCCGCAGCTCACCACCTGCAGAGGCGGGAGTCTCATCTTCTTTCAAGACAGAAAGGCCGCAGCCCGCAGATGCTGTCCCTGCATCTGCCAGGCTGCGGCCCGGACATTATATCCTGTATTCCTTATATCGTTTCTTTACTCTGCAATCAGAATCAGATCATCCTGCACGTCGGACAGCGGAGCAGCTTCTCCGTCGTCTGCAGCCGCATCGGATGTCCCGGATTCCTCAGCTGTCGGTTCTGCCGTGTCGACATCATCCGTACTTTCTTCTGCACTTTCATCCGTACCTTCAGACACTGCAGCACTGTTCGCTTCTGCAGGTGATTCTTCCAGGTTTTCCAGATCAGCGTCGTCAATTTCCGGTATTTCAGACGTCTCATCCGCTTCTGATGTCACTTCTGATATTTCCGTCTCAGAAGCTTCACCGGCTGCTTCCGTCTCCGGCATGTCTGCCATCTCTGTATCAGCTGCTTCAGCCACCTGTTCTTCAGCAAACAGGTCGATCTCAAGGGATTCATATGCAGCATCATACGCTGCCAGTTCTTCATATTTCGTCAGAGTAATTGTGGTATCCGCAGCAGACATGTTCTGCTCGTTCACCCTGATTACATATCTCACGCCAGCTTCCAGATACCATATCTGATTCAATCCTGTCTCCTCATCGGAATATGACCAGTCATATTGCTGGTAATTTTCATAAAGCGCAGCATACAGCGCATAGCCCGATCCATCCGGTGAACTCAGCTTATAACTTCCTCCCTCCTGCGGAGTGACGCTGAAGTATACATACGGTGATTCCTCAGTCACATGAACTACAGTTTCTGTACCCAGCGTAAGCTGCGGCGCATTGTCCATGACACTGCGTTCCTCCAGTGTCGGAAGGTTGTTGAGAGTATAACGATAACTGCGCAGACGATCATACATCTCATACAAAGCCTGTGCATCCTGGGAACTGTTATTCAGTGCCTGTGCCTCAGAAAGAAGGCTGCTGACTTCTGAATACATTTCATCCGTGCTCTTCAGGCGCTCATCTCTGAGTCCCTGAACTGTAACGATTTCATCAGCAATCTGGCTTCTGAGATACTCAACTACCGAACCGCTGCCTACTCCTTCTCCGCCGTCTGAAATCCAGAATTCCACTTCATTCACAACTGAGAGAGCTCCCGTAACAGAATTATAATCGCATACATGCCAGAGAATACCCTGTTTTCCTTTCGGTATATAAACAGTAGTCACCGGATCCGGACTGTCACCTTCATAAATCTGGACAAATGCGTTGGATTTATCCGACATTTCCGAAGAGAATCCGTCTGACTGGTTTGAATAATCATAGACGTAATAGCTGTATATTCCATTCATCTTTACATAGATGGTCGTTGTTTCCGGACCTACCCAGTCAACATCATCGTGATCCAATCCGTCATACAACAGAGCATCGTAATCGTAGTTGCGGTCAGCAAACCACGTGTGGAATCTTCCGCTTCCGTCGCCTGCCGGTCCTACAAGATGGGAATCCAGGTCACTTGGTGCACCCGACGCTTCATCGCCCCAGTTCAGAACAAACCGCATTGCTCCCGGATCAAGAGTTCTCGTTACTGTAATATCCAGATATGATACCTGGCCTGCAATTACCGTCGTATAATCTGATGTAGCCGTAACAGCTTCTGTATTACCCGGAGCATTCAGTACCTGAACGGTGTATACTCCTGCCGGAAGATCATCGAACCTGTAGTATCCCTCTGCGGATGCTTCCACAGTTATCGTCCGGAGAGCCGCACCGGAAACATTGTTCTGTCCTCTTCTCACTTTAACAATAACGGAATACGTAACCGGTGCTCCGTAATATGCATCATATACGTTACCGGAAATAGAGCCGTTGCCCTGTGCATCTGCCGGAACCATAAAGATCGTTCCGTTGCTGTACTCTGCACCACTGACACTTGTCACTGTAACCGTCTGTACATTCGTTCCGAATCCGTTCATCACTGCAACGAGATAATAGTTTCCTATGGGAACGTTTTTCAGAGAATAAGATCCGTCACTGCCTGTAACACCGGATGCAGCAGCCGAACCCAGGTAGCTTTCAATAGCGTTCACGTTGATAGAAGAACTGTATTTTATCAGATATACACTTACACCTGCCAGATCTGCTTCCTCAA
Source organism: Lachnospiraceae bacterium (assembly GCA_004557975.1). Taxonomy (GTDB): domain Bacteria; phylum Bacillota; class Clostridia; order Lachnospirales; family Lachnospiraceae; genus Choladousia. The sequence goes on from SFEV01000082.1 coordinate 6,603, forward strand.
CTGCATTTTCAATTTTTCCTGAAACAGTCACCGTTGTACCGCCGTTATCGATATTATCAGCCACAACGGTTTCCATATCGTTTGTCACCGTATTTGTTACTGTAACGCTTCCAAGTCCGCTTACGTTCGGAATATTTGCATTATCTGTCACTGTAGCAGTGGTACGTTCAGCACCGGCTTGCAGCGTCAGATTCACCCTTGATTCCGCCGTCAGACTCAGGTTCTTATCTGTGACAATGTTACTGCCGGCCGCATTAGCAGTGGCCGTTACCGGAATTCTGCTGTTATTCTCGCCCGTAATGGAAATATTAGAAGGCGCATTCAGCGTCAATCCTGACAGACTTCCATTATTTTCAAGCAGCAAACTGGCATTGTGACTGTCCAAAGTAACCGCTGCAGAAGCGTTCGCCGAAATTGTGAGATGGCCTGCTATTCTCTGGTAGCTGGAATCAAGCGGCCGGTATATGATTGAGTTTCCGGACGCCTTCTCAATGTACGTGTTGCCTGAAATCGCCTGAATTACAATCTGTCTGAAGTTTGCCTCATTGACAACCTCTCCGTTCGGCACGTTTACCACCAGAGTTATGCCCGGATAATTTCCTGCCGGAACTGTAAATACAGCATTTGCATCAGAACGGATTGTCACCTGAGAAGCACCTGCTGCGACTGCTCCTGCCAGCGCATTACCCACCTGATCCGGTGTGGAGGCAACTGCCTCTACCGTCACTTTGCACACAGCGCTCACGCCGCTGCCGTCTGCTGCCGTAACAACAATGTCAGCCGTGCCCACACCGACACCTGTCACAACACCGTTGCCGTCAACTGCGGCCACAGCGGGATTGCTGCTTAACCATGTGACAGCTCTGTTATTTGCATCCTCAGGCAGAACAGATGCCGTCAGTGATTGTGTCGTGCCCAGCGCCACGCTGACTGCTGTCTTGTCAAGTGCAACCGCTGTTGCCTTCTGTACTACGGTGACTGTACAGGTGTACTTCTTTCCATTTTTACCCTTGATAGTCAATTTTGCCTTGCCGCGCTTTTTCGCTGTGATCTTTCCGCTCTTGCTGATCGTGGCAACCGACTTTTTGCTGCTTGACACAGATTTGATCTTTGTGCCGTAGAGCTTAATGGTTTTGCTTTTTCCTGCGTCGAGCGTCACCTTCTTCTGGCTCAGACCATCGCTCTTGACTGTCACTTTACAGGTATACGTTTTCTTTCCAATCTTTGCCTTGATCGTGGCTTTTCCGGCGCTTACACCGGTAACTTTACCGGTCTTGCTGACCTTTGCCACATTTTTATTACTGCTGGACCACTTTACTTTTTTTGTGGTTCCTTCTACTTTAAGCGTCACCGACTGCTTCACGTATACGGTTGCAGTCTTTTTGTTCAGCTTTACCTTCGATGCTGCCGACGCAGAAACCGCCATGCCCAGAGTGAGCACAACAGCAAACAGCAGAAGAAGCAGTTTTTTGCCTGCCTTTTTCATAAACACACCTCTATACTTTCAACCGATCTTAGCTCTGTTCATTTTTAAAAAACCGCCCCTGCACTCGCAGAGGCGGTTCTGGATGTTACTGATTATTTAACTTTCTTTGATTTTGCTGCGGAGAGTGCTGAGAATACATCTGCTCCTGCTGCATTTGCCGTGCAGGCCTTAACCTTGAAATAATACTTCTTGCCGGATGTAAGTCCTGTTACAGACAGTTTTGTCTTTGTTGTGATACCAGCAAATGTGTATCCGCTGTTCTTCTTTGTGGAGTAGTATACATAGTACTTGGAAGCACCTGTTACCTTCTTCCATGAAACAGTAGCTTTAGCCTTGCCAGCTGTAACTTTGCTGATGGTCGGTTTCTTCAGAGATACACTGTTCAGAACTACGCTTGCCGGTTTGCCAAATGCACCTGTGGAAATGTCTTCATACTCATCTCCCCACTCATCAATCTTTTTACCATTCGATGCATACGCACGTACATAATAATAGTAACGTACGCCCAGTGCCGGAGCATCCTGAATATCTTCCATCACAATTGTATCCGGGAGATATTCTCCTGTACGAGGATTAAATTCGCCATTCTTCTTAACCGGATAACCCTGATACGTATCAACAATACTTGTTACAGTTGCCGGAATCTCTGTTGTATATATCGGTTCTTTCTCCCATTCATAATAAGTTCCGAGAGCATCTGTTGTTGCAGTGCCTGCCGTTTTCAGAATCTTTACACCGTCATCATAGTCATATGCTGCATTGTAGGTATCACGATCCGCATTATACCTTCCGAGTGTTCTGGTACGATATACTTTATAATATGCTGCACCCGGTACCGGAGCCCAGGACACAGTTACACCTGTAAGATCTGCTGTCGGCTCTGCAGTAATACCACTTGTGGTTGCAACTTTAATACTGGAAGTTTCGATTTCGTAATCATCGTAAACATACTCAATCACATTTCCCTTATACACATACAATTTGTATTCCGGTCTCCATGTATCACTCTCTGTTGCTGCCGGGAATGTATAGGATGTAGTTGTACCCGGAAGAGTATTCACTTCAACATAATCCCACTTTCCATCAGCTTTTTTACCATACTGCTCAATCTTATAACCTTCAGCGCCTACGATCTTGTCCCACTTCAGAGTTACACTTCCGTCTTTGTTGTAAATTTCCTTTACACCTGTAAACTTTAAACCAAGTGTTGCAGAATCATATCCGTCCACACTGAGTACAGACGTAGTCTTTCCATTCTTTTTCACATTTTTGTATGCAACAACCTTATAAGTATAAGTCTGACCTGCAGACAAATTCTTGTCGGTAAAGGAAATGGTAGAAGCCTTTTTAATTGTCTTTACCAGCTTGTAATTACTGAAACTGTCAGAGTAACCGTCTTTCGTCTCACCATAAGTTGATCCTACCTGACGATAAACTTTGTAGCCTGTC
>SFEV01000025.1 GCA_004557975.1 Lachnospiraceae bacterium
CTTTCATGGATCATTTTGAATTAGTATCAGAATACGCCCCCACCGGCGATCAGCCGCAGGCAATCGCCAAACTGGTGGAGGGATTTAAAGAAGGAAACCAGTGTGAAACCTTACTTGGTGTCACCGGTTCCGGTAAGACATTCACCATGGCGAATGTCATTCAGGCTTTGAACAAGCCTACTTTAATATTAGCACACAATAAAACGTTAGCGGCACAGTTATACGGCGAATTCAAGGAATTCTTTCCGAACAATGCCGTTGAATACTTTGTGTCCTATTACGATTATTACCAACCGGAAGCCTACGTCCCATCCTCTGACACTTACATTGCCAAGGATTCGGCTATCAATGATGAGATTGACAAGCTGCGTCTGTCTGCGACAGCTTCGCTTGTGGAACGGAAGGATGTCATTATTGTGTCCAGTGTTTCCTGTATTTATGGTATTGGCAGCCCGTCAGACTATAAGGAACTTGTTGTATATCTGCGCCGGGGACAGGAAAAGGATCGGGATCAGGTAATGAGGGCACTGGTGGATATTCAGTATGACAGGAATGAAATGGATTTTCACCGCGGTACGTTCCGGGTACACGGAGACGTGCTTGAGATTTTTCCGGCGAATGCAAATGATTATGCATACCGGGTGGAGTTTTTCGGAGATGAGATTGACCGGATTACGGAAATTGATGTGCTGACCGGGGAGATCAGGCGGGGACTGGAGTTTATAGCTGTCTTTCCGGCATCACATTACGTTGTTCCCATGGATAGAATTCTTGAGGCTGCGAAAGCGATTGAGGAAGAACTGGAGGAGAGAGTTACTTTTTTCAAAAGTGAGGACAAGCTTCTGGAGGCGCAGAGGATTTCAGAGCGGACGAATTTTGATATTGAGATGCTGCGGGAGACGGGATTCTGCTCCGGAATTGAGAATTATTCGCGGCATTTGGCGGGGCTCCCTGCAGGTGCGACACCTCATACTCTGATGGATTATTTTGGAGACGACTATCTGCTGATTGTGGATGAGTCCCACAAGACAATCCCTCAGGTACGCGGAATGTTCGCGGGGGATCAGTCGCGTAAGACAACGCTGGTCGATTATGGCTTCCGTCTGCCGTCTGCCAAAGACAACCGGCCTCTGAACTTTGAGGAGTTTGAGAGTAAGATCGACCAGATTCTGTTTGTGTCTGCAACTCCGGGTGAATATGAGGAGGAACATGAGCTGCTTCGGGCGGAACAGATTATCCGGCCGACAGGACTGCTGGATCCGCAGGTGGAGGTCCGGCCGGTTGAGGGTCAGATTGATGATTTGATCGGGGAAATTCATAAGGAGACAGAGGCAGGCAACAAAGTACTTGTTACGACACTGACAAAAAGGATGGCGGAGGATCTGACAGAATATATGAAAGAAATCGGAATCCGTGTCCGCTATCTGCATTCGGACATTGATACGCTGGAGCGTACGGAGATTATCAGGGATATGCGTCTGGATGTTTTTGATGTTCTGGTGGGTATCAATCTTCTGAGAGAGGGTCTGGATATTCCGGAGATTTCTCTTGTTGCGATTCTTGACGCGGATAAAGAAGGATTTCTGAGATCGTCAGTTTCTCTGATTCAGACGATTGGCCGGGCGGCACGTAATGCACAGGGACATGTAATCATGTATGCGGATACGGTTACGGATTCCATGCGTACTGCGATTGAGGAGACGCAGCGCCGCCGTGAGATTCAGGAGCAGTATAATCAGGAACACGGTATTACGCCGCAGACGATCAAAAAGGCAGTTCGTGATCTGATCAGCATTTCCAAAGAGATTGCCAGGGAAGAGCAGAAGATGGAGAAAGATCCGGAATCCATGAGCAGAGAAGAGCTGGAGAAGCTTATATCAGAAGTGCAAAAGCAGATGAAGAAGGCTGCAGCGGAGCTGAATTTCGAGGCTGCAGCGGAATTGCGCGACAGAATGATTATGCTGAAGAAAAATTTACAGGAGATAAAAGAATAAAGCTGTGAAATGATGAAAGGGCAGATCTGCCAGGACAGTGTAATAACAGGCAGACAGTGATCCATATGGGATGTTAACAATGAGGAGTAAATTACAGGAGAACAGAGACACCATGACAGAAGACAGTTTCGGCAGAGAATTTGATAACGAGTTTGACAGTAAATATGGAAGAGCGGTTGGAGTAAATAAGCCGGGGACGACAGAACAGAAAATGGAAGAACAGAAAATGGAAGAACAGGAAATGAAAGATCAGGAAATGACAGAACAGGAAATGGAAGAGAACCTTATGTTGGGAAGAAAAGCGGAGGAGAAAAACGGAGACAGAAAGCAGTATATCCGAATCAGGGGGGCAAATGAGCATAATCTGAAGAATATCAGCCTGGATATTCCGAGAAACAAATTTGTTGTGCTGACAGGTCTGTCAGGGTCGGGCAAATCGTCGCTGGCGTTCGATACGATCTATGCTGAGGGACAGCGGCGCTATATGGAATCGTTATCCTCTTATGCACGCCAGTTCCTGGGGCAGATGGAGAAACCGGATGTGGAGAGTATAGAAGGGCTGCCGCCAGCAATTTCTATTGATCAGAAGACTACAAACAGGAATCCGCGCTCTACAGTTGGGACTGTTACAGAGATATACGACTATTTTCGACTGCTCTATGCGAGAATTGGTATTCCGCATTGTCCGAAGTGCGGCAAGGAGATTAAAAAACAGAGTGTGGATCAGATGGTTGATCAGATTATGGAGCTGCCGGAGCGCAGCAGGATTCAGCTTCTGGCCCCTGTTGTGCGTGGAAGGAAAGGGGAGCATGTTAAGCTTCTCGATCAGGCGAAGCGCAGCGGATATGTGCGTGTCCGGATTGATGGCAATATGTATGAGCTGTCTGAGGAGATCCGGCTGGATAAAAATATCAAGCATAATATAGAAATCGTGGTGGATCGTCTGATTGTGAAGCCGGGAATTGAAAAGAGACTGACAGATTCCATGGAGACAGTGCTGCAGCTTTCAGGTGGTCTGGTGTATGTTGAGGTACAGGATCAGGAGATGCTGCGTTTCAGCCAGAGCTTTTCCTGTCCTGACTGCGGAATCAGTATCGAAGAGATTGAACCGCGCAGTTTTTCCTTTAATAATCCTTTTGGGGCCTGCCCGGACTGTTTCGGACTTGGTTACAAGATGGAATTCGATATTGACCTGATGATACCGGATAAAAGCCTCAGTATTCTGGATGGAGCGATTGCTGTGACAGGATGGCAGTCCTGTTCGGAAAAGGGAAGCTTTACAAGGGCAATACTCGATGCGCTTGCAGGAGAATATGGCTTTGATCTGGCCACGCCATTCGAGAAACTCCCACAGAGTATTCAGGATATTCTGATTTATGGAACGAACGGCAGAGAAGTAAAAGTGCATTATAAAGGCCAGCGGGGAGAAGGTGTATATGATGTGGCATTTGAGGGCCTCATCCGGAATGTGGAGCGGAAGTACCGGGAGACGGGTTCCGATGTGATGAAACAGGAATATGAGAGCTTTATGCAGATTACACCGTGTAAGCTCTGCGGAGGTCAGAGGCTGAAAAAATCGGCACTTGCAGTTACCGTGTCAGGAAAAAATATCCATGAGATCACATCAATGTCAATTGGAGATCTCAGGAATTTTCTGGATCATATGGAACTGAGCAGCCAGCAGCAGATGATTGGTGCACAGGTTCTGAAGGAAATCCGTGCCAGAATACAGTTCCTGGTGGATGTCGGTCTGGACTATTTAAGTCTGGCACGTGCGACAGGAACCCTTTCAGGCGGAGAAGCACAGAGAATCCGTCTTGCGACTCAGATCGGGTCAGGTCTGGTTGGTGTGGCATACATTCTGGACGAGCCCAGTATCGGTCTGCATCAGCGTGACAACGACAAGCTTCTGCGGACGCTGAATAATCTGCGGGACCTGGGTAATACTCTGTTAGTAGTAGAGCATGATGGGGATACGATGTACGCAGCAGATTATATTGTGGATATCGGACCGGAAGCAGGCAGCCATGGTGGAGAAGTGGTTGCAGCCGGGACGGTTCAGGATATTATTCAGTGCGAACGGTCCATCACCGGAAAATATCTGAGCGGTGAAATCAAAATTCCTGTTCCGGAGCAGAGGAAAATACCGGCTGGATGGCTGGAAGTGCGAGGGGCACGGGAAAATAATCTGAAAAATATCAATGTAAGGTTTCCACTTGGTGTGATGACATGCGTGACGGGGGTTTCCGGGTCCGGAAAGAGCTCCCTGGTCAATGAGATTCTGTACAAGAGACTGGCGCGTGATCTGAACCGGGCAAGGATGATTCCGGGAAAACACAGGGAGATTATAGGGATAGACCAGCTGGATAAGGTCATCAATATTGACCAGTCTCCGATTGGACGTACACCGCGGTCGAATCCGGCAACGTACACAGGTGTCTTTGATCAGATCCGGGATCTGTTTGCTGCAACGGCAGATGCAAAAGCGCGCGGATACAAAAAAGGAAGATTCAGCTTCAATATTAAAGGAGGACGCTGTGAAGCGTGCTGCGGAGACGGAATTCTGAAGATTGAAATGCATTTTTTGCCGGATGTATACGTGCCCTGTGAAGTGTGTCATGGGAAGCGATACAACAGAGAGACGCTGGAGGTTAAATATAAAGGAAAGACAATCTATGATGTTCTTGACATGACGGTCGAGGAAGCCATGAAATTTTTTGAGCATCTGCCATCGATTTATCGCAAGATTGAAACGCTGAATGATGTGGGACTTTCTTATATTAAACTGGGGCAGCCATCCACCACACTTTCAGGTGGAGAAGCCCAGCGCATTAAGCTTGCCACTGAGCTGAGCCGCAGAAGTACCGGCAGGACTGTGTATATTCTTGATGAACCGACAACGGGGCTTCATTTTGCTGATGTCCACAAGCTTGTGGAGATTCTGAGACGACTGACAGATGGAGGCAATACGGTGATTGTGATTGAGCATAATCTCGACGTGATTAAGACAGCAGATTATATCATCGACATCGGTCCGGAAGGCGGAGACCGGGGCGGCACTGTCATTGCAGAGGGAACACCTGAGGAGGTAGCGGAAAATCCGGTATCCTATACAGGAAAATATATCAGACGCGAAATTGACCGTACACATGGAACCCTCGGGACAGATCAGGCATAGGAGAGAAAGAGACATGTGAGACAGCATCGGAAGATATCGGCGACAGGGGAGCATCGGACAAATCCGGGTGGCTTCCCTGTGATGTGCCGGAATCGGAGTGATGAGGAGTTTCCCGGAGATATTTCAGAAAACGGCAAGAAAAAATCTGACCGAAGTCAGATTTTTTCAGGAAAGAGAAAAATTTGGGTTGAAAAATGTTTTGCCCCGTATGGATTCTGTCCATACAAGTAAATGTTTGAGGGAGTACTTGGCAGCGTGTGGGGGCTGCCAAGTGTGAGTTATGAAATATATTAGCTCTTCGCTAATATGGTTATACAATAAAACAAAAATGTGTTTAAATTATGTCTACTTTCTAAAAAAAGCAGAAAGATAATTAAGAAATCCTTGTAAACCGGAAATAAAAAAATAAAGACGGAAAAAGAAATTCCAATTTAAAAGGAAACATGATATACTGACAGCACTTGGTAAAACGGGATTCAGGAAAGGGGTATTAAGATATGGCAGCTACTGATGTTGGAATTGATCTGGGTACGGCCAGCATTTTAGTATATGTCAGAGGGAAGGGCGTAGTGCTGAAGGAACCGTCCGTAGTAGCCTATGACAGAGATACAAACAAGATAAAGGCAATCGGCGAGGAAGCACGCCTGATGCTGGGCAGGACTCCTGGCAACATTGTGGCGGTTCGTCCGATGAGAAAAGGCGTGATCTCTGATTACACAGTGACGGAACAGATGCTGAAATACTTTATTCAGAAAGCAATCGGTAAAATGTCATTCCGCAAGCCCAGAGTCAGCATTTGTGTTCCGAGCAGTGTGACCGAGGTGGAGAAGAAGGCAGTGGAGGATGCGACATACCAGGCCGGTGCACGTGAGGTTCATATTATTGAAGAACCCATTGCCGCTGCCATCGGAGCAGGAATTGATATTTCCAGACCGTGTGGAAATATGATTGTTGATATTGGAGGCGGAACGTGTGATGTCGCTGTGATTTCTCTCGACGGAATTGTCGTGAGTTCCTCAATTAAGGTGGCAGGGGACGATTTCGATGAAGCGATTGTCAAATATGTCCGTAAGAAATACAGTCTTATGATCGGTGAGCAGACTGCTGAAGAAATAAAGATTACGATCGGTACGGCATTTGAGAAGCCGGAGCCGAAGGTGATGGAGGTAAAAGGGAGAGATCTTGTGACCGGTCTTCCCAAGACAATCCGCGTGACATCCGAGGATACCCGTGATGCACTGAAGGAAGTGACAGGACAGATTGTGGATGCTGTTCACAGTGTACTGGAGCGTACACCGCCGGAGCTTGCAGCGGATGTGGTAGACCGGGGAATCGTTCTGACCGGAGGAGGAGCGCTGCTCAGTGGTTTGGAAGAGCTGGTAGAGGCACGGACAGGCATTAATACCATGACAGCGGAGGATCCGATGACTGTGGTGGCAGTCGGTACCGGCAAATTCGTGGAGCTGATGGCATCTAAAGGAAAAATGATCGAGCAATATCCGGGATAAATGGAACTGGCAGGGACGGTTGTCGTGGGGCATCGTCCCTGTTGCTGATTAATAATCGTTGAAGCCGGATCTGATGACCGAAGAGAACAGATAAATATGAGAGCAACGGTGAAAACATGGAAAAACTAGAGGGTTATATTGACCATATCATATATAGAAACAATGAGAACGGTTATACGGTTCTCGTACTCGCCAATGAGGATGGAGAAGTGACGTGTGTCGGCTCTCTTTCCTATATCAATGAAGGAGAGAAGGTAGAACTGCAGGGACAGTATACGTCACACCCGTCTTACGGGGAGCAGTTTAAGATTGAATCATACGCGGTGAAGGATCCTGAGGATGAGGAATCGGTGGAACGTTATCTCGGTTCGGGTGCCATCAAGGGAGTAGGACCGGCACTCGCTGCAAGGATTGTGCGCCGCTTCGGAGGTGACACTTTCCGGATTATCGAGGAGGAGCCGGAGAGACTTTCCGAGATCAAGGGGATCAGTGATAAAAAAGCGCGGGAGATTGCAGAGCAGGTGTACGAAAAGCGGGACATGCGCAAGGCGATGATTTTTCTGCAGCAGTTCGGGATCACCACTTCCCTGGCTGTGAAGATCTTTCAGAAATATGGAGCGGAGATGTACCGGGTAATTCAGGAAAATCCGTACCAGCTTGCAGAGGATATCAATGGCGTAGGTTTCAGAATTGCAGATGAAATTGCCAGAAGGGCCGGGGTGAGCTTTGATTCGGAATACCGTGTGAAATGCGGGATATTTTATGTTTTGCAGCAGGCGGGAGCGGAAGGACACGTATTTCTGCCGAAGGAACGGCTGGCCGCCAGGACCGGAGAGCTGCTTGGTATTCCCATTGATAGTCTTGACCAGTATCTGATGGATCTTGCGATAGAGCGGAAAATCGTAATCAGGCAGGAGGATAATCAGGAATGCATTTACAGTGCCCCATCTTATTTTATGGAGATGAGCACTGCAAGGATGCTCTGCGACCTGAATATTTCAGGAGAAATTGATGAGAAGACAATATTGAAAAAAATCAGTGCCATAGAATCATCAACCGGTACATATCTTGATGAAATGCAGAAAAAGGCAGTGACGGAGGCTGTTCGCTGTGGTCTTCTTGTCATTACGGGAGGTCCCGGTACAGGAAAGACAACGACCATAAATACACTGATCTCTTATTTTGAGTCAGAGGGACTACAGATTCTTCTGGCGGCACCGACAGGGAGAGCAGCCAAACGAATGACAGAGGCCACTGGTTATGAGGCGAGGACGATACACCGCCTCCTGGAAATCTCAGGTCCCCAGGAGGAAAACAGCGGCGGATTTTCACGAAATGCACAGAATCCTCTGGATGCGGATGTGATCATCGTTGATGAAATGTCGATGGTAGACGTGTATCTGATGCATGCACTTCTGGATGCGGTGCCAGTCGGCACGCGTCTGATTATGGTGGGAGATGTGAACCAGCTTCCTTCTGTGGGGCCGGGCAGTATTCTGAAAGATATTATTGAGTCCGGAAGGATCACTGTTGTACGGCTGACCAGGATTTTCCGACAGGCATCAGAGAGCGATATTGTTGTGAACGCGCATAAAATCAATCGCGGTGAGCGCGTTACACTGGATAATAAGAGCAGAGATTTCTTTTTCCTGAAAAGGCAGGATGCGAATGTGATTATCAGTATTGTGATTCAGCTGATACGGGAAAAGCTTCCGCGGTACGTCGACGCACAGCCGTATGACATTCAGGTTCTGACACCGATGCGCAAGGGGCTGCTGGGAGTAGAGAGGCTGAACAGAATCCTGCAGGAATATCTGAATCCTCCGGACCGCAACAAACGGGAGCATGAGCATGGAGAGCAGGTCTTCCGTGAGGGGGACAAGGTTATGCAGATCAGAAACAATTATCAGCTTGAGTGGGAGATTCGTGGCAGATACGGTATACCGGTGGAAAAGGGAGTCGGCATATTCAATGGTGACATGGGTGTGATACGGGAAATCAACCTGCAGACGGAGCGTGTGACTGTGGAATTCGATGAACACCGTATGGTAGAATATCCGTATGCCAGCCTGGAGGAACTGGAACTGGCTTACGCTGTGACCATTCACAAATCCCAGGGCAGCGAGTATCCGGCAGTTGTGATTCCGCTTCTCACAGGGCCGAGAATGCTGATGAACAGGAACCTTCTCTACACAGCTGTCACAAGAGCGAGAAAATGTGTAACACTGGTCGGAGATGATCAGACCTTCCATCAGATGATTGACAATACAGTGGAGCAGAAGCGATATACGGCGCTGGCACAGAGAATTCGTGAGCTGTCAGAAACGGAAGAGGAGAGCTGAGTGAATGCAGCGTTTTGCTGTGATGTGAAAATGACAAATCCAGAATCAGGAGAATCGTGCGGGGAGAGAGCCGGTAATCCGGATGACATATCAATATAAAAGAAAGCATAAAGAAAGTTTCAGACGAATACATTATATCGTTGTGAAGAACAGTGTGCTCCGAAAAGTATGTGAATTGCTGTACCCGCCCCGCTGTCCGTTCTGTGATGCAGTGCTGGACAGGTCTGAGCAGGAGACGGGATACTGCCGGATGTGTGCAGGGAGACTTCCGTGGGTTCGCGGCAGTGTATGTATGAAATGCGGGAAGCCGGTGAAGTATCAGGAGCAGGAGTACTGTCCCGACTGTGCCGGAAAACATCATGTTTTTGATCAGGGTGTGGCTGCATTTACGTATTCAGGCTGTATGCCGTCCAGTGTTCACCGTATGAAATCCTGCAACAGGCGGGACTATCTCGATTTTTTTGCTGCTGCCATGGCCGGGGCCTGCAGCCGCAGACTGGCTTCATGGAAGCCGGAGGTGATTCTTGCAGTACCGATGCATCCTTCAAGGCGTGCGGCCAGAGGATATAACCAGTCAGAACTGCTGGCAGAAAAAATCAGTGTATGGACCGGGATCCCTGCTGATCTGACAGCCCTTGTGTGTGTCAGAAAAACGAAAACCCAGAAAACGCTGAGCAGGAAAGAGAGACAGGCGAATCTGCGGGGCAGTTTCGCAGTCAGGAGATCCTTTCTGGGAGTTTCCGGAGTCCTCGTGGTCGACGATGTTTATACGACAGGGAGTACAATGGATGAGATAGCCGAAGTATTGAAGGCTGCAGGTGTATCCCGTGTTTATTTTTTGGTTTTATGTATCGGAAAAGGGAAAAATTAAGTATGCACCGCGAAAAATGTGTGTTATACTAAAAAACAATAGCAGGTTTGTTGAAGATGTGAGAGGAGCGGGAAAATGAGCAGTGTAAAAGTATGGCTGACGAATTATCTGAAATGGTTCACGGATTCGGCAGCTTCCATTTCTTTTATTGATATACTGGAGATTCTGATTCTGGCTTTTCTGGTTTATACGCTGCTGCTGTGGATTAAGAATACAAGGGCATGGACGCTTCTGAAGGGTATTATGGTACTCGTTATCTGTGTGTCGATTGTATATCTGTTCCAGATGGATACACTGATTTTTCTGGTAAACAGAATGATTGATATAGCAATTATTGCTGCAGTTGTTGTATTTCAGCCGGAGCTGCGCCGTGCGCTGGAGCAGCTGGGAGAAAAGCAGATTGTTTCATCACTGATTCCGATTATTGACACGAACCGTGGTGTATCAGAGCGGTTCAGTGACAAGACGCTCAATGAGATTGTGAAGGCAGCTGTTGAGATGGGAAAGGCAAAGACAGGTGCTCTGATTGTGATTGAACAGAATATTCGCCTGGAGGAGTACGAGCGGACCGGAATTGTGCTGGACTCTGTGCTGACAAGTCAGCTTTTAATCAATATTTTTGAACATAATACACCGCTGCACGACGGAGCGGTGATTGTGAAGGGCAACCGGATTACAGCGGCAACGTGCTATCTGCCGCTGTCAGATAATATGATGCTGAGTAAGGAGCTGGGTACTCGCCACAGAGCGGGGGTCGGAATCAGTGAAGTGACTGATTCCATGACCGTCATTGTATCCGAAGAGACCGGAAAGATTTCTGTGGCGTATAAAGGAGAGCTGAAGCGCAATGTGCCGCCTGACGTTCTGAAAGAACAGCTGGCAATTCTCCAGAATAAATCCGTTGCCCCGAAGAAATTCAATCTCTGGAAAGGTTGGAATAAGAATGAAGCATAAACTGACCAGAAATATCGGATTAAAGTTTTTATCGCTGATCGTGGCCTTTCTGATCTGGCTTCTGGTGGTCAATATTGATAATCCTACAACGTCGCATTTGTACCGTGACATTAAAATTCAGACAATTAATGAGGACAGTGTGACGGCGATTGACAAAGTGTTCGATGTGGTATCAGACGATACAGTGGTCATCAAGGTGACGGAGCGCAGGAGCGTGCTTGAGAGCCTGAGATCGTCCGATTTTACGGTTGTGGCGGATATGGAGAATCTGAACGAGATGAATTCAGTTCCCCTGGAGGTGACATGCAGCAACCCTTCGGTGACTCTTGATGAGATGCAGATTGTTCCGTCTTCGATGAAGGTAAAGCTGGAGCAGAGGAAACAAAGCGATTTCGTGGTCAATGTCACGTACAGCGGTAAGCCGGCCAACGGCTACGAGGTGGGCAGGCTTGAAGTGGTGCAGGGAAAGACAGTGCAGATTGCGGGCGCAGAGAGCCTGCTGAACAAGATCGGCAAAGTTGTGGCAAATGTTAACGTCAGCCGTATCGACTGCGATAAACGACTCGAGGTGGAACTGGAGGTATATGATAAGGACGGCGATTCGATGGGTGCTCAGATGGAGCGCCTTCAGATCAAAGATTCCTCCGGAGTACTGCTGGATGAAAACAAGGTCATGGTGGATGTCACACTGTGGGAGGTTATGGCAGATATTCCTGTTCAGGTGGAGACTTCCGGTACACCTGCAGAGGGATATCGTCTTTCGGGTATTTCAACTGTGCCTGTGACTGTGGATGTGGTAGGAACCGCTGAGGCACTGGCAAGGCTGAACGGCAAGATTATTCTGAAAGATCAGATATCCATAGATGGAAGACAGGAAAACTTTACAGAGGAGCTGGATATAACAGAAACACTGGCAGATATTGAGGGATTGCGCCTTGTGGCAGATGCAGACCCGACTATTTCCGTGTCGGTTCAGATAGAGAAGCTTGGAACGCAGACAATGCAGATTCCTCTGTCCAATCTCGAAGTTCTGAACAAGCCGGACAATATGACGCTGACTTTTTCACCGGCAGATGAGATTTCTGTGAGTATCTATTCCAGAAACAGCGGAGACACGATACGGCTCAGCGATATTAAAGCGCGGATAGATCTGGCGGTATGTGCAGAGGCAGGAGACTATGATATTCCGGTGGAGATTGAGCTTCCGGAAGGATATGCACTTGTCTCAGAGGTGAGCCTGACTGTCAATGCGAGAGGACAGGAGCAAAACGAAAATACGGCGGCAAAAACGGAGGAATAGCATGACAGAGAGAAGACTTACGGTGACGCATCCATTGGGACTCCATTTAAGACCGGCAAAAGATTTGTGTAAAATAGCGATGGAATACGAATCAAAGATCACGATCCGTTTCCGAAGCAGAGAATTTAATGCAAAGAGTCTGCTGAGCGTGCTGAGCGCGTGTGTACAGCAGTCAGATGAGCTTATACTGGAATGCTCGGGCAGTGATGAGGATGCTGCGGCAGAAGCTATCTCCTCGTTTATCGAGCACGGTATGGACGAAACAGACAGATAGAATATTGAAGCAGACAATGCCATGATTCTGCATTATGCAAAACAAACAGCCGTCGGCAAGTGCCGTCGGCTGTTTGTTTGCAGTTGATTCGTATTTATTTCTGATACTTTCCAATCAGATGTCAGGCATTCGGATCGGTCGGATCGTAATTCTGATTAGCCGGAATCTTACTGATTGTAGGTTTACCCAGGGGCATTGGTTCGCTGTCACTGATGATGACCTTTGTTCCGATCGGGCAGTTATCATACAGCCATTTTGCATCGATGACCTGCAGACGGATACATCCGTGGGAAGCAGGATTACCGAGATTGTTGTATGCCGGTGTAAACAGTGAGTGATTATCCTGGAAGTTCGTGTACGTCACAGAATGGAACAGGATATCACTTGTAATATGGGAACAATACTGTCCCCAGGAAGGTCCCATCAGCTCATGCCAGCGAAGCTTGTCCAGAAGCTTGAAGGTGCCGGTCGGTGTAACGGAAGGTGCCAGCGCTGTGGAACAGATCATTGCCTTGACCGGAGTATTTCCGCGGTAGATCGTAATACAGTTCTGCTTGCGGTTTACACGGATCAGCCAGTCTCCGGTAATTTCCAGTGCACCGCTCTTTCCGAGATTATACGTCTTTCCGTCGATGGACTGGGTACCGGTCAGCATCCTGCCCGTGGTTTTGTCCAGATAATATTTCTTCATATTATCGACAAACCATCCGGTTTTCATTGTGCCGTCCTTATTGAAATAGTACCAGTAGCTCTTGATCTTTACCCATCCTGTCTTGGCAGCTCCGTATGTGGAAGATGTCTTGACCGGATTCAGATAATATTTTTTGCCGCCGGATGTGAACCATCCGGTCTTCATTACACCGGTTGTCTTGCTGAAATAATACTTCCGTCCATTCAGTTCCATCCAGCCTGTCTTGCGGACACCGGCTCTGGCGCCGTATTTCACAGCGTAATATGTCTTGCCGCCTGTGGTGATAAAGCCTGTTTTCTGAACACCGTTGGCATTGAAGTAACGATAATTGCTTCCGACTTTATACCATCCGGAGGTAGCACGCGCACCGTTGTCATCTGGATTCAGATAATACTTGTACTTGCCGATGGTCCGGAAACCGTACAGGCGCCGCCCCGTTTTTTTGGAGTGATAATAGTATTTGCCGTCAAGCTTGACCCAGCCTGTCTTGGAGGCTCCGGTCTTCTGTGTGAAGTAGTACGTGTAGTTTCCTACAGTGACTGTACCGCTGACACGCGCACCTGTCAGCGGATCGAAATAATATCGCTTTCCGCTGATGGTCTTAAGTCCTGTCTTCAGTACGCCGCTGGCGGAGGCGTAATAGTACTTGCCGTCGTAAGAGGAACACTTGTAGGAGGTCAGGCGCCCGTCGGCAGGTGTAACGTGGTACAGCTGATTGTTTACCGTGATCGTGCCGAAGTGGATGACACCTGTCGGATCGGCATAGAAGTATTTGCCGTTTACCTCCACCCAGCGGTCAACGGCGATGGAGCCGTTTTTGCTGTCGTTAAAGTAGTAGCAGAAATCGTCGGTTTCCTTCACTTTGTTCAGCCCGGCGTATCCTGTAACGAGTGCGCCGCTGGTCGGATGAAAGAAGTATGTGGCATCCTGGAACTGGACTGCACCTGTGACACGGTAACCCTCTGCGTTGAAGTAATACGTCTTGCCGTTGATGGTGACAACCTGATTTGTTACGCGCACACCGTCTTTTTCACAGTAAACGCCGTTCGCATCCTGCTTCAGCTCCTCTGCGGCGCGGACAGTTGTCATGTTCTGCGCTGTGCCGGGTATGGCAGTGAAGGCAGGGACGGACAATGCCAGTCCGGCGGCGAGGCAGAATGCGGAAATCCATTTTCTGATTTTCATATTGTTCTCCCCTTGTTTTATTGATTTTTCAATGTGTCTGGAATATTCAGCCATTGTCTCTGTCTATTATATCTTCTGACCATGGGGAATGCAAGTTGGATGGATGGAAAAAAATCTTAAGAATTTAGTAAATCTTTGGTTATATTTCCATGAAATGGCAGTATTACTTTTTTAATAATTCTTAAAAAAGGTGTCAGATATTCTTTGAGGTTGTCAATTAGCCGGAAGTGATTTATAATAAAACATATTGGCGAGTAAACAGCAAAGCAGATTCTGCATATCTGCTTTACGAGGAGTGAACACAGTGAGAAAAAGGGAACGATACAAAAGACTGATTATGTTTTTGGCCTCCGTTCTGATCGTTGCAGTGCAGACCGGGGCTTTTGCGTATACATGGTTTCACGATTATCATGTGAAGTCAATTATCGGAAGACGGTACGGCTATTGGGGACACTGGGCACTGATTGGCCTTTATGCGCTGATGGTGATTCTGGTTTCCAAACTGTTTTCTGCGTTTAAAGTCGGATACCAGCGTGTCCTGGATGTTGTGCTGTCACAGATTTTTTCTGTGCTGATTGTCAATGCTGTGGCGTATCTGCAGCTGGCACTGATCGGTCGCTGGCGTTTTCTGACCCATATCGAGCCGATGCTGCGCGTGACTGCGTTTAATCTCTGCGCGGTGCTGCTGTGGGTATTTTTCATGCGCTGGATATACGCCCGCATTTATCCGCCCCATGCAGTGCTGCTGATATACGGAAGATTCAGTCCGAAGGCTCTTTTGCGCAAGATGGAGGGGCGCAGGGACAAGTACATCGTGACCGGCAAAATTTCTCTGGATTGCGGTGTGGATGCAATCAAGCAGGAGATTCTGAAGCACGAGGCAGTGATGATCGGTGATATTCCGTCCCACGAGAGGAATCTCTTTTTGAAGTACTGCTTTGAAAATAATATCCGGTGCTACTGTCAGCCCAAGATTTCCGATATTATGGTGATGAGCTCCGAAAAAATCCATATGTTTGACACTCCGCTTCTTCTGTTCCGCAACTGCGGACTGACCATAGAAAAACAGGTGATCAAGAGGGTTTTCGATCTGGTTGTCTCTGTACTGATGCTGATTGTGCTCTCGCCGCTTCTGCTTCTGATTGCACTTCTGGTTAAAGCGTATGATGGCGGCCCCGTATTTTACAAGCAGGCCCGTCTGACAAAGGATGGCAGAGTTTTCATGGTCTATAAATTCCGGAGTATGTGTGTGGATTCGGAAAAGCAGGGTGCCCGTCTGGCGATGAAGCGTGACAGCCGTGTGACTCCGATTGGCAATATTCTCAGAAATATTCATTTCGATGAGCTGCCGCAGTTGCTGAATATCATCAAAGGCGATATGTCTCTGGTGGGACCACGGCCGGAGCGGCCGGAAATTGCGGCGGAGTACTGTAAGGAAATTCCGGAGTTCTCCTACCGGCTGAAGGTAAAAGCCGGCCTGACCGGCTATGCGCAGGTATACGGAAAGTATAATACGACACCGTACGATAAGCTGAAGCTGGATCTGACCTATATCGAGAATTACTCTTTTCTGCTTGATCTTCAGCTGATTGCCACAACGGTGAAAATCCTGTTCCAGAAGGAAAACACCGAGGGTGTGGAGCAGTGGCAGAAAACGGCTGCAGCCGGGACAGGCAGAAGTGAAACGAAAAACAGTAAAAAGTCGGCACAATAAAAGCCGGTATATATTATAAGAAGAAACAGATGATCAGAAAGAGGCACACATGGTGAATATAAAACAGTCCTTGCCTGTTGTATCAGTGATTATTCCGGCCTACAGGTGTGCCGGGACGATCCGGCAGGCCATTGATTCTGCACTGGCACAGGAGGTTTTGCTGGAAATTCTTGTGCTGAATGACTGCTCCCCGGATGAGCTGGATGATGTGATGTCGGCTTACAGCGGCGTGGAACAGGTGCGGTATATACATAATGAGAAGAATCTGGGAGCCGCAGCTTCGCGCAATCGCGGCGTGCAGATGGCGCGCGGCGCTTATACGGCTTTCCTTGACGCAGATGACTGGTGGGAGAGAGGAAAACTGAAAAAACAGCTCGAGCTTATGGAACGGGAGCAGGTAGTGCTTTGTTCTACCGGGAGAGAACTGGTGACACCGGAGGGAAGGCTGACAGGGCGCGTGATCGGAGTGAGGGAGCAGATTACATACCGCTCCCTGCTTTTGCATAACTGTATCAACTGCTCCTCTGTTCTGATCAGAACTGAGGTGGCGCGGGAATTTCCCATGAAGCATGAAGACAGCCATGAGGATTATATTACGTGGATGGCAGTTCTGAAAAAATACGGACGGGCGGCTGCTGTCAATGAGCCGCTTCTGAAATACCGTCTGAGTGCAGGAGGAAAATCAGGAAATAAACTGCATTCAGCTGCCATGACTTTTAAAGCATACCGGTATGCCGGATTCGGGAGAGTGCAGTCCTGCTTCTGGTTTTGCGCTTATGCGTTAAACGGAGTCTGGAAATATGCGTGTGCGTTTGCGCGAAAGTGATATTGGCACACCAGAATTTGTCAGGTACTTGCAGGTACAGCATCCTTATGTTAGAATATCAAAAGCTGCCAAAACGGCAGAAAAGATAGAAGCAACTTATGAAAGAGAAAATAAAATACGGAGGACCAGCCATGATTCAGAAGCTGATTACAAACATCAAAAAAACAAATGCACCGATCGTAGTGGGACTCGATCCGATGATGGGATTTGTGCCGGAGAATATCACGAAAAAAGCGTTCGAGGAGTACGGTGAAACGCTGGAGGGAGCAGCGGAGGCCGTATGGCAGTTCAACAAAGCAATTGTTGACAGCACATATGATCTGATTCCGGCTGTGAAGCCGCAGATCGCGATGTATGAGCAGTTCGGAATACCTGGTCTTCTCGCATTCAAAAAGACAGTGGATTACTGCAGGGAAAAAGGACTTGTAGTTATCGGTGATGTAAAACGCGGTGATATTGGTTCCACATCTGCTGCCTACGCTGTGGCGCATCTGGGCCGCGTAAAGGTGGGCGGAAATCTTCTGACACCTTTCGGAGAGGATTTTGCTACAGTAAATCCATATCTGGGATCAGACGGTATCAAGCCGTTCATCGATGTATGTAAAGAAGAAAAGAAGGGACTGTTTATTCTTGTAAAGACCTCCAATCCTTCCAGCGGAGAGTTTCAGGATCAGCTGATCGGTCAGGACAAAAGACCGCTCTATGAGCTGGTTGGTGAGAAGGTGGCACAGTGGGCCGAGTCCTGTATGGGTGAGACATACAGCTATATCGGAGCTGTTGTCGGAGCAACGTATCCGGAGATGGGAAAGGTTCTGCGCAGAGTGATGCCGAAGTCCTTTATTCTTGTCCCTGGCTACGGCGCTCAGGGCGGAAAGGCGGAGGACCTGGTGCATTATTTCAATGAAGATGGTCTGGGCGCGATTGTCAACTCTTCTAGAGGAATTATTGCCGCATATAAGCAGGAAAAATATGCATCGTTCGGTCAGGAGAATTTTGCGGATGCAAGCCGTCAGGCAGTGCTTGATATGATTGAAGATATTAATCATGTACTGGAAAACCGCTGAATCGGGAACAGGATCATAAGCTATTGAGAGGACTGCAGGCTGATGGAGAACAGCCTGCGGGAAGGAGTATACAATGTCAGAAAAGTTCAAAGAGCAGGCAGTCGTTCTCTCACAGGAGATGATTGCCACGCAGATTTTCAGTATGTGGCTGAAGACGGACAGGATTGCGCAGATGGCAGTGCCGGGGCAGTTTATCTCCGTATACAGCAATGACTCCGGAAGAATGCTTCCGCGTCCGATCAGTATCTGTGAAACAGATCCGGAAAAAAATGCCGTGCGCATCGTATATCGGGTGGCCGGAAAGGGAACGGAGGAATTCAGCAGATGCGTGGCTGGAGATACTCTGGAGATTCTCGGACCTCTCGGCAACGGGTTCCCACTGGACCGGTGCCCGGAAGGGAAAAAGGCGTTCCTGATCGGGGGCGGGATCGGTGTTCCTCCGATGGTGGAGCTTTCCAAGCGGATAAGAGGTCAGGTACAGGTAGTTGCAGGATACCGCGATGAGCTGTTTTTGCAGCAGGAGCTTTCCGCGAACGGTACGATGTACGTTGCAACGGAAGACGGCAGTGTGGGAACAAAGGGAAATGTCATTGACTGCATCAGGGAAAATGGACTGACTGCCGATGTGATCTATGCCTGCGGGCCGACACCGATGCTGCGTGCTCTGAAATCTTATGCGGCGGAGAATAATATAGAATGCTGGCTGTCCCTGGAGGAGCGTATGGCCTGCGGAATCGGAGCCTGTCTTGCATGCGTCTGCAAATCAAAAGAGGTGGATCACCATTCCAACGTGCACAACAAACGGATCTGCAAGGAAGGGCCGGTGTTTGCTGCGGAGGATATCGAGCTGTAGAATAGATGCGGCACAGGATATCCAGACTGTGGCTGCAGAAATCAGAATCAGGTGCTGCGGCACCACCGGAGGATAATATGTGTAATATGAAAGTTAAAATAGCCGGTATTGAACTGAAAAATCCGGTTATGACAGCATCCGGCACTTTCGGGTCCGGAATGGAATACAGTGAGTTTGTGGATCTCTCGAGACTTGGTGCAGTTGTGACGAAAGGTGTGGCAAGTGTGCCGTGGCCGGGAAATCCGACTCCGAGAATTGCGGAGATACGCGGTGGGATGATGAATGCCATCGGCCTGCAGAATCCCGGTATTGATACGTTCTGTGAGCGCGATCTTCCGTTTCTTCAGAAATACGATACAGCTGTGATCGTCAATGTCTGCGGACATTCCACAGAGGAATACTGTGAGGTGGTGGAGCGACTGGCAGATCAGCCGGCTGATATGCTGGAGATCAATATCTCCTGCCCCAATGTGAAATGCGGAGGAATCTCATTCGGTCAGGATCCGGGAGCAGTGGAAGCGATCACAAGGGAGATTAAACGGCATGCAAAGCAGCCGGTGATTATGAAGCTCAGTCCGAATGTGACAGATATTACGGAGATTGCACGTGCTGCGGAAGCAGGCGGCGCTGATGCCGTCTCCATGATCAATACGCTGACCGGAATGAAGATTGATGTGAACCGCAGAACATTTGCCGTTGCAAATAAGACGGCCGGTGTTTCCGGCCCGGCAATCCATCCGATTGCAGTCCGCATGGTCTATCAGACTGCACAGGCAATCCGAATCCCGATTATCGGTATGGGAGGCATTACGTCTGCAGAGGATGCACTGGAATTTATCCTGGCAGGTGCGACGGCCGTTGCGGTAGGTACAGCCAACTTCCGCAATCCCATGACGACCATTGAGGTGATTGATGGGATCGAGGATTACATGAAGCGCCAGAAAGTGGAGAACATCACGGAGCTGATTGGAGCGGTGAAATAGGCTGTATTGAGGAATGATCATATGAAAACACTGGTTCTTTTATATAATACAAGCTGTATCTATGAAATTGTCATTCTGAATTATTTTTTAAAATTTACAGGCAAAGAAGTGGTATTTGCATCTGTTAATGGCATGCCTGTGACTTCCATGGAAGGATATTCTGTGAATGTTGATATGGCATTATCTGACTGCAGTCCGGATGATCTGGAACTGATGGTGGTTCCCGGAGGAAATATTACAGAAATTGATACTCCACAGGTATGGGATTTTTTAAACAGAGTCAATGAAAAGAAGCAGCTGATTGCAGGAATATGCGCAGGTGTCGATGTATTGGAACATGCCGGAATTCTCAATGGAATTGTTTCCACTCACTCATCAGATTTCGATGTGGCTGTTTCTGAACATGTGATTACTTCGAGAGCCAACGGATATGTGGATTTTGCCATTGAAGTTGCCAGGAAGCTGGATCTGTTTGTGGGCGAAACAGATCTGCAGGAGACCATTGCATTTTGGCGGGAGCATAAAAGAATGCAATAAAGATCAGGTTTGCAGAACATCAGGAACCTGATACAGAAGATACGATTCAGACATATATGCATGAAAATATATTGCCGCAGACAGAGAAAAGCAAGATTTGTATCTGTCTGCGGCAGTTATTTTCATAGAATCATTTACAGGCCTTCATACGCGATTCTGTCAAGAAATTCACGTATATAATGGAGAGCCGCTCCTATGGGTACTGCGTCGCTGCGGCATCTGCCGAGGACGATATAGTCCGTCGGATCGTGGAATGTGGACATCCCGGACAGTGTATTCCGGATGGATGCCATATCCTCGTCTGAGAAGTATGGCGTGATATGTCCACCGAGAATTACGGTGCTCTCAATGACAAGGTGAAGATTGTTGATCAGCATGGAAAGATATTTCAGATAATGCTCCCATTTTTCCAGGCTGACAGGATCTCCCTGTTTTTTTTGCTCAAAGAAGTTTTCAAGCTCCATATCGCCATCGAGAAGCGACCAGGCAGAGCAGTAGCATTCCGCGCAGCCTTGCTGGCCGCAGTAGCATGTCAGCCCTCCGGGGATCAGTGTCATGTGCTCGAATGTTCCGGATTTTCCGGTCAGTCCGTTCTGAAGTTCTCCGTTGATAATAATGGCACCGCCCAGATGATAGCTGAGAGAAATATAGATTGCATCCCGCACATCGCTGTTTTCCCAGAGCTCGCTGTATGCAGCACATTCTGCATCATGGAAAAATCTGCATGGTGATTTAAAACCGTCGGAGAACACACGGATGGAGACATCGTGGCAGTTCAGAATTTTACCGTAGGAGATTTCCATGCCGTCCCGGGACGGGAGTCCCTGAATGGCAAAGCCGATGCCGAGAAGCTGTTCATCCTGAATATGATGTCTGTCCATGAATTCTCTGACAAAGCTTCTCACCTGTTCAAAATATTCCTCTGTCTGGCTGAAACCCAGCCGAAGATGTTCCTTTGCTTCTTTTTTTCCATAAAGATTCAGTGCCACAATGTATATTTTATGAGAGAGTATCTCCACTCCAAGGGCGATTTTGGCAGTGGGAATGACTGCGTAGGCAGCCGCTTTGCGTCCCACAGAGGAGCTGATCTGTCCACATTTTTCAACCAGATGCTTTTCCGTCAGTGTGGAGAGATGCTGGGTAACAGTGGGAAGGCTCATACTGAGAGTTGTGGCAATGGATTGCTTGGAGCATCCCGGATTACGGTAAATAAAATGAAAAACGTCGGAAAGATTTTTCTTTTTCAGGTCGGTAAGTGAGAATAATTCCATGGTAAGCTGCCCTTTCTTACAGTAGGTAATAACTTTTTTAATCATATAACAAAAAATAGATTTTGGAAATAGAAAAATTCACAGGAAACTCTGAAAATCTGATCTGGTAAAATCGCACAAAAGAGAAAAATGTATTTGGGTGAAATGTGCATTGTAATTTAGCGGATGATCTGCTATCATATAACAAAATAATATATAAAACGACTTAATAAAATGATTTGACAAAATAACTGTATGCAGGCGCATAGCTACGGCAGGAAAGGAGAAATTATGGGAATTATTGAGAAAATGAGACTGGATGGGAAACGTATTTTCGTGACAGGAGGCGCAAGAGGAATCGGCAAGTCTGTTGCAACAGCTTTTGCGGAGGCAGGTGCTTCTGTTGCCATTGTTGACGTTGATATTGAGGAAGCGAGAAAGACGGCAGAAGAGCTCTCCGAAAAAACCGGGGCGAAGATGATTGCTGTTCAGACGGATGTCACGGATCCGAAGCAGGTGGAGGAGATGGTGGAGACAGTTGTCTCTGAACTTGGCGGACTGGAGGCAGCTTTCTGCAACGCAGGTATCTGCATCAATGCTCCGGCAGAGGAGATGTCATATGAGCAGTGGCTGAAGGTTATCAACGTGAACCTGAACGGTGTGTTTCTGACGGCAACGGCAGCCGGAAAATATATGCTGGCACATGGGGGAGGATCGATCATCAATACAGCTTCCATGTCAGGCCATATCGTGAATGTTCCGCAGCCTCAGTGTGCATACAATGCTTCCAAGGCAGGTGTGATCATGCTTACAAAATCTCTGGCTGTGGAGTGGGCAAAGAAGAATGTGCGTGTAAACTGCATCAGCCCGGGATATATCGGGACAGACCTGGTTCTGAATGCTCCGGCGCTTCAGCCGCTGATTGAGCAGTGGAATGCCATGGCGCCCATGGGCAGGCTTGGAAAACCGGAGGAGCTTCAGTCGATCTGCGTTTACCTGGCAGGAGATACCAGCAGCTTTACGACCGGTTCCGATTTCGTAGTGGATGGCGCATTCACAAGCTTCTGATGAATCAGGGAGGAGAAAGTATTATGAAGGCAGCAGTATATCATGGTCCCTGTGACCTGCGTGTGGAAGAAGTAGCCGACAGGCAGGTCAGAGCGGATGAGGTATTGATTCAGATTAAATATTGTGGTGTCTGTGGAACAGATATTCACATTTTTCACGGTGACGGAGGCTCCTTCGAAGTGAATCCGCCGCTGATTCCCGGACATGAATTTTCCGGTGTTGTGGCTGCAGTGGGAGCGGATGTCAGAAACGTAAAGGTGGGAGACCGGGTAAGCGGTGATCCCAATATTATGTGCGGAAAATGTTATTTCTGTAAAAATTCCATGGAGCATTTCTGTACGGACAATATCGGTGTCGGAACAACTGTGGACGGCGGATTTGCCGAGTACACGGTGATGAAGGCAAGCCACGTGTTCCGTGTTCCGGATCACCTTGATTTCATGGAGGCGGCCATGACAGAGCCCATGTCCTGCTGTCTGCATGGAATTGACCTCTGCAATATCAGGCTGGGCGATACGGTTCTTGTAATCGGAGGCGGCCCCATCGGTACGATCATGCTCCAGCTCGCAAAAAATGCCGGGGCATCCAAAGTGATTCTCTCCGAACCGGTGCAGGAGAAGCGGGAGCTGGCGCTGAAGCTGGGTGCAGACAAAGTGATCAATCCACTGGAGGAGGACGTTGCAGCTGTGCTGGCAGACTATACTCCGAATGTGAATGTGGTGATTGAGTGCGTCGGCAATACACGTACGCAGGCAGATGCCATCCGCTTTGCCGGAAAGGGTGCGACAGTCATGTTCTTCGGGCTGGCAGGTCCTGATGACACCATCGCGCTGAAGCCGGATGATGTGTTTAAAAAGGAGCTGAAGATCACATCATCCTTTATCAATCCGTATACCTTCTCCCGTGCAATTGACGTGCTGGCATCGGGAAAGGTGGATGTGAAGAGTATCATCACCAACGTTGTTCCGCTGGATCAGATTGGAGACGTATTCACAAATCCGGAGTATCGCAGAACCGGAAAGGTCATGATTCAGATTTCCGAATAAACTGATATCCGGAAAATTTGTATGAGGAAATTCATTTTACAAAATTCATATCACACAGGGCGGACTGCTCCGGACAGGAAAAACAGACTGTTTTGGAGCGGTCCGTTTTCGATTGTTTACAAAGCAGGGGAATCATGTTAGAATAAATAGAAATTATGTGAATATGATTACAGATAAAGGAGATTGAAGATATGGAACAGTACAAGCAGGAGTTTATCGAGTTTATGGTAGACTGTGAAGTGCTCAGATTTGGAGATTTTGTGACGAAGAGCGGACGGAAGACACCATTTTTCGTAAATACAGGATTTTACCGCACAGGTACACAGCTGCGCAGGCTCGGAGAATACTATGCCAAAGCAATCAATGAAAAATTCGGTTTTGATTTCGACGTTCTGTTCGGACCGGCATACAAGGGTATCCCGCTTACCGTAGCTGCGACCACGGCAATCAGTGATCTGTACGGCAGAGATATCCGCTACTGCTCAAACAGAAAAGAGGTCAAAGACCACGGCGACAAGGGAATTCTGCTGGGAAGCCCCATTGCGGACGGAGACCGGGTAGTGATCATTGAGGATGTGACAACAGCAGGTACCTCGATTCAGGAGACGCTGCCGATTATCCGGGCACAGGGAAATGTGGATGTGATCGGACTTGTGGTTTCCGTAGACAGAATGGAGCGCGGTCAGGGAACCAGGAGTGCCCTTGCAGAAATTGAAGAGAAATACGGTCTGAAGACGACGGCGATCGTCACGATGGCAGAGGTTGTGGAACATCTGCACAACAGAGAGTACAAGGGCAGAGTGATCATTGATGATGCGATGAAAGCGGCAATTGATGCATATTACGAACAGTATGGCGCATAAATAATGACAGGGAGGACAACCGCATGAATGAAAAGCTTTTTCATACAGTGAAAAGTGCCGGTATCTGGGATCTTGTGATGGGAGTTGTCATTCTTATCACCGGCCTTACATCAGGAATCCTGCTTCTGGTGAATGCATTCCGGCTGCTCAAAGGCAAACAGGATATGATGATCTGATGTCGGCAATGATCAGAAAGGGCATCAGGATTTTCGGTGCGTTTTTGTTCGGCCTGTATATTGCAGGCCTGATTTATGTACTGTTCTTTGCAGAAAGCTATGGCAGAGGAGCGGAAGGTATCGTGTACGATTACAATATCTGTCCGTTTCGTGAAATCAGAAGATACGTGACGTACTGGCGGGTGCTTGGCATACGGACCGTGATTTTAAACCTTGCCGGAAATGTAATCGGTTTTATCCCTTTCGGTGCGCTGCTGCCGCTGATGGCCAGGAGCGTACGCAGATGGTGGAAGGTGACATTGCTGGGGCTTGAAATCAGTGCACTGATCGAAGTTTCACAGCTTATTTTCAAAGTAGGCTGCTTCGACGTGGATGATATGATTTTGAATACACTGGGAGCATTTCTCGGGTACCTTATTTTTTTTGCTGCCTCGCGGTGCTACCGCAGAGTGGAGCAGAATCACAGAGAAAACAAAGCTGTCCGCTGAAGGCGGCAGTACAGAAAGGATAAAAAATGGCAAAGCGACAGGTATATTCCTTTGTGGAAAAGAAGCATTCCGCGAATGGGATTGCATCGGCCGTGCTGAGTGTTGGCTCCGTGCTGGTGCTTCTGATCCTGCTTGCCATTTCCTTTTTCATGAAAGGAATGGCGAGCTCCTGGATCGGTGCGGTGGGTATTACAGGAATTCTCATGGCATGTCTCGGGCTTCGGTATGGGTTTGCAGGTTTCAGGGACGAAAGTAAAACATACATCTGCTGCAAGATAGGGACCATACTGGGTACTGTGTCGATCGCGGCATGGTTTTTCATTGTATGCATCGGCATTGTGAATTCCTGAACAGATAAGAAATCAGAATAATGGGAGGTACAAATGGGACAGCATAATGAAAAAGAAGAAATTCTGAAGGAGCGGTACGATCTTGCGATGGAACGGATTTATTCTGTTACCACCGAGCAGACGGTTCAGGCCCCTTATTATGATTATTTCCGGAGAACGGCAAAATTTCTGATCCAGATGGAGGAACTGAAGGAAAAGCTGGAGTCGGGAGAAACGGATACGTACACACTGGAGCAGTGGGAGAAACTGAATACGGCGCTGTATGCGGATATTCTGCCGGGAGCATATGAGGCGAGCTACGGCAATCCGGCTTATGCGGTAAAACTGCTGGGGGAAGTGCATGGAAGAATTCTGAGTTTTCTGTACACTGAGCTCAGAGGACTGATTGTCTATGTGTTTGAGGGGCGTCTGGAGGAACAGGTGGTGCTTCTGGAGCTGTTTATTGAGATTTACAACAGCTTTGAGCAGGAGGTTCTGCCGGAGTATAAGGAGATTCAGCAGATTATATACTGGTTTGTGAGTGACTACAGCGATCTGTTCGTGACGTACCGGATTCGTTCGGGAATTGATCCCAGTCTTGACTTTGCCACCCGCATTGTGATGGACTCAGATCTGGGGGATCTGCGTTACCTGTACCGCTACGGAGAATATGTATCGGAGAATGAGATAAAAACGGCAGAGTATCTGAACACACTTTCTGAGGAAGAAATCGCGGCCATTGCCGATACATTCACAGAGGGCTACCGGATTGGATTTGTGATGGGCGGCAAAGACATCACAAAGAAGAAGACCGTTAATATCCGCTATAATCTTGGCTTCGAGCGAATTATCCGCAGAGCAGTGGAGAATTTCGAAAAAATCGGTCTGCAGCCGGTGATCTATCGCGCGGCGGTCAGCACCGTGAACAAGCGTCAGTCTCAGAAGTCCGGATATATGGGCGCCAACCCCAACAGGCAGTTTGACTATGACCACCGGGGGGATAATGCTATTTATCTGGACAGGAAATTTATTGAGAGAAAGCTGGGAGTCATGCGCACTGCGTATGAGACACACCGTCAGCTTGCCCGGTGGCATGGAGGACCGGCTGTCATGGAAGTGTTCGGGGAGACTCCTTTTGCCCCTCTGGCGAAGCCGGAAGCCTACCGTCTTTCCGAGAAGCAGCAGAAGCTTCTGGTGATGGCTGACAATGAAGCTTCTCAGCTTACGAATCAGTATATTATCGGTAAGGAGCGCAGCTTTACGATAATTGCATTTCCTGTTCCGGAGATCGGGGAACAGTTTGAGGAGATTTTCAGGGAGACAGTCAGAATCAATACGCTGAATTACCAGGTCTACCAGAGAATCCAGCAGGTGCTGATCGATGCCCTTGACCGGGGAAATGCCGTTCATATCAAGGGAAAGGACGGCAACCGTACAGATCTGACCGTGGCGCTGCATTCTCTCGGTGATCCTCAGAAGGAGACACTGTTTGAAAACTGCGTGGCAGATGTGAATATTCCGGTCGGCGAAGTCTTTACTTCTCCGCAGCTTTCGGGGACGAACGGCGTGCTGCACGTATCCCAGGTTTACCTGGACGGGTTGAATTACGTGGATCTGGAGGTGCGCTTCCGGGACGGCATGGTGGAAGGCTTTGGATGCGGGAATTTCCCGACGCCGGAGGAAAATCACAGGTATTTCCTGGAGAATGTCATGTTTCACCATGATACACTCCCGCTGGGTGAGTTTGCGATCGGAACGAATACGACAGCATATGTGATGGCAAAGAAATACGATATTGCGGACAAGCTTCCGATTCTGATTGCGGAGAAGATGGGACCGCATTTTGCCATCGGTGATACGTGTTACAGCTGGCAGGAGGATACGCCGGTCTTCAATGCAAACGGCAAAGAGATCATCGCCAGAGATAATGAGGTGTCGATTCTCAGGAGAGAGGATCCGTCCAGGGCTTACTTTGGCTGTCACACAGATATCACGATCCCGTATGAAGAGATCGGGCATATCCAGGTGATCTGTGCAGACGGAAGCAGAATATCTCTGATTGAGAACGGAAGGTTTGTGCTGCCGGGGACTGAGGAGCTGAACGTGCCTCTGGATGAGCAGTAAAGATAATCAGAAAAACAGAAGGGGAATGTCAGAAAATTGTTTCCGGCATTCCTTTTTTATGTAACAGGAAAGCAATCTTTTTTGGGGAAATTCAGATTTCTGCTTGACAGAATATGCGTATCGGTGTATTATTCAACTAGTACACAGATACACAAATACACGGAATGGAGGAGGGCAATATGGAGTTTAAGGCAGCACTTCCGATTTATCTCCAGGTTATGATGATGATAAAGCGTGATATTGTCACAGGAGAGCTGCAGCTGGGCGCGAAAATGCCGTCTGTCCGCGATATGGCGCTTCAGTTTACAATCAACCCGAATACAGTCAGCAGAGTGTACAGGGAGCTGGAGCGGGAGGGAATCTGCTTTACAAAGCGCGGTATGGGAACCTTTGTGACAGAGGAAAAAGAAAAGGTGGAGCAGCTGAAAGAGGAAATGGCACAGGAACTTGTCTCTCAATTCCTGAACGGTATGAAGCAGCTTGGTATTTCCGGCGAGGAGGCTGTCCGCATGATTAAGGAGAGTGCAGAATGTTAGAGTGCAGGGAGATTACAAAGACGTACGGCAGAAAGACGGCAGTGGATCACGTATCCCTCCGGTTTGAGCCGGGAAAGATTTACGCAATGCTGGGACCAAATGGCTCCGGCAAGACGACGCTGATGAAAATGGCTGTGGGACTTGTGAAGCCGAATTCCGGTTCTTTCTATTATAATGGCGAGAAGGTGGGACAGGAAAGTCGGCGGGAGATTGCATATATGTCTACAGAACCGTATTTTTACAACTGGATGACCGTAAAGGATGTGGGACAGTACTATGCAGACTTTTTTGAAGATTTCTCACCGGAAAAATATGCGCAGCTGATCGACAGAATGGAACTGTCGATGGATATGAAGGCGAAGACGCTTTCCTCCGGTATGATGGCGAAGCTGAAGATAGCGGTGACGATGGCACGCAGCGCCAAAGTCTATCTGCTGGACGAACCGCTCAACGGCATTGATCTGCTGGCGCGGGATGAGATTATGGCAAGTATACTGGAAGCGACGGGACCGGAAGTAGCCCTTGTGGTTTCAAGCCATCTTGTGGATGAGCTGGAGCGCATTGTGGATACCGCAGTATTTATTAAGGAGAGCCATCTGATTGAGGTGTGTGAGGTTGAGGAACTTCGCAGCCAGTGGGGGAAATCAGTGGCTGACCGGTACCGTGAAATTTATGGACATGGGGGGGAGAGTTATGCTGAAGCTGATGAAATATGAATTCCGGAAGACCATGTTTTCCAAGCTTGTTCTTCTGGTGGTAACGGGACTTGCAGAAATCCTGTTTCTGACAGGAGTTTTTCTGGAGTGGGACAAGGGCCTCGCGATTGGAATGGTCGGCCTGCTGCTGTGTACTGTGATCGGTATTTTTTATATCGGACTGGAGAGTCTGATTGTATTTCACAGGGATCTGAACACAAAGCAGAGCTACATGCTGTTTCTGACTCCGAGAAACAGCTATCAGGTTCTTGGTTCCAAGATCCTGGAAAACGGTATCTCCATTTTCCTGGCCGGAGCGTTTTTTGCAGTGCTGGCAGCGGTGGATGTTACAGTGGCTGTGCTTTATATCGGAGGACTTCAGGAGTTTCTTGACCTCCTGAAGCAGCTGTCCTTTACGTGGGATGTAGAGATAAACATTTCCCGGGTGGAGATTCTGATGGCATTTCTGTCATCTCTAGCTTCATGGCTGATGATGATCGTGACAGGATATCTTGCCATCGTCCTCAGTGCGACAGTTCTGGCGGGAAAACGGTTCAGTGGTTTTGTGAGCTTTCTGCTGTACATTGCGCTGACCTGGGTATCAGGAATGGCGCTGGATCGTATTCCGTCGTTTGATAATGTGACACTGAAGTTCTGGCTGGTGATCGCAGGTGCATTTGCAGTTTCCACAGTGATGTATGCAGTGTCAGGATGGATCATGGAGCGAAAACTCAGTGTGTGACAGAAATCCGGGGTGATATGGAACCCGACATATGAGGCAGGATATATCGATGAGAAGGAGAACAGATCAGAGTGTGTGTCTTGATGGCACAGCTCTGGTCTGTTTCCGCTTTATCTCCTTTTCCGAAGAAGGCTGATGAACTTTTCCATTGACAATGACGCATTAAGTAGGTAGAATTTAACCGAGTAAATGTCAGTTAAAGAAAAGGAGCAGATACAATGGCAAAAGTTGGTATTGTTATGGGCAGCGATTCTGATATGCCAGTGATGAGCAAGGCAGCAGATATGCTGGAAAAGTTCGGTATTGAATATGAAATGACAATTATCTCCGCACACAGAGAACCGGATGTATTTTTTGAATATGCAAAGACTGCCGAGGAGAAAGGCTTCAGGGTAATCATTGCAGGGGCAGGTATGGCAGCGCATCTGCCGGGTATGTGTGCTGCGATTTTCCCGATGCCGGTCATCGGAATTCCGATGCACACCACATCTCTGGGAGGACGTGATTCTCTTTATTCCATCGTACAGATGCCTTCCGGTATTCCGGTAGCGACAGTGGCGATCAACGGAGGCGCGAATGCCGGTATTCTTGCAGCCAAGATTCTGGCAACATCCGATCCGGAGCTTTTGCAGAAGGTAAAGGACTATGCGGCAGAGCTGAAGCAGCAGGTGGAAAAAAAGGATGCAAAGCTTCAGGAAGTCGGTTATAGGGAATATATGGCGGGGCAGAAGTAAAATCTGCCGTTTCGATAGATATTGCAGTCATGCAAAACGCATGTACCATGCAGCACAATAACAGGACGCGGGCAAGCGTCGCAGGGAGGAAAACATGGATTATAAGAAGGCAGGAGTAGACATTGAAGCAGGTTACAGATCTGTAGAGCTGATGAAGGAGCATATCAAAAAGACCATGCGTCCGGAGGTTCTGACAAACATCGGAGGATTTTCCGGGGCATTTTCCATGGAAGCATTCAAAAACATGGAAAAGCCGACACTTGTATCAGGTACGGACGGAGTGGGAACGAAGCTGAAGCTGGCATTCATTCTTGACAGGCACAATACGGTAGGCATAGACTGCGTGGCCATGTGCGTCAATGACATCGCATGTGCAGGCGGTGAGCCGCTGTTTTTCCTTGACTATATCGCGTGCGGCAGGAACTATCCGGAGAAGATCGCAGATATCGTAAGCGGTGTGGCAGAAGGATGCTCCCAGTCCGGTGCGGCGCTGATCGGCGGCGAGACGGCTGAGATGCCGGGCTTCTATCCGGAAGATGAGTACGATCTGGCAGGCTTTGCGGTAGGTATTGTGGATGAGAAGGATCTGATTACAGGCAAGGATCTGAAGGCGGGAGATGTACTGCTCGGTATTGCATCCTCAGGTGTACACAGCAATGGTTTCTCTCTTGTGAGAAAAGTATTCCCCATGGAGAAGGAAGCGCTGAACACATACTATGAGGAGCTTGGAACGACTCTGGGAGAGGCTCTGCTGGCGCCCACAAAGATTTACGTGAAGGCGCTGCGCAGCGTGAAAGAAGCAGGCGTGCGCGTCAAGGCATGCAGCCACATCACAGGCGGCGGATTTTATGAGAATGTTCCGCGTATGCTCCCGGAAGGAGTCCGCGCAGTGATCAGGAAGGACAGTTATGAGGTTCCTGCTATTTTCCGTATGCTTGCAGAGCGGGGAGATATTGCAGAGGAAATGATGTACAATACTTACAATATGGGTATTGGTATGGTGGTTGCAGTAGACCCGGCAGACGTTGAGAAGGCAAAGGCTGCCATTGAGGCTGCAGGGGAGACTGCTTACGAGATCGGTTCTGTTGAAAACGGTGAAAAGGGAGTTACATTATGCTGAAGCTGGCAGTGATGGTGTCCGGCGGCGGGACGAATCTTCAGGCGATACTCGATGCCATTGCCGATGGAACGGTCACGAATGCACAGGTTGTAAAGGTGATCAGCAACAGCAGCAAAGCGTATGCACTGGAACGTGCGTCAAAAGCGGGAATTCCCGCGCAGTGCATCACGAGAAAAATGTATCCCGTGCAGGAACAGTTCAATCAGGCACTTTTGGCGGCGCTTCAGGAATCGGGAGCCGATCTTGTGGTGCTTGCAGGCTGTCTTGTTGTGATTCCGCAGATTGTGGTGGACGCATATCCCAACCGGATTATCAACATTCACCCGGCTCTGATTCCGTCCTTCTGCGGGACAGGCTACTATGGGCTCGGTGTCCATGAAAAGGCTCTGGAGCGCGGCGTGAAAGTGACGGGAGCGACGGTTCATTTCGTGGATGGCGGCACAGATACGGGTCCGATTATTCTCCAGAAGGCAGTGGAAATTCAGGAGGGAGACACACCCGAGGTGCTGCAGCGAAGAGTTATGGAGCAGGCAGAGTGGGTGATTTTGCCGCGGGCGATTGATCTGATTGCAAACGGACGAGTGGAAGTTACGGACAGAAAAGTCCATATCAGGCCTGCAGATTAACCGGCCGGATATAAGTGTGTCTGCTCGATACGGCAGAAGCAGTATAAGATTAAGATAAGAAAAGGAAAGATCTGTATAGCGGAGAGAAAATCCGTGATGCGATCTGGATGGAAACAGGACAGAATGGAGGAATTCGCGATGAAGGTACTGATCGTAGGAAGCGGCGGAAGAGAGCACGCGATTGCGTGGAAGGTCGCTCAGAGCCCGAAGGTGGACAAAATTTACTGTGCACCGGGCAATGCCGGTATTGAAGAGTATGCTGAGTGCGTGGACATAAAGGCGATGGAATTTGACAGGCTGGCAGCTTTTGCAAAGGAGCATCAGGTGGATCTGACGGTGATCGGCATGGACGATCCGCTGGTGGGAGGCATTGTGGATGTGTTTGAGGCAGAAGGGCTGCGTGTATTCGGTCCACGGAGGAATGCGGCGATTCTGGAGGGCTCCAAGGCATTTTCCAAGGATCTGATGAAGAAATACAGTATTCCGACGGCGGCGTATGAGAATTTTACGGATGCTCAGTCAGCTCTTGACTATCTGGAGACGGCAAAATTCCCGATCGTTTTGAAGGCTGACGGTCTTGCTCTCGGCAAGGGTGTGCTGATCTGCAATACGATTGCGGAGGCCAGAGACGGAGTCAGAGAGATCATGACAGATAAAAAATTCGGAAGCGCCGGCAACTGCATGGTTATTGAAGAGTTTATGACAGGGCGTGAGGTATCTGTTCTGACATACGTAGACGGGAAGACCATCAAGCCCATGACATCCGCACAGGATCACAAGCGTGCCGGAGACGGAGATACAGGTCTGAATACAGGAGGCATGGGAACATTTTCACCGAGCCCGTTTTACACAGATGAGGTGGATGCGTTCTGCAGGAAATATATTTATCAGCCGACAGTGGACGCCATGGCTGCTGAAGGCAGAGAATTCAAGGGCATTATTTTCTTCGGACTGATGCTGACGGCGGACGGACCGAAGGTGCTGGAATACAATGCACGGTTCGGTGATCCGGAGGCACAGGTAGTCCTGCCGCGTATGAAGACAGATATCATTGATGTGTTTAACGCATGCATCGACGGAACACTGGACCAGGTGGACCTCCAGTTTGAGGACAATGCTGCAGTCTGTGTGGTACTGGCCTCCGAGGGTTATCCGGTCAGCTACAAAAAAGGATTCCCCATTCATGGGCTGGAGACCTTCAGGGATATGGACGGCTACTACGTATTCCATGCCGGGACTGCAAAGCATGATGGTGAAATTGTGACAAACGGAGGACGTGTTCTCGGTGTTACGGCAAAGGGCAGTGATCTGAAAGAGGCCAGAAAGAATGCGTATGAGGCAATTGACTGGATTTCTTTTGAAAACAAATATTACAGAAATGATATCGGAAAGGCAATTGACGAAGCGTAAACAGCCCGGATGGCGTGAGCGCGAAGAGGAGAGTATCATGAGCAATAAGAAAAAAAGTTTAAAGGTGCTGCTTCTGGCAGCGATGATGCTTGTATGGCTGTGCGGCATACCGGTGTCTGCAGAGGGAGCATCGGGGGACAATTCTTTGTCGACGCTGGGAATTCTGACAGAGGGTGTTGAAGTTTCTCCGGAGTTTTATTACAGCACGATCGAGTATAATGTAAAGGTGCCTGCTGGGACGGCTAAGCTTGAGCTGGAGCCTGTCACTTCAAATCCGAATGCTTCGATTGTCAATATCACAGGCCAGGAGCTCGTGGACGGCAAAACGACAGTGGAAATCCGTGTTGCCGCTGAAAATGGCAGTGAGTATTCCTACTATCTGTATGTGGAGGAGGATCCGTCACAGACAGCACCGGCTGCACAGACGGAGCCTGAGACGGAAAAGATGACAGAGACAGAAAAAGAGACAGAGCCTGAGACAGAGGATCCGCGTTACGTCCGTGTGGACCGTAACTCTCTTCAGGAAGCAGAAAATACAATCTCTACGCTGAAGGCGGAGACATCCAATTACCGCAACCGTCTTGGAATTCTGATGAAGATTCTGTACGGACTGATTGGTTTCTGTGTGATACTTCTGTTTGTCGTCATCAATCTGATCCTGAAAAAGAAGGATCTGAAGGCTGAACTGCAGAATTATATGGGCTACGGTTACGGTCCGCAGGACAATGATATGCAGCAGAGCGGTGCTCCTTATCAGGGAGAGTACGGATACGGAGATTACACATATGACGGACAGAGCACAGATCAGATGATGGGCTACGGTCCGCAGGGCGGCTACGCAGATCAGAATGGCTACGGTCCGCAGGACGGCTATACAGATCAGAATGGCTACGATCCGCAGGACGGCTATACAGATCAGAATGGCTACGATCCGCAGGACGGCTATACAGATCAGAATGGCTACGGTCCGCAGGACGGTTATGCGAATGATGGTTCAGATGCGGGCAGAGACGATGTACAGCAGGCTCGCAGTGCAAAACAGGCAAAGAAGGAAAAAAAGAGCCGCCGGAGCAACGACGACCCGAATACAGTTCCGAAGCCTTCGAAAGCAAAGAAAAAGGCAAAGCAGATGCCGGAATACCAGAAGCCGCAGAAGCCGGCTGAATACCAGCCAAACGGGGAAAAGGCATCCGAGAACGTGGAGATCAATATGATTGATCTGTAAATCGGAAAATGTCCTGGTCAGAAAGATAACGAATGGCAGAACTTACAGATGACAGCGGAGCTGTCACAGAATGGAAGCATTTTGTGGCAGCTCCTTTTCTGTATACCATATTTCCGGCGAAATCCGGTTGACAGATACACCGAGCCTGTTATATGATGTGTATCACAAAGGAGGAAACGGCTTATGCTGATAGAAATAGACTTTCAGAGCGAGGAAGCGATTTATATGCAGCTTCGCAATCAGATTGTACTGGGAATTGCCACTTCCATGATTCAGGAGGGCGATCCGCTTCCTTCGGTGCGCCAGCTGGCAGGAGATATCGGTATCAACATGCACACGGTGAACAAGGCATATTCCGTACTGCGTCAGGAGGGATTTGTGACCATTGACCGCAGGCGGGGGGCTGTGATTGCTGTGGATGCAGATAAGCTGCAGGCTGCCGAGGAGCTGCGGCAGCGTCTGCGGGTTCTGCTTGCCAAAGGAATCTGTAAGGACATTTCCCGCGGTGAGGTGCATCAGATGGTGGACGAAATATATGATGACATCAGGAGGAACATAAATGCAGAATAATTATACGGAGAGCGCACTGCACGTGCAGAAGCTTGCGCGGAAGGCGGCCAGGGACTGCGGACACGGATACGTCGGATCGGAGCATCTGCTGACCGGGCTTGTTCAGGAGCAGAAGGGGGCAGCCGGAGTGCTGCTGCGCGCCCATCACGTCGAGCCGCAGAAATTGAGTGAGCTGATTGACCGGCTGATTGCTCCGGAGACGAATGTGGCAGAGATCACAGGCGGTGGATGGACACCGAGGGCTCTGAATATACTGGAAGAGAGCGGAGAGATTGCACGACTGTTTGAAGATTCCCAGGTGGGGACCGAGCATATTCTGCTTGCCATACTGAAGGATGTGGAGTGTGTGGCGGCCCGTCTGCTGCATACGCTGGGGGTCAACCTTCAGAAGCTGTATCAGGACCTCGTCAATGTCATGGGTGTTCCTGAAGAGAAATACAGAGAACTGATGAAGAATGCCAGGGCAGAAGCCACCGGGACCAGTACGCCGATGCTGGATCAGTACAGCCGGGATCTGACAGAGCTTGCAATGGCGGGAAAGCTGGATGTGACTGTCGGGAGACAGCAGGAGACAGACCGGATTATCCAGATTCTGAGCAGAAGGACGAAAAACAATCCGTGCCTGATCGGGGAACCGGGAGTCGGAAAGACAGCGATTGTGGAGGGTCTTGCACAGCGGATTGTCAGCGGCCAGGTGCCGCGCCCGATGCAGGGCAAGCGTGTTGTGACGCTGGATATGGCCGGAATGGTGGCGGGAAGCAAATACCGCGGTGAATTTGAAGAGAGAATCAAACGGATTATCCGTGAAGTGACGGAGAGCAGAGATGTGCTCCTGTTTGTGGATGAGCTTCACACGATCATCGGCGCCGGGGGCGCAGAGGGAGCAATTGACGCTTCCAATATTCTGAAGCCGTCCCTTGCCCGCGGTGAAATTCAGATGATCGGTGCCACGACTCTGGAAGAATACCGGAAATATATCGAGAAGGATCCCGCTCTGGAGCGGCGTTTTCAGCCGGTGCGCATCGAGGAACCGACGGAAGAAGAAACCCGGGAAATACTGAGGGGGCTGCGCCCGCTCTACGAAAAGCATCACGGCGTAAAGATTACAGACGAGGCGCTGGAGGCAGCGGTCCGACTGTCAAAGCGATACATCAATGACCGGTTCCTCCCGGACAAGGCTATCGATGTCATGGATGAGGCGGCTGCCGCCTGCCAGCTTGGCACATGCCGCGTCCCGGAACAGATGGAAGAACTTCAGAAAAAATACGAAGAATGTCTGGCACAGCGTGAGAAGGCACTGAAGGAAGGCAGAATCGATGACGCCAGAGAGTACAGCCATGAGAAGGAACGGCTGACCCAGGAGCTGGAGCGGCAGAAAAAGCGTCTTGGTTCCAGGAGAGCAGGAGTCGTGACACCTGAGGATGTGGAGCAGATTGTGTCAGTATGGACGAAGATTCCGGTGCAGAAGCTGGCGGGACAGGAAGGAAAAAGGCTTCTGAAGCTGGATCAGCTTCTTCACAACAGAGTAATTGGCCAGGAGGAGGCCGTCCAGGCAGTGGCGAAGGCAATTCGCAGAAGCAGGGCCGGTTTGAAAAATCCGAACCGTCCCATCGGTTCCTTCCTGTTTCTTGGACCTACAGGCGTGGGAAAGACAGAGCTGTCCAAGGCTCTGGCAGATGTGGTATTCGGAAGCGAACAGTCCCTGATTCGGGTGGACATGTCAGAATACATGGAGAAGCACAGCGTCTCAAGGCTTGTGGGATCGCCGCCAGGATACGTGGGTTATGAGGAAGGCGGCCAGCTCAGCGAGAAGGTGCGCAGAAATCCTTACTCCGTTGTTCTCTTTGACGAGATAGAGAAGGCTCATCCGGATGTGTTCAATATTCTTCTTCAGGTCCTGGATGAGGGACATATCACGGATGGACAGGGCAGAAAGATCGATTTCAAGAATACCATCCTGATTATGACCTCCAATGCCGGGGCACAGTCCATCATAGCGCCGAAGCACCTCGGATTCGGCGCGGGAAGTGATGAAAAGAAAAATCACGAGACAATGAAAGCCAGTGTTCTGGAGGAAGTCAGACGGATATTCAAGCCGGAGTTTCTGAATCGTATCGATGAAATGATCGTGTTCCACGCATTGAATGAGGAAGATATCCGCAGTATTGCCGGGCTTCTGATTTCTGAGCTGCAGAAGCGATGCCAGAATCAGATGAAAATCACTCTGAAAGTGAGTCCGGCTGTGAAGCAGCTGATCGCCCAAAAAGGCTTCGATCCCAAATACGGTGCGCGGCCTCTGCGGCGGGCAGTGCAGAATCAGATCGAGGATCCGCTGGCAGAAGAAATCCTGGCAGGACGTGTCACGGAAGGGGATGCAGTGCATGTTTCATGCAAGAAAGAGAAGGTCGTTTTCCGTGTCTGACAATGTCAAAAAATGATGGCGCTTCCCATGCATTTATGATAAAATAAAATGACTTTTACTTAAGAATAAATCAGGAGGGCATGAAAATGTCAGTTATTAAGGAACTTATACGCACAGAGGCAGACGGGACACTGAGTTTTGGGGATTATGAGCTTGCGCAGAAGGCAAAGCGCTCCGATTACGAGCATGATGGTGATCTGTATAAAGTAAAAACCTTTGCGGAAATTACAAAGCTGGAGCGAAACGGCATGTTTGTGTATGAATCTGTTCCGGGTACGGCAGTTCACAATTTCCACGCCACAGAGAACGGCGTATCCTTTGAGGTAGAGAGCGTACAGGATGCACAGATCATTCTCGGGCTGGAAGAGGATGCTGAATACAAGATCTATATCCAGGACGTGAATGTGGGTACGATGAAGACGAACATGGGCGGTAAGCTTGTGCTCAGTATAGAGACGGGAGCTTCGCAGGCCGTGCTGGTAAAGGTTGTGAAACTGTAAATGGCAAAGTCAAAAACGGTGTTCTTCTGTCAGAACTGCGGTTATGAGTCATCCAAATGGATGGGGCAGTGCCCGGCG
This sequence comes from Lachnospiraceae bacterium, assembly GCA_004557975.1. Taxonomy (GTDB): domain Bacteria; phylum Bacillota; class Clostridia; order Lachnospirales; family Lachnospiraceae; genus Choladousia. The sequence continues at coordinate 38,277 of SFEV01000025.1, forward strand.
TGCCGGGAATGGAATACATTTGCTGAAGAACCGAAAGCAACAGTAAAAAAAACGGGGGCTGTCAGCGTACGCAGGGAGGCTGTGCAGCCCCGCCGTCTTTCTGAAATTGAAATCAGCGAGGAATCCAGAATCACCACAGGAATCAGAGAGCTGGATCGTGTGCTGGGCGGCGGCATCGTGCAGGGCTCTCTCGTGCTGGTGGGCGGAGATCCGGGAATCGGAAAATCCACGCTCCTGCTTCAGATGTGCAGAAATCTCTCCCACATGGAGCGTGATATTCTGTACATTTCAGGAGAGGAATCACTGCAGCAGATCCGGATGCGGGCGCAGCGCATGGGTACTTTTTCGGAAAAGTGACCGTCCTCAGATTGTGATTATAGATTCTATCCAGACAATGTACAATGAAAATGTCACATCAGCTCCCGGAAGTGTCTCTCAGGTGCGTGAGACAACAGGTGTGCTGATGCAGATTGCGAAGGGACTTGCAATTTCCATATTTATTGTGGGACACGTCACAAAGGAAGGTGTCGTTGCCGGGCCGCGTGTTCTGGAGCATATGGTGGACACAGTTCTGTATTTCGAGGGAGACAGGTACGCTTCTTACCGTGTACTGCGGGCTGTGAAGAACCGATTCGGCTCCACAAACGAGATCGGAGTATTTGAGATGCGCGGAAACGGTCTGGAGGAAGTGGAAAATCCTTCAGAATATATGCTTTCCGGGAAGCCGGAGAACGCTTCCGGATCTGTCGTGGCATGCTCTATGGAAGGGACGCGGCCGGTACTGCTGGAGGTGCAGGCGCTTGTCTGCCAGACGAATCTGGCATTTCCGAGAAGAACGGCAGCGGGTACAGATCTGAACAGAGTCAATCTTCTGATCGCGGTCCTCGAGAAGAGGGCGGGACTTCGTCTCTCCGGCTGCGATGCCTATGTCAATATTGCAGGAGGCATACGTATGAATGAGCCGGCGCTTGATCTCGGTATTGTTCTGGCCATTGCCTCCAGCATGAAGGATCAGCCCATTGATGAAAAGACCATTGCTTTCGGCGAGGTGGGACTCAGCGGGGAGGTACGTTCCGTCACAATGCCGGAGCAGCGTGTCCGTGAAGCAAAAAAACTGGGATTTATCAGCGTGATTCTTCCGGAGGTCTGCAGGAAGCAGGCGATGCGTGTGGAAGGCATTGAGCTCATTGGTGTGAAAAACGTCCGGGAAGCAATCCGGGCGATTGTGTAAAGGACAGGCTGTAAACATGCCTGTCCGGCATATTGCCGTTTTTTACAAAGCATGCTGCTGTAATTAAATCGAACAGTCACTCTGTTGATGGAATTGTTGTGAAAAAATAGAAAATTTCTGTTGACAATAGAGATTTCCTGTGGTATAAATATCTGGTGAGTAACTGATATAGGGGTTTGGTCAAGTGGTATGACAGGAGTCTCCAAAACTCTTAGTGGGAGTTCGATTCTCTCAACCCCTGGTATGGGAGTCTGAAATGCAGGCTCCCATTTTTAATGCGCTTTTCACGAAAGTTTCATAGAAAACTGAATTTTTATACAAAAAAAATATTATTTTTTCTACAAAGTGCACAAAGTGGTTTTATGCCAGGAAATAACATTGACAAAAAATCCGGAGTTGATTATAGTAGACAGTAATTGCGTCTTTACAGAAAAGACATATGTGAGCACAAGAACGATAAATGCAAAGGAGAGTGATTCATTTTGGCTAAATATGTAGTAAAACGAGTATTGTTAGCCATCGTAACGGTATTTGTGATATGTGCCATTACGTTTTTCGCGATGAATGCAATTCCGGGAGGACCTTTCGAGTCAGAAAAGGCACCCAGCCCGGAGGTAAAGGCAGTGTTGATGGAACGGTATAACCTGGACAAGCCGGTGATGACACAGTTTGTTCTGTACCTGAAGAATCTGGCCCATGGAGATTTCGGCGTTTCCCTGAAGACGGGACGTGAGATTTCGAAGACTCTTCTGGAATCCTTCAAGGTATCTGCGTATCTGGGAGGTATGGCAGCATTTGCCGCTCTGATCTGTGGTCTGATTCTCGGAAGTACGGCGGCGCTCATGAGAAATAAATGGCCGGACCGGCTTATTGTTTTCTTTTCCACGCTGGCCACAGCCGTTCCGAGTTTCGTGTTCGCGACGCTGCTTCTGCTCGTTTTCTGCATTAAGCTTGGCTGGTTCCCTGTATTCAGTACCACGCAGAAGAATTACGTTCTTCCGATTATCTCCCTGGCTGTTTATCCGACAGCGTATATCACACGTCTGACGAAGACCAGCATGCTGGATGCGCTGGGACAGGATTACGTGCGCACGGCACGTGCCAAGGGTGTGTCGCAGCTGAAGGTTATTTTCAAGCATGCGCTGCGAAATGCTCTGATTCCGGTTATCACGTACTTCGGACCGATGCTTGCATATATTCTGACAGGAAGCCTTGTGGTGGAGAACATCTTCACCATCGGAGGTCTTGGTTCAAAATTTGTCTCCAGTATCACGAACCGCGATTATCCGATGATTATGGCTACAACGATTTTCCTGGCGGTACTGATGGTAATCATGAATCTGATCAGTGATCTTATTTATAAGCTGGTAGACCCGAGAATTACATTTGAATAGGAGGAAAGACCAGATGCAGAATGAAAAAAATGCTCTGAAGAAAAATCCTCTCAGTGCGCAGATTGACCTCTCGAAGTTCACACTTGCTATAGAGGAAGAAAAGGCGCAGCAGGAGGTCATGAGTGAGTCGACCACCTTTTTTAAGGATGGTATGCGCAAACTGATGAAAAACCCGCTGGCTGTGGGCAGTATTATAGTGTTGATTCTAATTATTCTGACGGCATCTGTCGGACCGATGATTATTCCTTACGGATATGAGGAAATTATTCAGGTAGAGGGCAGGCGTGACAAGACGGCGAAGAACCTTATGCCCTTTGAATGGTCCAGGAACGAGCAGAAGTACATTGACGGAGGGGGGGAGCTGTTTCCTCATATTCTCGGCACAGATGAACAGTGCCGCGACTATTTTGTGCGTGTTCTGTATGGCACGAGAGTATCACTGATTGTCGGATTTTTTGCGGCAATCCTTGTACTGATTATCGGACTGATCTACGGCAGTATTTCCGGATACGCAGGCGGGAAGGTCGACCTGATCATGATGCGTATCGTCGATATCATATATTCTCTGCCTGACATGCTGATGATTATCCTGCTTTCAGTTGTACTGAAAGAGACTCTGAAGCCTCTGATCGAGGGAACGGTATTCGCACGGCTCGGTGTCAACATGATCTCGCTTTTCATCGTGTTTGGCTGTCTGTACTGGGTCGGCATGGCACGTCTCGTGCGCGGACAGATTCTTTCCATCAAAGAGAATGAATATATTCTGGCAGCGCGTGCAATCGGTGCAAAGCCGGGCAGAATTATCAAAAAGCATATTCTTCCGAACTGTATCAGCGTCATCATTATCTCCACGGCGCTGCAGATTCCGTCCGCGATCTTCACAGAGAGCTTTCTGAGCTTTGTTGGTCTTGGAGTGCAGGCTCCGATGCCGTCTCTCGGATCTCTTGCCAATGCGGCCAGGGAAGGTCTGCAGAGTTACCCGCACAAGCTGGTGTTCCCGGCTGTTGTTATCTGTCTGCTCGTGCTTGCGTTCAATCTTCTCGGAGACGGACTGCGCGATGCATTTGACCCGAAGCTGAGGAGGTAATGAGATGAGTCAAAACAGCAGTGAATATTTATTGGAAGTGAATAACCTTCACACTTCGTTCTTTACGGATTCCGGTGAGGTGAAGGCGGTAAACGGTGTTTCTTTCACCCTGAAGCCGGGAGAGATTATGGGGATTGTCGGAGAATCCGGCTCCGGAAAGAGTGTTACAGCATACTCCATTATGCAGATTCTGGCAGAGACCGGAAGAATTACCGGGGGTGAGGTAAAGTTCCGCGGAGAGGATATCACAAAGTGGGACAAGAAAAAAATGGCGGGCTTCCGTGGAAAACGCTGCAGTATTATTTTCCAGGATCCGATGACGAGTCTGAATCCGGTCTTCACGATCGGGAATCAGCTTATGGAAGCGATACGGCTTCACACGGACAAGACCAGGGAAGAGGCGAAAGCCCGTGCTATCGAGATGCTGGAGCTGGTAGGTGTCAATGAGCCCGCAAAGCGTATCAGACAGTATCCCCACGAGCTTTCCGGCGGTATGCGCCAGCGTGTCATGATTGCTATGGCCCTCGCGTGTGAGCCGGATATCCTGATTGCCGATGAGCCGACAACGGCACTCGATGTGACAATTCAGGCACAGATCCTTGAGCTGATGCAGGAGCTGCAGAAGAATCTCGGAATGGCAATTATTATGGTAACCCATGATCTGGGTGTTATTGCTGACATGTGTGATAAGATCATTGTCATGTACGGCGGAAATATCTGTGAGCGCGGCACAGCAGATGATATTTTCTACAATCCGTGTCATGAGTATACAAAAGGACTTCTCCGTTCCATTCCGAATGTGGACAACAGCAAGGAGCGTTTGATTCCCATCAGCGGTACGCCGATCAACCTGCTGAATATGCCGAAGGGCTGCGCTTTCTGCAGCCGGTGTGACAATGCGATGAAAATCTGTCTCGACCAGAAGCCGGAAGAGATGGAACTTAGTGAAACACATAAGGCATCCTGCTGGATGAATGTGAAGAGAATGATGGAAGAGCAGGCAGGAGGTGTACAGAAGTGAGCAGTGAATATCTTGTAGAAGTCAAAGACCTGAAGCAGTATTTCCCGGTCAGTACGGGATTTATGAAAAAGACGTATCTGAAGGCTGTCGACGGAGTATCCTTCGCGATCAGACCCGGTGAAACGCTCGGTCTTGTAGGAGAGTCCGGCTGCGGCAAAACAACGGTAGGCCGTACGCTGCTACGCCTCTATGAGCCGACCGCCGGAGAAGTGATTTTCGACGGTGAAAAGGTGACAGATAAAAATATTACCTCTCTGCGCAAGGAGATGCAGATGGTGTTCCAGGATCCGTATTCTTCTCTTGATCCCCGTATGACAGTGGAGGATATCATCGGGGAGCCTCTGGACGTGCATAAGCTGTATCGCACAAGGGCGGAGCGTCGTGAGAAGATTCTCCATCTGATGGAGCTCGTCGGACTGAATGCGGAGCACGCAAGACGTTATGCCCATGAATTTTCCGGCGGACAGCGTCAGCGTATCGGTATCGCACGTGCTCTTGCGGTGGATCCGAAATTTATTGTCTGTGACGAGCCGGTCTCCGCTCTGGACGTATCCATCCAGGCACAGGTGGTAAATATGTTTGAGGATCTTCAGGACAAGCTTGGTGTGGCTTATCTGTTTATCGCCCATGATCTGCTGATCGTGCGCCATATTTCAGACAGAATTGCCGTAATGTACCTTGGAAAAATTGTGGAGATTGCAGAAGCTGACGAGCTCAATGAGAATCCGCAGCATCCGTATACGATTTCCCTGCTCTCAGCCGTGCCGATTCCGGATCCGAAGATTACGCGCCAGAGACAGCGGATTATTCTGGAGGGCGATGTCCCGAGTCCGATGAATATGCCCACCGGCTGTGCATTCCGTTCCCGCTGCCGTTATGCGACGGAGCGCTGCGCTCAGGAATGTCCGTCATTAGAGGACAGAGGAAACGGACATTTTGTTGCATGTTGGAACAAATAGTGGTATACTGGTTAGAGTTTTTCGGGAATTTCCCGAAACTATATAAAAATTTTATGGAGGTAAAATTATGAAGACGAGAAAACTTATGGCTCTTGGTCTCGCAGCAGTGACAGCGCTGTCTCCGGTAGTGTCTGTATATGCAGAGGAATCTACGGAAGCTGCAACGGAAGCAGCCGCAGAATCTGTATCAGAGGTAAAAGGAGAAGAGGCAAAGCGATCTTCTGACGCCGCACCGGAATGGCAGGCGTACAATGATCTGATTGCCCAGATCAAGGTTGAGACAGATACAGTAAAGCGTGAGGCCATGATGCATGAAGCAGAGGACATGCTGATGGAGACGGGTGCAATTGTTCCGCTTTACTACTACAACGATATTTATATGCAGAAGGAAGCTGTAACAGGCATCTACAGCAACAATTACGGTTTCAAATACTTCATGTTTGCTGAGAACGGCGACAGCACGACTCTGAGACTGAATCTTGCAAGTGAACCGGATAAGCTTGACCCGGCACTGAACTCAACTGTAGACGGTGCATGCCTGGCTGTTTCCTCATTCACAGGTCTGTGCTCATACAACGAAGCAGGTGAGATCGAGCTGGCACTGGCTGACAGCTATGAGGTAAGTGAGGACGGCCTTACCTATACATTCACACTGAAGGACGGTCTGATGTGGAGCGACGGTTCTCCTCTGACAGCCAAGGACTTTGAGTACTCCTGGAAGCGTGCTGCAGATCCGATGACAGCAGCAGACTACTCCTATATGTTCAGCGGTATTGCTGTAAATGAGGATGGTTCCCTGGCAGTAGAGGCAAGCGAGGACGGAAAGACATTTACGATCAATCTGGTAGCTCCGTGCGTATACTTCCTTGACCTCTGTGCATTCCCGGCATTCTATCCGGTACCGCAGGCTTCCGTAGAGGCAGCTGAGGGCTGGGAAGAGAACCCGGGTCTGTGGGCTCAGGAAGCAGGTTTCGTATCCAACGGTGCATACAACCTGGTTGAGTGGAAGCACAATGAGAGCATGGTATATGAGAAAAACCCGAACTGGTACAGAGCAGACGAAGTTAAGATTGAGAGACTCGAGTTCATGCTGAGTGATGACGATACAGCAATCTTCGCAGCATACAACGCAGGCGATCTGGACTTCATCGATACAGTTCCGACAGATGAGGTTGCAAACCTTCTTGACAATCCGGAATTTTACGTTGTAGGACAGCTGGGAACATATTATATGTGCTTCAACGTAAACAGCGAGCTCTTTGCTGGCAAGACTCCTGAGGAAGCAAACAAGATGAGAAAAGCTTTCTCACTGCTGATCGACCGTGACTACATTGCTGAGAACATCGGCCAGACAGGTCAGGTTCCGGCTAATACATTTATTCCGGCAGGCATGCTGGACGGCAACGGCGGCGAGTTCCGTGCAAATGATGAGGATTACACATATCCGTGTGCAGATGCAGTAGGTTACTATGATCCGTCCTACGAGGCATATGAGGACAACCTCGCAGAGGCAATTTCTCTGCTTGAAGAAGTTGGTTACGTATTTAATGAGGATGGCACACTGTCCGATGAAAATCCGATTTCCGTAACTTACATTACAAATGAAGGATCAGGAAACGTAGCAGTGGCAGAAGCTATTCAGGCAGATATGTCTGTTATCGGCATTGATCTTACGATTGAGACAGCTGAGTGGAGCGTATTCCTGAATGAGCGTAAGGCTGGCAACTTTGATCTGGCCCGCAACGGCTGGGTTGCTGACTTCAATGACCCGATCAACATGCTTGAGATGTGGACAACAGATTCAGGCAACAATGACGTTCAGCTCGGCAGATAAGTACTGCAAAAGGGCAGTATACTGCTGACAGCTTGTAAATAGACGGGGCTGTCGCAGAATAGATGAAAATCATTCTGCGGCGGTCCCGTTTAAATCATGTATAAAAGAAAGGACGTGCAAGAATGAGCAATGTAATACCGGAGCGCCTGACGGCGCTTCGCTCTCTGATGAAAGAGAAGGGGATGGATGCATATCTGATTCCGACAGATGATTTTCATGCATCAGAATACGTCGGAGATCACTTTAAATGCAGAAAATATATGACAGGATTTACCGGATCAGCGGGAACCGCCGTAGTGATGCAGGATATGGCAGGACTATGGACGGATGGACGCTATTTTATCCAGGCAGAACAGCAGCTTGCGGGAAGTACCGTGACACTGTTCAAATCCGGAGAGCCTGATGTGCCTACGGTGCATGAATTCCTTGTAAAGGCGCTGAAGCAGGGACAGTGTCTCGGCTTCGACGGACGTACCGTCAGCGCAAAAGAGGCACAGGAGCTGGCAGATAAGCTTGGAAAAAATGGCGTGACAATTTCCTGCAGAGAGGATCTGGTCGGAGAAATCTGGACAGACCGTCCCGCTCTTTCCTGTGAACCGGTGATGGAGCTGGATGTGAAATGGACGGGAAAATCACGAGAGGAAAAATGTCGTGAAATCCGTGCTGCTGTTAAGGAAAAAGGTGCAGATTACTTTGTGCTTACCAGCCTTGATGATATTGTATGGCTTTTAAATATCCGCGGCGGAGACGTTCCATGCAATCCAGTGGTGCTTTCCTACCTTGTCATGGAGGAGGATGAGATTCTTCTGTTTGCCAATGAGAAGGCGTTTCCTCAGGAGGTAAAGGATGCCCTTGCCCGGGACGGAGTAAGAATCCTGCCTTACAATGATATTTATGAGTGGGCATCTGCAGTGGAAGAGGACAGGAAAGTGTTGCTTTGCAAGGCAAAGGTCAACAGCCGTCTCGTCGAAAGCTTTCCGGAGAGTGTGACGCTGCTTGACCAGGAGAATGTGACGCTGCTTCCAAAGGCGATCAAGACTCCGGTTGAGGTGGAAAATGAGCGCGTGGCGCACATCAAGGACGGTGTGGCAGTGACGAAATTCATTTACTGGCTGAAAAAGAATGTGGGAAAAATCCCAATGACAGAAATCAGTGCCGGAGAGTATCTGGATAACCTGCGTGCACAGCAGGAAAACTTCATGGGAAACAGCTTTGATCCGATTATTTCCTACGGCCCTCATGCGGCCATGAACCATTATTCCGCTACTCCCGAGACGGATGTGCCGATTGAGGCAGAAGGATTTCTGCTTGCAGACACAGGCGGACAGTACCTGGAAGGAACCACGGATGTGACGCGTACGATTGTCATGGGTCCGATCAGCGATGAGCAGAAAAAATATTTCACTGCTGTACTTCGCGGAACCATGAATCTTGCCGCTGCAAAATTCCGCTATGGATGCCGGGGCATCAACCTCGATTATCTGGCGCGCGGGCCACTCTGGGAGATGGGACAGGATTTCAATCACGGAACGGGACACGGTGTGGGATATTTCCTCAACGTTCATGAGGGACCCAACGGTTTCCGCTGGAAAATTGTTCCGGAGCGCAATGACAGCGCTGTCTTTGAGGAGGGTATGATTACTTCCGATGAGCCGGGCTATTATGTGGAGGGTGAGTACGGTATCCGCCATGAGAACCTGCTTGTATGTAAAAAAGCGGAGAAGACCTCTTTCGGGCAGTTCATGTGCTTTGAGCATCTGACGATGGTTCCCTTTGATCTGGAAGCTGTTGATCCGGAACAGATGAACAGGGATGAGAGAGCGCTTCTGAATGCTTATCATGCCGATGTTTACGAGAAGATTTCACCGTACCTGGAAGAAGAGGAACGGGAGTGGCTGAAAGAAGCTACGAGAGCAATTTAACCGAATCAAGTAAGTCGTATTTCTGATAAATCTGGAGGATATCGCTATGAAAAAATGGACGCGTTTTTTCTATCAGCCGTGTCTGCCTCTTGGCAGAAACGGTGAACGTGTGACTGGAGGAAAGGAGCATATCGCACTTTCCAGAAAAGCTGCGGCAGAAGGCATGGTGCTGCTGAAAAATGAGCAGAAGTTGCTTCCGCTTCCGAACGGTTCCAGGGTGGCGCTGTTTGGAAAGGGATGTGTGGATTACGTAAAAGGCGGCGGCGGAAGCGGTGACGTTACGGTGGAGTACGTCCGCAGCCTGCTGGCAGGCATGCGCTGCAAGGCACAGGAGGGACGGACAGAAATTTACGAGCCTCTTGCAGCCTTCTATGAGAGGGAAGTGGAAAAGCAGTACGCAGAAGGAATTGTTCCCGGTATGACAGAGGAGCCGGAGGTACCCGCAGATCTGCTTGCAGGCGCAAAGGCATTCACGGACACGGCAATTATTTCCATCTGTCGTTTTTCCGGTGAGAACTGGGATCGCACGGTGGAGCAGGAAGAAGGCAGTGAAAACACAATTTCCGAGTTCCAGCAGACAGAGGCAGATCTGCTCTCCAGAGCGGCAAAGGTGTTTGAAAAGGGTGATTTCTATCTGTCTGCGGCAGAGCAGCGCATGGTCAGTCTGGTGACAGAGAATTTTGGCAGAGTCATTGTCGTTATGAATGTGGGCGGCGTTGTGGACTCTGCGTGGTTTAAGGATAACGAAAACATTCAGGCAGTGCTGATGGCATGGCAGGGAGGTATGGAAGGCGGTCTTGCAGCGGCAGATCTGCTCTTCGGAGATGAGACTCCCTCTGGCAGACTGGTGGATACATTTGCAGGACGTCTGGCTGATTATCCGTCCTCATACAATTTCCACGATTCAGAGAAGTATGTGGAGTATACAGAGGACATCTACGTTGGCTACCGTTATTTTGAGACGATTCCGGGTGCCGCAGAGAAGGTCAATTACCCATTCGGCTACGGACTGTCGTATACAGAATTTGAAATTGAACATAACCGCGCATCCATGACGGAGGATGGCATTGAGGTGTTATGTACCGTGACGAATACGGGAGACAGACCGGGCCGTGAAGTGGTACAGCTTTATGTGAGTGCTCCTCAGGGAAGACTTGGAAAGCCTGCGAAGGAACTGAAGGCGTATGCGAAGACAAGGCTTCTGCAGCCCGGCGAGATGCAGGCGGTGAATCTTACGGCTCCCCTTGCTTCTCTTGCCTCCTATGATGATCTGGGCAAAGTTCAGAAATCCGCATACGTTCTGGAGAAAGGCGAATACATTCTGTGGCTTGGAAAGAATGTGCGCGACGCGGTGAAGCTTCCGTTTACCGGAAGTATTCCGGAGGATCTTGTGGTGGAGCAGCTTTCCCCGAAGTGTGTCCCGAATATGCTGAAGGAGCGGATGCTTTCCGACGGAACCATGGAGACTCTTCCTACAGATCCGGACAGTGTGAGAATTTCAGAATGGGACAGCGCGCATACCGGGCTTCGCTACCCGGATACCATCGGGCGCAAAGGTGCAATGTGGCTGGATGGTCCGGCATACCGTCAGTTTTCGGAGGTGGCGGATGGTACCTGTACGCTGGAAGCGTTTATGGATCAGCTGTCTGTGGATGATATGATCCAGCTTCTCTGCGGCCATTCGAATACAGGAGTGGCAAATACCTTCGGCTTCGGAGATCTTCCGGATTACGGCGTGCCCAATGTCATGACGGCAGACGGACCTGCAGGACTTCGTATCCGGCCGGAGTGCGGTGTGAATACGACGGCATTCCCGTGCGCCACACTGCTGGCATGTACCTGGGATCCGAAGCTTGTGGAAGAGGTAGGAGCAGCAGGTGCCGAGGAAGTAGTGGAGAACAATATCGGTGTATGGCTGACTCCGGCCATGAACATCCACAGAAGCCCTCTGTGCGGCCGCAACTTTGAATATTACTCGGAGGATCCGCTGATCGCAGGAAAGACGGGTGCTGCGATGGTGCGCGGAATCCAGTCAAAGCATGTGGCAGCTTCTGTGAAGCATTTCGCATGCAACAACAAAGAGACGTGCCGTTTTGAGAGTGATTCCCGCGTATCAGAGCGTGCTCTCCGGGAAATTTATCTGAAAGGCTTTGAAATCGTTGTGAAAGAATCAGATCCGTGGACGATTATGTCTTCCTATAATATTCTGAACGGACAGCGTGATTCCGAGAATAAAGATCTGCTGACAGGTATTCTGCGCGAGGAATGGGGCTTTAAGGGCATGGTAACCACCGACTGGTGGAATCATGCGGAGCAGTATCTGGAGATCATTGCAGGAAACGACGTGAAGATGGGCTGCGGATATCCGGAGCGTGTGAAAGCTGCATGGGAAGAAGGAAAAGTGACGGAAGAAGAAATCCGTGTGTGCGCAAAGCGTGTGCTGGAGATGATTCTGAAGGTGGGCTGACAGACTGCTGTTCCTGTGTTTCTGTAAACAGGAATGCTGCCAGAACCGGTTTTTCAGGTATATGGAATGCACAGGACTGCATCATCGCCAGGTGTTATGGAACAGAATGATGCTGTATCTGTCAGGGTGTGATGCAGAAGAAACGGAGCTGAACCGAATGTCAGCTCCGTTATTTCATACCTGGTCTGACCTTTTTTCAGTATGCATTCACTTCGTTCACTGCAATACGCAAGGAAACCGTACATTCCTCTGTTGACATTGCAAAAATGGTATAGTAGAATTTCGTTAATTACACTTTGGAGAAAGACTGGGAGAGGTACCATATTATGGAAGCTGCAAAGGATGTAAAGCAGGTAAATACGAAAAAAATGACGGAGGGAAGCCCATGGAAGCTGATCCTCCTTTTTGCGCTTCCCTTGATGGCTGGAAACGTATTTCAGCAGCTGTATACGGTCGTGGATACTGCTGTTGTGGGAAAGGTGCTGGGCGTGGAGGCGCTGGCAGCTCTTGGGGCAGTGGACTGGCTGAGCTGGATGATGCTCGGTATTATCCAGGGCTTTACTCAGGGCTTTGCCATCCGGATGGCGCAGAAGTTCGGCTCAGGAGAGGAGAAGATGCTGCGTCAGGCAGTCACAAATGCCGTATTTCTCTCAGTTCTTTGTGCCATCCTGCTGACATCAGGAGGCGAGCTGCTTTTGGAGACAATACTGTCTGTGCTGAAGACTCCGGAAGAAATCCGACCGATTTCCGTATCCTATCTGCGTATCATATTCGCAGGACTTCCGGTAGTGACAGCGTACAATCTGGCAGCCTCCATTCTGCGGGCGCTCGGCAACGGCAAGACACCGCTGACGGCAATGATTGTGGCGTCGCTGACAAATATTGTCCTCGACATTCTGTTTGTCATGGGCTTTGGATGGGGCGTGGAGGGAGCTGCTGCTGCGACGATCATTGCCCAGTGCTGTTCGGCAGCTTACTGCTTTGCACATATCCGGAAAATCCCGGTTCTTCACATGACGGGGGAGGACTGGAGGCTGGAGCGGCAGCTTTGCGTGACGCTGATGAAGCTGGGTGTGCCGATGGCGTTTCAGAACACAATTATTTCCGTGGGAGGCATGATTGTACAGTCAATTGTCAATGGCTTCGGAGTCACTTTCCTCGCCGGATATACGGCGACAAACAAGCTGTACGGAATGCTTGAGGTGGCTGCCACCTCCTACGGCTTTGCCATGACGACGTACGCGGGGCAGAATCTCGGCGCAGGAAAGATTCAGAGAATTTCAAAAGGGATAAGGGCGGGCCTTGTGATTGCCATGATCACTTCCGCCGTAATTACAGTTTTTATGATTCTGTCCGGCAGATGGATTCTCTCCTGCTTTATTTCCATGGATGCCGGTCAGGGCGGTGAGGCGCTTGCTGTCGCATACCAGTACCTGTTTCTCATGGCCTGCTGGCTTCCGGTGCTCTATGTGCTGCACATTACGAGAAGTTGCATTCAGGGTCTCGGGAATACGGTGCTGCCCATGGTATCCGGTGTGGCGGAATTTGTGATGCGCACAGGATCGGCCATGCTGCTTCCAGGCATTTTCGGAGGAAAAGGTGTCATGTACGCTGAGATACTGGCGTGGATCGGTGCCGATCTGATCCTGGTGCCAAGCTACTTTTTTGTGATGAGAAGGGTACGGAATCAGAGAAAGGTGTAACTGTGAAGGTGCTGAACGGGTACAGAGAGACGGATATTCCGGAAAATTGACTCAGATGGCAGAAGACAGAAACAAAACAGAGTGGTATTATGTAACAGAACATATCGAAAAATATTATACATTTGGATTCAAGGGAGGAAATGGTGATGAATTATCAGGAGGTACTGGCGCATGCAAAGGAGTGCATCGGAGCATACTGCAAAGCCTGCAGCACCTGCAATGGAAAGGCGTGCAGAAATCAGATTCCGGGTCCGGGGGCAAAGGGTGTCGGAGATACAGCGATCCGCAATTACGATAAATGGCAGGAGATCCGCGTCAATATGGACACGATCTGCGAGAATGCAGGGGTGGATACGTCGGTGGAACTGTTCGGGCAGACGTTTCGTTATCCGTTTTTTGCAGGACCGGTGGGTGCTGTGAATCTTCATTATGGAGATAAATATAACGATATGTCTTACAATGATATTCTTGTAAAGAGCTGTAAAGAAAACGGCATTGCCGCATTTACCGGGGACGGTGTGAATCCGGCAGTGATGCAGGGTGCATGTCAGGCGATCCGGGCAGCAGGCGGCGTCGGCGTACCGACGGTGAAGCCATGGAATATTGACACGGTGCGCGAGAAGCTTGCGCTGTGCAGGGAAGCGGGAAGCTTTGCTGTGGCAATGGATATCGATGCGGCAGGACTGCCGTTTCTGAAAAATATGACTCCTCCGGCAGGCAGCAAGACGGTGGAAGAACTTGCTGAGATTGTGAAGCTGGCAGGGGTACCGTTCATCGTAAAAGGAATTATGACGGTAAAGGGTGCGCTGAAGGCAAAGGAAGCAGGTGCATCAGCCATCGTGGTCAGCAATCACGGAGGCCGTGTTCTTGACCAGTGTCCGGCAACGGCAGAGGTGCTGCCGGAGATTGTGGATGCTCTCGACGGCAGCGGAATGAAGATCCTGGTGGACGGCGGTATCCGAAGCGGAACAGACGTATTCAAAGCGCTGGCAGTCGGAGCCGATGCAGTACTGATCTGCCGCCCGTTTGTGCCGGCACTGTACGGTGCTGCAGAGGAGGGCGTGAAGCTCTATATTGAAAAAATCGGAGCGGAGCTTGCGGACACAATGACCATGTGCGGAGCAAAGGACATCGCTTCCATCACGAGAGATATGATTTTTTAACCGAAGCAGTTATTCGGTTATGAGCAAGTAGAGAAGCGGATTGCGAATATCCGCTTGACCCGAAGAAACAGAGGGAAGAGTACAGAACAGCGGGTGGGGGCATGCAAACCGGCCTACGGGAAAGGAGGGCTTCTGTGAAATACAGAATGGACAAATACGGCAATCGTCTTTCAATTCTCGGCTATGGATGTATGCGATTCACGAAAAAGGGCTCTGAGATTGATATCGACAAGGCGGAGGAGGAGCTGATGTACGCCATCAGCCATGGCGTCAATTATCTGGATACAGCCTATGTCTATCCGGGAAATGAGGAGGCAGTAGGGACAATCCTTGCCAGAAACGGCTGCAGAAGTGATATTTACCTTGCGACAAAGCTGCCCCATTATCTGATCCGCTCGTCTGCAGGTATAGAGAAAAAGTTTCAGGAACAGCTTCACAGGCTGCAGACGGATTACATTGATTATTATCTGATGCACATGCTCAACGACGTAAAGACGTGGGAGAAGCTGGTATCGCTTGGCATTAAAGAGTGGATCAGGGACAAGAAAGCCTCCGGGCAGATCAGGAATATCGGTTTTTCCTACCATGGAAATACAGAAAATTTTAAAAAACTGCTGGACGTGTATGACTGGGATTTCTGCCAGATTCAGTACAACTACCTTGACGAGTATTCTCAGGCCGGACGGCCTGGTCTTGAATACGCCGGAGAAAAGGGCATTCCGGTCATCATTATGGAACCGCTTCGCGGCGGAAGGCTTGTCAACAATCTTCCTCAGGAGGCGAAACGTCTGATCGGGCAGTCCGGCACATCCGGGACACCTGCAGAGCTGGCATTCCGCTGGCTGTGGGATCAGCCTCAGGTGACGTGTGTGCTTTCCGGTATGAATTCCATGGAGATGGTGAAGGAAAATCTCCGTCTTGCCGATGGAGCAGAGGCAGGAAGCTTCACAAAGCAGGAGCAGGATCTGGTAGAGCAGATCCGTCAGGAAATCAAGAAGACCATGAAAGTGGGATGCACCGGATGCGGATACTGTATGCCGTGTCCGAACCGGGTAGATATCCCGATGACGTTCCACTGCTACAATGTCAAATATTCCGAGGGGAAAAAGTCAGGCACCTGGGAATATATACAGTCCACCGCCATGCGCCGTGAGACTACCAGTGCCTCCCAGTGCATTGGATGCGGAAAATGTGAAAAACACTGTCCCCAGGGGATTTTGATCCGGGAAAAGCTGAAAGAAGCGGCAAGGGAGCTGGAAACACCGAAGTATAAGGTGATTCGCTGGGCGGTAAAGACTTTCCGGATTTATTAACTGCATGTATTTGTTCGTTACCTTCACAGATACGATTCGCAAACTCATGAAAATTGGCTGCGCTGATGGGGTGCTCACACCTGATTCAGAGGATAAAAGACGGAGACAGTCTGAGATGGAGGAAGTTTGAAACAAATAAGTAGAAGACAGCCAAGAAATAAAGGGCATAGCGAACAAACCATCTTTCGGTGGCTTAAAAATTAAATATTGATACAGCACCT
>SFEV01000083.1 GCA_004557975.1 Lachnospiraceae bacterium
ATCTTTTCCTTTACTGTTTTTAAAGGTCAGTTCCTTAGAAAAATACTCTTTAAGAATCTTTCAAGGTTGTTTCACTGTTCAGTTATCAAGGTTCTCTGTCTTGCTGATCAACATCAGCTTTTGAATATTACCACATTTTTTTCTCTCTGTCAACAACTTTTTAACTTTTTCGAGTTTTAAACTGTTGTCAGAACGGAGAAGGAGGGATTTGAACCCTCGCACCGCTATTAACGATCTACTCCCTTTCCAGGGGAGCCCCTTCAGCCGCTTGGGTACTTCTCCAGACGCCTAAACACTTGTATATTCAACTGTCATTGGCTAACGGAGAGGGTGGGATTCGAACCCACGCGCCCTTTCGGACAAACGGTTTTCAAGACCGCCTCGTTATGACCGCTTCGATACCTCTCCATAACTGCGCACAATCATCAGCGCAGATAGAATAATAACAGTTTTCCTTTCTTTTGTCAACACTATTTTTCGAATTTTTTTATTTTTTTCTTTAATCCGATTTTAAAATCAATTTCTGTCCACTGAATGCTTTTTCTGAATCATATCCGCAAGAAGGAGATCTTCCGGAGTCGTAATCTTGATATTATCATAGGAGCCCTCTATCAGCTTCACAGGAACGCCTGCAAAATGTTCTGCCACCATGGCATCATCCGTAATTCTGATATCTTCCGGCTCACAGTCAGCCAACTGATCGTATGCTCTGCGGATCAGATTGTAATCAAAGGCCTGTGGTGTCTGAACAGACCACAGCTGCTCCCGCGGCAGGGTCCGCGCCACGTATCCATCCGAACTGCTCAGTTTTATGGTATCTTTGACCGGCACCGCAACCACACAGGCACGGCACTGCGGCAGCTCTTCCATGATGCGCCCGATCATTGCTTCATCAATAAACGGCCTGGCTCCGTCATGAATCAGGACGTAATCGCAGTTTTCAGCCGCCTTCAGCCCTTCATATACGGAATGATACCGTTCTTTTCCGCCCTCCACGATCTTTTTCACCTTGGAGAATCCGCATTTTTCTACAATTTCTGTTCGGCACTGGTCTTCCTCACCTTTTCCACAGACAAGTATAATATCATTAATATGAATGCTTTTCTGAAAAACGGCGAGGGAATATCCAAGCACCGGAATTCCCGCTATGAGCAGATACTGTTTTTTCACAGTGCTCTTCATCCTGCTCCCGCTGCCTCCTGCAAGGACAATAGCTGTATTTCCCACAATACTTCCTCCTTTGCACGATCGTATAATATCTCTTATTCATTCTTATCTTTCTGATCTTCGCAGCAGACAATTGGGTTTCATACGCCTTATTGTCCGCCAGTCTTCAGCGACAGATTATCGGAAAACACATATCCTACCGTTCACCAAGCTTCAGATTTGGCACAGCATTCAGATCCAGTCCATGGCGTACTCCTTTTTTGTACTCGTAATACGCTGCCGCTCCGATCATAGCGGCGTTGTCTGTACAGAAAATGGGAGACGGCCTGTAAAAGGAGATACCATTTTCGCGGCACGCCCCCTCCATGGCTTCTCTGAGTGTACCGTTGGAGGCTACGCCCCCGGCAATTGCAAGCTTGTCCATTCCGGCTTCTTTCGCAGCCATAATGGCATGCTCCACCAGTACATCCGTCACTGCCTTCTGAAATGACGCGGCCACATCAGCCTCCACAATCGTTTCACCTTTCATTTTACAGCCGTTCAGATAATTTAAAACAGCAGATTTTAGTCCGCTGAAGCTGAAATCATACGGTGCATCCTCAATTTTGGCTTTCGGGAAATGGATGGCATTCGGATTTCCTTCTTTTGACAGGCGATCAATCTTTGGGCCCCCCGGATATCCGAGTCCGATTGCCCGCGCCACTTTATCAAATGCCTCGCCGGCCGCATCGTCCCTGGTGCGTCCGAGGATCTCATATTCCCCGTATTCCTTTACCTTTACAAGATGTGTGTGTCCGCCTGAAACCACAAGGCAGATAAACGGTGGTTCCAGATCTTTATTCTCGATATAGTTTGCTGAAATATGTCCTTCAATATGATGAACTCCCACAAGCGGCAGCCCTGCCGCATAGCTGATGGCCTTTGCCTCCGCCACACCGACCAGAAGCGCGCCTACCAGACCCGGTCCATACGTAACCGCCACTGCATCCAGATCCTTCAAAGTCGCACCGGCCTCGGCAAGAGCTTCTTCAATCACCTGGTTAATCTTCTCAATATGCTTTCTGGATGCAATTTCAGGAACGACGCCCCCGTACAGTTTGTGCAGTTCGATCTGTGAAGAAATAATATTTGATAATACATCTCTTCCGTTTCGCACAACAGCTGCCGCTGTCTCGTCACAGGAACTCTCAATTGCCAGAATTACCGTATCCTTCGTATCTTTTTCCATAGCCGCTCCTCCATTATTCTTCCCTGAAATCCAGTTCTATGGACTTGCCGTCTTTTCCCGGATAAGCTTTCGGGAAAATATTCCGCACCTGTTCCATGTAGTCCTCCGGTCTTACGAGAGAAGGACTGAAATGCGTCAGCCACAGCTGCTCCGGCTTCGCCTTTCTGGCCAGCTCAGCTGCCTCCTTAAATGTCATGTGTTTATATTCTACTGCTTTCTGTGCTTTATCCGGTTCCCCGTACATACCCTCACAGATAAACAGATCAGCGCCCTCCGCCTGCTTTGCAATCATATCGGTTGGACGTGTGTCGGTACAGTACGTAAGCTTGATTCCGCGCCTTGACGGACCCAGCACATCCTCCGGTCTGTAGCAGCATCCGTTCTCCTCAATCACCTCACCCTTCTGCAGTCTGCTCCAATATTTCATCGGTATTCCCGCAGTCTTCGCCCGATCCACATCAAACCTCCCTGCCCGGTCGATCTCTATGGTGTATCCGTAACAGAGTACATTGTGGTTGACCCGAAACGCCGTGATTCGATATCCATTGCACAGAAACTCCTGGGTATTTCCCTGGATTTCCTTAAATATAATAGGAAACGGAAGCTCCGGCGCAATGACACGAAGTGCATTGACTACACGCTCCAGCCCTTTGGGTCCGATCATTGTCAGCGGCTCCGTCCGGTCTGCATTACCCATAGTCAGAAGCAGTCCAGGAAGACCGCTGATATGATCGCCGTGGTAATGCGTAAAACATATCGTATCAATCGGTTTAAAGCTCCATCCTTTTTCTTTCACAGCCACCTGTGTTCCCTCTCCGCAGTCAATCAGAAGATTGCTCCCATTAAACCGCGTCATCAGAGAGGTCAGCCAGCGATATGGAAGCGGCATCATACCGCCGCATCCAAGTAAACAAACATCCAGCATAGTTTTCCTCTTTTCCTTCAGCCCGGCTTTTTCCTGTCAGGCTGATTACTCCGCGCACCATATTTCAGAACGTTACCATACCTCAGATACGTTCCGCTCACAGATACGCTTCCACTTGCACCGGAACCTGAAAGGTCTCCGTTATCCTGTCATAGCATGTCTCACAGAGGCAAAAAGAATGCCTTTCCCCGTCCTTACCGGAAAAATATCCCCATTCCCACTCTGTCAGAAACACTCCTTCCTTTGTCACATCGTGCTCCATACAGATTTCTTTTCCACATCTGTTGCATCTCAGTTTTTCCTGTCTGTTCATTCTGTCCTCCCAGTCACAAAGCGGATATTCAGACTGCATCCGTCCCAAACTCAGCCCCTGCCGTGTCAGGCAGATATCCACAATCCGATTGCTGCCAGTTCATAACCGAATTACTGTTTCGGTCAAATCACGTGGTGCTTTTCCATTATAGAGTACCCACATCTGTTTTGCTACTGGAAATCCATGTATACAGACATCCCGCTGCGGCACACATTCATGCATCGGAATTTTCCGTACAGTATCATACTGCAGCACATATTGCAGTTTTTCTCATATTATCCATTTGCATCTTCCGACTGCGTCCACATAATCACTGCATCTTCTTTCGGTTTTTCATAAAAATTTTTCCGGATTCCAATCGATTCGAATCCCAGCTTCCGATAAAGGCGGATCGCATGCGCATTGCCGGCGCGCACTTCAAGAGTATAGCGTTCAACTCCGCGTTTTCGCCCACGCTCCATCAGCTCGCAAAGCATGGTATATCCGATTCCTTTCCCTCGGAAGTCCGGATGCACTGCCACATTCGTAATGTCAGCCTCCTCAAAGGACTGCAGAAAACCGCAGTATGCTATCAGTTTTCCCTTCTGCCGCACAGTCAGATAAACAGTGTCCTGCGACTGAAGGGAAGAAAGAAAACCCTGCTCACTCCAGGGCAGTGAAAAAGTCATCCGTTCAATGGCTGCCACCTCCGCAGCATCCTCAGGACGCATCTGCGTTATTTCCAGCTCATCTTTATCAGTTTTCATTCTGCTGCATGCGCTCTGCGCGCTCCCTTTCTGCCTGTGAAAGGCGAAGATAATCCGGTCTGTGCTGCGCTGCCGTCTCTGTCTTTCCTTCCCCGATATACTTCATGGCAAGCACCGCCACCGCAGATGCCCTCTGACGGTTCTGGTGTGCAGGAGCGTACCGGTGCGGAACACGCAGAAGCGCATCCAGAATATTCCGGTAAACCGGCACTCCATCTCCCAGAAGGACAACGTCCCGATCCAGCCCGTTTAATTTGGCGGCCAGTTCTTCCACTGCCAGAGGCATCTGCGGCTCCACAGTAAGAAAGCTTTCTCCCTCAAAGCGATAAATTCCCGTATATACCTGGCTTCTTCTCGCATCCATCATCGGACAGATGTACGAGCTGCATCCAAACAAATTATATGCAAGAGCATCCACCGTCGGAACAGATACCAGCGGCTTTTCCAGCGCCAGTCCCAGCCCTTTTGCAGTAGCGGAACCGATACGCAGTCCCGTAAAAGAACCGGGACCCCCTGCCACGGCAATTGCATCGACGGAATGCAGATCCAGTTCAATCATCTGCGCAATCTCATCGAGCATCGGCAAAAGTGTCTGCGAGTGCGTTTTTTTATAATTCACCGTGTACTCGGCAAGCAGAACGTCATCCTCAGCAACTGCCACAGATGCCACCAGCCCCGAGCTGTCCAGCGCAAGTATTTTCATATTCCGTATACTCCTTTTCTGACAGACGTATCACTGCTTCTCCGGATACGTAACTGTTATTTTCCGGTAATCAAATCCCTTTTCCAGATCCTTCTCTATCGTAATGTGTATGGTTTGTTCCGGCATCAGCTCTTCAATCAGGTTTGCCCACTCCACCAGGCATACACCGTTTCCGAAAAAATAATCCTCATAGCCGATTTCATCCATCTCCTCAGGATCACTGATCCTGTACACATCAAAATGGTAAAAGGGCAGCCTTCCCTCCTCGTAGACCTGTACAATCGTAAACGTAGGACTGCTGACCGGCTCAGTGATGCCAAGTCCCTGCGCCATCCCCTTGGTCAGAACAGTTTTCCCGACTCCCAGATCGCCCTCCAGGGAAAAAATCTGTCCCGGCTTCGCCTCTTTGGCAAGTTCCATGCCAAAAGCAAGCGTCTCCTTCTCAGAATTTGTCTCAATGATCATGATCTGTTATCCTCTTTTCAGCTTCAGCTTTTTCGGTTCCACCAGTTTCGTCAGCATATCACGCACAGCTGCCTCCTGATCCTTCATCTGGCTCTTTACCCATATAAATGCGTTTTTTGTATTTGTATAGACCAGTATACTCTGACGTGTTTCCCTGACCACATAAATCTGATCCCAGGTAATCTGACTGGAGGACTCCCCCTGATGTACTTCTATCGTCTGCTCCGTCAGGACATATTGGAGAGGATGCCTGAACACCGGATTCAGTCTTGCCTGTTTAACAGCCCGCGTATACAGTGTCCATGGCTGATATACAAGAAACAGAATACCAAAAAACAGATAGACCCACGTATTTCTCCCGTCTCCGCCTCTCGCAGCAAAATAGTACGCGATCAGGCCGATTCCCGCCACCAGACCTACAATTCCGCTTGCTCCGCGGTACGTGTGATACATCAGGAAATTATACATCGATTTTGTCGTGATGTTAATTTCAAATTCACTTTTCATCCTGCCCCTCCTCTGTTTTCAGAAATGCAAAAGGCTCCTCATCATGAAGAAAATGGAGCAGCATGTAAGAGCAGACAATCGCCACTCTCTCTTCTCTCAGAATCCGGCGCACCTCATCACGGTCGGCAAGAACCACCTCAATCTCCTCGGAATCCTCCAGAAGGTCGGAGCTGATCTCGCCATCTGCATAGCCGTAAACAGTCCCGCAGCATTCATCTGTCATGCCTATCGTCGTATAATACGGCTTCTCAAACATTTTATCCACCTGAATCGGGTGAAGCGTCAATCCCGTCTCTTCCTTCATCTCACGGACTGCCGATGCATGGTAATCCTCTCCCGGCTCCACAAGTCCTGCCGGAAATTCATAAATATAGCCGTCAATGGCATAACGGTACTGTCTGATCAGGACAACTCTGTCCCTTTTTTCTCCGTAAAGGCTGTAAATAATCACTCCGTCTGCCATCTGCTGCTTTCTCGACATCTCCAGACCTTCCGCCGTCTTTGCCCTGGAAGCCACATAATACTTCCTCGCATTTCCTCTGCGGTCCTCCACATCCATATCATACAGGTTCACAAAAGGATTCTCTGTCACCTGCGTAATCTTTTTAATCCCTGGCATATTATTTCTCCTTTTCTGTCAGCCGTATTCAAGCAGGTACGCACATGATCCGTCAGGCATCCATACAGAACTGCCAGTTTCCTGATGCGATAAAAATAGCTGCAGAATATCAGCTATCCTGCAGCTTTCACACGACACGCTCTTATCTGTGAGCCATCTCTTCTCCGGTCAGCCCTCTGCCAGATGGCTGCGCTCCGGGACCTGCTCCTGTGCGGTATTATGCAAAACTCGACTGATTCGTTTATATAATACCATAGTCGGCACAGAAATCAATACACCTTTTATCAGATTCAGCGGCGCAACTGCCAGCAGAACAAGCATATTCACACTCGTAATGGCCGGATTGATCGCCGTTCCCATCCCCACAATCACGTCAAGGGGCATGCCGTAGAGTTTCGAAAATGCCGGGAGAAGATAAACAGCGTTGAACATGCTTCCGAAAACCGTCATGACAACGGTTCCTGTCACAAGCCCCGCCACCGCAGTCTTCCTCGTCTTTTTCAGATGGTATACGATGGATGCCGGAACTGCGAATGAGCATCCCACCACGAAATTGGCCAGATCCCCCACAAAGGCAGTGGATGTCCCTTTTACTACGAGCTTCAGCAGAATCTTGACCAGCTCAATAATGATGCCGCCCACAGGTCCAAGATAAAACGCTCCGATCATTACCGGAATCTCGCTGAAGTCCAGCTTGTAAAATCCCGGTGCCAGAAACGGAATCGGAAAATCAAACAGATGCAGAATCATCGCAAGTGCTCCCAGCATCGCGCATATG
This sequence comes from Lachnospiraceae bacterium, assembly GCA_004557975.1. Lineage (GTDB taxonomy): Bacteria > Bacillota > Clostridia > Lachnospirales > Lachnospiraceae > Choladousia. The sequence continues at coordinate 7,452 of SFEV01000083.1, forward strand.
GTGATGTACCTCGTTTTCTTTACCTTAGCCAGGTTTTCCCGCAGAAGTTTTGCTTCCACCAGACCGGCCACTGCCACAATCGCCAGAACCACGAGTGCGCAGATTCCCAAAAACTGCAGATTTTCTCCGATTGCCTGTAAAATTCCTGTTCCCATTTTTGTTCTCCTTTTCTACGAATAATATTGATTCAAGAAAAGTTCTTCTGTTGAGGCAGAGACTGTTTTATACGAAAAAATAGCTGCCGGAAATTTCAGATAAAATCTCCGGGCAGCTAAAATATCGCACCACAAATGCTCTGCTTTCTTCTCTCATCCAGACTATACTGTCGGTTCCGGAATTCATCGTCTGATGTCACCAGATCAGCCGCTTACGCGGGTCGCGGACTATACCGCCGGTGGGGAATCACACCCCGCCCCGAAGAACAACTCTTAAATTGTGGATATTATAACCTGATTTCACAGGATTTTCAAGCATTATTTTTGATAATAATGCACAAATTTGGAGGCTGTTTTTACGTAAATCTACGTCAGTGTCCGCCACTCTACGACAGATTGGTGTAAAAATTGGTGTAAATTTTCTGCCACTCTTCATATTTTCCCATCTCCCTCTTTGCACGCTCTAAATCCGTATGATTATACACTTTTATCGCGGTTTTGGGGCTTGAGTGTCCCATTAGATACTGCACAGTTTTGATGTCAAGACCAGATTCGGCATATCTTGTACAAGCTGTATGTCGCAGAATATGTGGGGAAATATGCGGTAAATGTACGTCACGCACGGAATTCATATCTTCAAACCGTTTTAGCATACTCCTTATATTACTTGGAAAAATATTCTTTCCGGTTCTTGTTGATACAAATACAAAATCCCTATACCCATCAACCTGGAATGATGCATCTTTTTTAATGCGCAGCCATTCGCTACGCTGCATCATAAATAAATCATATACTCTTTGCGTCATTGGAATTACTCGCTCTCCGCTTTTTGTTTTGGTTTTCCCTTTCTTCTTATTCTTTTTGCCATCAATACAGTACAGTTTCATTTCGCCATTGATTCTTCTATACTGCAATTGGTGATTAACACTGATTGTTCGATTATGCATATCAACATCATTCCATGTTAATCCTATTATCTCGCTAATACGCATTCCTGTATAAAGCATAATTGCAAATAACGGATAGTGATGTTTCATGCGCGGTCGGAGCATAATTCTCGCCAGAAACTCATTCTCTTGCTCTGGAGTCAACGCATATTTTATTTCATCTTCGACAGGATATTCTTTCATGCACGCATCAGATGGATTTTTTCGAATGATATCATCGTCAACTGCAAGCTGCAATGCTGGATGAATTATCTTATGTAAAATATGTATTGTACCATTGCTCAAATCCTCTTCTTCCGACTGCCGCTTATAAAACAGAAGTACATCCGATTTTTTTAAATCAATCACTCTTTCATCTGCGATCGGATCATCCATTATAATATGTTTGAAATAATACTGATAATTCTCCGACGTACTGTCTGCCAAAGTAGCCTTTGTCTCAAAATAACGCGAAATCTGTTGACCTAAAGTAATATTTTCACGCCTTATCCCTTGCAACACCTCAAGTTTTATCTGGTTCTCCTGTCTTCTCAATCCCTCCAATGTCGAGTCATAAACACACTGTCTCGTGCCAGATATATCAGTCCAACGATACATATATGTATTGTCTGATCTCTGTGATTCTCCAGTCTTTAAGACTCTACCTCTGTTATCTTTT
>SFEV01000084.1 GCA_004557975.1 Lachnospiraceae bacterium
GATCATGTCCGCTTTGATTCCGTATTTGTCCAGAGCCGTCTTTGTCTCCAGACCGATGACGGACTGGTGAAGCAGTACCTGATTCAGCACGCTGCCCAGCACGTAGCGGTATCCCTCGTGGGTGACTGCACACTCCACTGCTTCTGAAATGGCACATCCCAGACTTCCTGTGGTTCCCGGATGCTCTGCCAGAATCTTTCTGCCCACCTCAGTCGTGTCAGACGGGGACGGAGTCACCTGTGCGCCGTACGTTCTCATAACCTCACGGCGGAAGGGTTTCTGCTCATAGGAACATTTTACCATATATACCTTGCAGTCAAGGTCAAGGTATGCACACGCCATGGAGAGAGCCGTTCCCCACTGGCCTGCTCCTGTCTCTGTGGTAACACCTTTGAGTCCCTGCTTTTTTGCGTAGTACGCCTGGGCAATGGCGGAATTCAGTTTATGGCTTCCGCTGGTATTGTTGCCCTCGAATTTATAGTAGATTTTCGCCGGCGTCTGAAGCTTTTCTTCGAGACAGTATGCACGGACAAGCGGAGACGGGCGATACATCTTGTAAAAGTTGCGGATCTCCTCAGGAATCGGAATATAAGCATTGTCATTGTCGAGCTCTTGCTTTACCAGCTCATCGCAGAACACGTCGCCCAGCTCCTCGGCTGTCATCGGCTTGAGTGTCCCAGGATTCAGAAGCGGCGCCGGCTTGTTCTTCATATCGGCACGCACGTTATACCATTCCTTCGGCATTTCCTGTTCTTCCAGATAGATTTTGTAAGGGATTTTTCTTTCTTCGCTCATTTTGTTTCTCCTTTCATCTTCCATATTCTGCTCTGGGAAACAGGTATCCGAGCATAAAAAAATACCCCTGTCTCCCACAATTCTTTCTGCAGGGACAAGAGTAAAACTCCTGCGGTGCCACCCGGCTTGGTATTCAAATACCCACTCATTGCATACAAACATATGCTGATTTTGTAACGGAGTGATCTCTCCGGCTCACATACTTTATCATTCTGTTCGCCCTCAGAAGTCCATTCCCCTCTACGTCCGCTGCTGCCTTCCACCAGCGGCAGCTCTCTGTGAACGGATAAAATAAAAGGTACTCACTCTTCTTCAACGGTTTAACTCGATGAAATTTATATAACACACAATCCCGGGATTTGTCAATGCTGTTTTTTTAAAAAATAACCATATATCATCAGATTCTGTTGATATTTTCATTGAATAAGCATATAATCAATGGAGATAAACGAATAATTATCTGACAAAGCACACAGTGTCAGCGTTTCCCGGAAGGAGGTCTGTATGAATAATCACAAAAAGAAAATGATTGCCCCTGTTATTATCACTGTATGTATTGTACTGTATTATGCAGGGATTGCTGCTGTGTTTCTCCTGACTGACGGGATTCCGGGGGTCATAAAGCTTCTGCTTCTGGTTATTCCGCTGGCTCTGGCCGGTGTCATGATAGGAGTACTGATATCACGAATCAAAGAGATAAGGAGTGGAGAAGAAGATGATCTTGGTAAATACTGATTATATTTCAGGCAAAGAACTGCAGATGCTGGGCCTTGTAAAGGGAAGCACCATCCAGTCAAAGAATCTGGGCAAGGACATTACCCAGGGCTTCAAGACACTGGTGGGCGGTGAGCTGAAAGCCTACAATGAAATGATGAACGATGCCAGAGCACTGGCCACAAAGCGCATGGTGGAGGAAGCGGAGAACCTAGGCGCTGACGCTGTTGTGAATGTCCGCTACGCTTCCGCTGCTGTCATGCAGGGAGCCGCAGAGGTAATGGCATACGGGACAGCCGTAAAATTCCTGTAACGCCTCATCGTCCGCGTCTGAACGGATACAGATAAAGTGGGGAAAGAGAGTTTCATGCAGACCTCTTTCCCCGTTTTTTGCTTATTTGCAGGGAAATTCCGGTGTCCCGATCATATCATAGGGGGTTGCCTGATATACGTAGTAGTTGAGCCAGTTCGTATACAGGTTGTTGGCGTGGGATCTCCACATCAGAAGCGGCTTGTTTTCCGGATTATCGTCGACGTAATAATTCTTCGGAATATCAATCGGCAGTCCCTTGCCGAGATCGCGCTTATACTCTCCGTCCAGGGTCACGCGGTCGTACTCCGGATGGCCCATGATGAAAATCTTCCTGCCGTTATCCGCCATGGCCAGAAACAGCCCGGCTTCATCTGACTCTGCGAGAATTGTCAGCTCTTTCACCTTGCGGATCTCCTCGATCGGCACATCCGTATGGCGGGAATGAGGTGCCAGGAACACATCATCAAAGCCGCGCACCAGCGGTATCTTTCTGTTCAGCACGCGATGCCAGAACAGTCCGAACATTTTGTGATCAAGCAGCCTTTTCTGCAGTCCGTAATAATGGTACAGTCCTGCCTGTGCCGCCCAGCACAGAAAGATTGTGGAAGTGACATGGTCCACAGTCCAGTCCATGATCTCTTTCAGCTCATTCCAATAGTCCACCTCTTCAAACTCCATCATCTCAACCGGTGCCCCTGTTATGATCATGCCATCGAAGCGGTGCATGCAGATCTCATCAAAACCTACGTAAAACTTATTCAGATGGCTTGTGGAGGTGTTTCTGGATTCATGGGATCTCACCTTCACAAATGTCACCTCTACCTGCAGCGGTGTATTGGACAGGGAACGCAGAAGCTGAAGCTCTGTCTCTTCCTTGAGTGGCATAAGATTCAGAATTGCAATATGAATCGGACGGATGTCCTGGTGAACGGCACGCAGTTCATCCATCACAAATATATTTTCACGCTCCAGTATCTCTCTTGCTGGCAAATCGCTCTGTACTTTAATCGGCATAGTCTGTTCCTCTTTTCTTTCCTGCTATTTCTGGCTGTATTATATCACCGGAAAATCTATTGTGCCATATCTAAAAAATCCTCTTCCGACAAAATCGGGATATTCAGCTCCTTCGCCTTCTTGTTTTTCGAAGAGGAGGATGTTGTATCATTGTTGATCAGATAGTCTGTCTTCTTCGTCACGGAACCGGTCACTTTTCCGCCCCGCTCTTCAATAAATGCTTTCAGCTCATTGCGGTTGGCAAAATGGTTTACACTTCCGGTGATGACAAATGTCTTTCCCTCAAAAATCTGTTCTCCCGATGTCTCCTGCGGCGCTTCAATCGTAAGCTCCTTAAGCAGCAGCTGCAGCATCCTGTCGTTCTCCTCATCCGCAAAGTATCCGACCACAGATCCTGCAATGACCTCTCCCAGTCCTTCTATGGATGCGACCTCCTCCAGGGAGCTGCTGCGGATTTTGTCTAAATCATAGTCGAAAAAGCGGCACAGAAGCCTGGCATTGGCAACACCGATATTGGGAATACCAAGGCTGTAAATCACACGGGGAAGCGTCGTGATGCGCGCCTTTTCAATACTCTGCATTAGATTTGCAAAGGATTTTTCCCCGAATCCCTCCATGGCGATAATCTCATCGCGGAAATTGTCAAGATGGAAGATATCTGCAAAACAGTGGATGTAGCCGTGCGCAATGAATTTTTCCAGTGTCGCCTCTGATAATCCTTCAATATTCATCGCATCTCTGCTGACAAACAGTGTGAATGACTTGATTTTTTTCGCACTGCACCTTTCGTTTGTACAGTACAGTGTCTCCACGTCGTTGGCACAGCGCACCGCCGTCGGACCGCCGCACACAGGACACTGTCCGGGAATTTCAATGTTTCCGCTGCCTGTCAGGTTTTCTGCAATCTGCGGAATAATCATATTTGCCTTGTAGACGGTGATGGTATCACCGATTCCCAGCTTCAGCGCTTTCATAATGCTGAGATTGTGCACACTTGCACGGCTGACTGTGCTGCCCTCCAGCTCCACCGGCTCAAATATCGCAACCGGATTGATTAGCCCCGTCCTGGAAGGGCTCCACTCGATCTCAAGAAGCTTCGTCTCCCGCGTCTCATCCTGCCATTTGAATGCAATGGAGTCACGTGGAAATTTCGCTGTCCGCCCAAGGGACTGTCCGTACGCGATATCCTCATACGTGGCAACAAGCCCGTCAGACGGTATTTCGTAATGCTGAATCTTTTCCGCAAAATAAGCTACGGTATCTGCCACCTGCTCCGCACGAACCTTCCGGTATTCCACAACGTCAAAGCCCTGACTCTTCAGCCATTCAAACTGTCTGCTTCTGGAATTGTCAAAATCAATTTCGTCCGCTCTTACGAGGGCAAATGCATAAAAGCGCACGTGACGCTTCGCCGTAATTTCGTTGTTCAGCTGGCGGACAGAGCCGCTGCAGAGATTCCTGGGATTTTTGTATTTTGCATCCACATCCTCGATCTCTTCATTGATCTTTTCGAATTCGGAATAAGTAATAACCGCCTCGCCGCGCAGCGTCAGCTCTCCCTGATATGCAATGTGAAGCGGAATATTCTGAAATACTCTGGCATTGTTTGTAATTACTTCTCCAATCTCACCGTTTCCCCGGGTGACTGCTTTTTCCAGACTTCCTCCGCGGTACGTCAGCACAACCGTCAGTCCGTCCAGCTTCCAGGAAACAAGAATTTCATGATTGCCTGCAAAGTCCGCCAGCTCACTGACCTCCTTCGTCTTATCCAGCGACAGCATAGGGGATTCGTGGCGCTCCTTCGGAAGGGAGTCCAGCGCCTCATAGCCCACCGATACAGTCGGACTCCCCGTCAGTACGACTCCCGTCTCCTTTTCAAGGCGCAAAAGCTCATCATACATTCTGTCATATTCCAGATTACTCATAATCTCTCTGTCATCCTGGTAATACGCCTTTGAAGCCGCACGAAGCTGCTCCGTCAATTCTTTCATACGTTCTATCTGCTGATTCATCTGCGTCCTGATTTCCTTTCTGGGTTCCCGGATGATTTCCGGTATCTGTCTTTTCTGTCTGTATTCCCCCCGGATATATTCCCGTATCCCGAAGAATCCGGCAGCTTTCCGCCAGGATTTTTCGAATCCTTCAGTTTTTCATTTAAAAGAGCCAGTTCTTTTCTGCTGACACTCCGATACTCCCCGGGGCGGAGATTTCCCAGCTCAATATTCATGATGCGCACGCGAAGAAGACGCGTCACATTGTAATGAAAAGCGCTGCACATTCTTCTGATCTGGCGGTTCAGACCCTGTGTCAGAACAATGCGGAACTGACATTTCCCTGCCAGCTCCACACGGCAGGGTCTCGTAGTGACATCGAGTTCTTTCAGATATACACCGGCTGCCATCTTTTTCAGAAACTCCGGGGTAATCTCCCGGTCAACCGTCACCACATACTCTTTTTCATGATAATTCCCGGCCCGCATGATTTTATTCAGGATATCGCCGTTGTTTGTCATCAGAAGAAGTCCCTCTGAATCCTTGTCAAGGCGGCCCACGGAAAAAATCCTCTTCGGATAATTCAGTAAATCGTATATGGTCTGATCACCCCACCGCTGATCGGTGGTACAGACAACGCCGCGGGGCTTGTTCACCGCAAGGAGCACCATCTCCTGCTCCCTCTCAACCTTCTGTCCTCTGACCGTCACAATCTGACTGGCTGTAATCTTCATTCCCTGTATTGCCGTCTGTCCATCCACAAGAACCATACCGCTCTCTATCAGCCTGTCTGCCTCTCTCCTGGAACAGACTCCGGCATCACTCAGGTATTTGTTCAACCGGATTTCTCCGGCAGGCAGTTCCTTCTTAAACCTATATGTCTGTGTCATCTCTCTGTCCAATCTGCTTTCTCTGATACCAGAATAACTGTATCGTATCTGCCGCTGTGCTTTTCATGCGTTTCTTTCAGAAAACTAACGGTATCTTACCACATTCTTTCCCGTGAAACAATACAAAAGCTGCCGCAAAACAGTCTCCGGAATCATCAACTGCTTTGCGACAGCCTTTTCTGATGTGCAGTAACACCGCACTTCTTTACTGTACGGATGACAGATATTCTGATTTTACATATCCCTCAATCGTTGTACCGTTTACTGTGTAACGCACCTTTGACCAGCCGTCATTCGTATTCTCCAGGACTTCCACCTGTGTACCGCTCGTAAGGATTCCATAAAGGGTACCGTCTGTCGAAGGAGTTCCCCTCACATTCAGACTGTCGGTGGATACCTGCATGGTGCCTGTGGGAACGGCTGCCCCGCTGTCTGTGCCATCATCTGCCCCGTCATCCACTCCGCTGTCGGATGTACCGGTGGAAACCGATGCTACAAAATTCTTCAGCTGTTCGTCTGAATTGCACGCATCATCCAGCTTCTTTTTCACATCGTCGCGAAGTGCCTGAATTTCATCGTCTGCGAGAAGATCTGTCGTGTAATCTTCAATTTCTTTGTTTTCACTGATATCGATAATCTTCAGGCTTCCCTGCTCATCCGTCTCAAGATAAAGCTGGCGAAGCGTCGGTGCTGCCGTATCGATACCGGTCAGCTTCGCATCGAAATACGCATAGACTACATAGGAACCATCCGTAAGTCCCTTGCGGGAATATGTGATAAAATTGCTGCATGATTCGATAGCAGAATTCTCCGCTTCCAGATTCGCGCGAATTGTATCATCGAAATGATCACTGATCGATGCAATCTTATCGAAATCTCCGTCCACCACAGCTGTGTAATACTCTGTCACAAAGCTGAGAATGTCAGCCTGATCCTTTACCAGACGTTCTGCAGCCGGTGCTTCCGTAATCTGTTCCGTAGATACCTCTGTGGAAGCTTCCGTAGCCGGTTCCTTCTTTTTTGTTGATCCGAGGCTTGTCACCAGTCTGACCGCAAAAAACGCAATCACAAGAATCAGAATACCAGCCAGTCCGAGCAATATATAGCGCAGATTGTCAGACAACCATTCTCTGAAATTATCCATATTCTATTTCCCCCCTGCTTCACTTTTTCTCCGCCTTTTTCAGTGAACACTGCGGAGCTCTATCTCTTTTACTGAGAAATACACATAAATTATGTTTCATATTAGCATATTTATACAAAAAAGTAAAGCTTGCGTTTCTTAAGAGTCTTCTAACATATTGTTATGAATCCTTGTATCTGTTCAGTCCAGGCCGAATCACTTTTCTTTCCCGTATGCGATCTCCGGTCTGCTCTCCTGCAGCCTCCGATACAGAGCATCCGCCTCACGGACTGTTCCCTCACCGATCAGGAGCTCCAGCTCCTCCCCGTCCTTTCGGACCAGCACGAGCTTCTGAATATCAAAATTCACATTTCCGCAGCACATTTTCGTATCGACGGCTTCGATTCTGCGGAAAGCGCGGGTTACTCCATCCAGATCCGTCACATTCCACTTCAGTCCTTTTTTCCAGAAAATCCAGTCTTTTCCAAGCTTTACCTTGCCGTACTGCGATGCCTGCGCAAATTCCTGGTCTGCATGAGCATTCTCTTTTTTTCGATATACGTAATCCATTGTCATTCTCTCCCTTTCTTTTCAAAATATTCTTTACTGCGTCACGTGAAGAACAAAGATCTCCTCCTCATCAAAAACCTTTTCAAAAAAATTCCGGAACTGCTTTACATTTTTCAAAAACTGTGCTAGGATAAAAAGGCAGTTTTAAGTGCACCTGTAGCTCAGGGGATAGAGCAGTGGTTTCCGGTACCACGTGTCAGGGGTTCGAATCCCTTCAGGTGCGTGCATTCTGGCATATCAGGATATCTGATATGCCTTTTTGCTGCAGTTTTTTCCCGAAATTGTCTTTCAAGGTCATTATTTTCTCATTATAATAGCATATTTCATACATTTTATACAAGTCAAAGCTTTTTGTATATTCCAATATTTGGATATCCGGGTCAGAGACACTTGACCCCAACATCCTATTCAGAGCTGCCCGGCAAATCAGCCAGACGTCGATTTTTCCGTGCTTTGCACGTACATACAATACAGCAGCACAAGCGGACTGCGGCATTTCCGATGTATGACACCGGGAATACTGCAGCCCGTTTTTTATTTCGGTCAGACAATAAGGTTGTAATCAAAAATCAGAAGATACCGGACTTCTGACCCTGATATCAGACAGTATCAGTAGCGGTCGCGGCGGTCATCCCGGCGGTCATCCCGACGGTCATCCCGGCGGTCGCTCCAGCGGTTGTCTCGGCGGTCATCCCGTCCACACCGGCACGGCGGGCATGGAGAACACGGATTTCTGCGGCGGCTGTCAAAATTATCAGGCATAAGAAAATCTCCTTTTTCTTTAGAATATGCAGAATCGCCGGAAAATCTCTGACTTTTTAACCTTATGCTGTTTTTGGAGATGATCATTCTCCTGCTGCCGCTATGATGAGAGTTCTGCTGCTTCGGTAATACCGATACACGGAGTAGCCAAGTATCTCCTCCTCCGCCACAAATTCATCATTTATTTCCCGCACCATACTTTGCAGCTCGTGTGCAGAAATTGTCGTATTTTCCACAATAGGAACTACCATACATTCATGTATGCTGCTGGGCAGTAAATAAAAATCTGTCCGGAGCTCTTTTCCCACCTTGTCCAGAACGTTTCCGAAATAGAGGTTCACGGCACCGAAGCATTTTTTCTTATTTGTCAGAACATACATCGGAATCTCTCTGATAGCCGTTTCATCCAGATTGATCCCTGTCATGTCTCCAACAAGTTCTGCAATCCCGACCAGCTCATGCGGTGAGAGTCTCATTGTATTCGACACTGCAATCGAATGAATGGTTCTCTGATCTGCGCCCCAAAGCTTCAGATGAGACTTCTGTACCAGTATGGAGGCAGCCCCCAGAACAGGATGATCTATCTCACAGTAATACAGTACAGCAAGATCCAGAAAACGTACGTGGGGAACGTTCTCCAGAAAAGAACGGTTTTTTTCATAATGAACAATGCGGCACACCAGGTGCTCTCTGACCTGTTCAAAATCGAGATAAAAGCTCATGTCGATCTTTCCTGCTCTTCTGTTTGTATGGTAAGCAGAAAGTATCTGCTCCGCAATCAGTTCGAGAGGTACCCCGTTTTCATATTTTTCATAAAAACTGTTAAGACAGATCGACGGTGAAACATTATCTCCTTCACGAAGGATGGTCATTCCATCCATCATTCTGCGGTTATTTTTGGTCACACGTCTGATATAGACCTTCGTTCCCGGTTCGACTCTGTTCTCTACCTCAAACCGGATATTTTTCAAAAAATCTTTGTATTCCAAATACAAACCACCTTTCCTGAATTTTTTGAATACACTGCACATGATGCGCCCTGGCGCCAGACTTTACATCTCTTATTATATATTATAACATCTTATATTGCAAGTGTTTTTTGATCTGTATTTTTCTTCTAAACGATATTCGGGTATTGATGCATCTGGGTAAAAATGCATATAATAAAGTGAGGTGACACTTTGGCAACCGTACTGGCACATTCGGAGATTTGCGGGAAAGAAAAGGAAAAAGGGACTGCACACTGATTCTTCAGTGCGCAGTCCCTGCAGCATCCTGTATACTATTGTCTGTGCCTGTCCGGATTATACACGTGACAGATACTCGCCTGTTCTTGTGTCGATCTTCAGTCTGTCGCCTGTCTCAACGAACAGCGGAACGTACACAACTGCACCAGTCTCAACTGTAGCCGGTTTTGTGGCACCTGTAGCTGTATCGCCCTTGAAGCCCGGCTCTGTATCTGTTACCTCAAGCTCTACGAACAGAGGCGGTTCAACTGCAAATACATTTCCATTGTGAGAACATACCTTTACCATCTCGTTCTCTTTGACAAATTTCAGAGCATCACCGATGGCATCCTGGTTCAGGGCAATCTGGTCATACGTCTCAGTATTCATAAAATGGAACAGATCTCCGTCTGTGTAGAGATACTGCATCTCAACACGGTCAATACGTGCCTGCGGGAATTTTTCAGTCGGACGGAATGTTTTTTCCACTACACCGCCGTTGATGATATTTTTCAATTTTGTTCTGACGAATGCAGCTCCCTTGCCTGGTTTTACGTGCTGGAATTCGATAATCTGATAAATATTGCCTTCCATCTCCAGTGTAACACCGTTTCTAAAATCGCCTGCTGAAATCATGTCTTCTATTCCTCCTTAAATTTATCCAAACAGGATTTTTCTCGAATCGCATTATCTGTAATATTCTACCGTATCTACTGATATTTTTCAACTGTTTTTTTGCGGGCCTGTACGGTAAAGTCACAATTAAAGGTCAGATCTTTTATTTTCTGCACTTTGCTGTCTCTGTGACAGCCTGTTCACAACAGACGGATACCGCTGCAGATCCGTATGTGGAAGCGCTTGGGCCGCCACCATAATATGCAGAAAATCTTCCACCGCACCGAACTGAATATAAATCATTTTCTCCAGCAGTCCATCTATATCCTCCAGCCTGTCTTTGTGGAGCAGAAGCTTTTGTGCACCGTCCAGGGAAGCGTTTCCTGCGTTGATGATCCGCTCCCGCGGCATATCAGGATACATACCGATGGTGACTGCCGATTCCTTCGACACATGCTTACCGAAGGCTCCTGCTACGTAAAATTCTGAAATATCATCCATGGTAATTCCTGATTCTTTCAGCATGCACTCCACCATGGTATAGGCAGCCGCCTTTGTGCGGACAAATTCGTCAATATCACTCTGGTAAAAATACAGCCCGGGACCGTACTCGACGGCGTACTCGATTCTGTGGTCCGGATCTGCATCATCCATTTCTGTATGCATTGCAGGATCCTCCACACATCGTCTCTGAATCAGCGGACTTGCCTCGGGATGGAATTTTCCCCGCAGATCAATCCAGCCGCTCACAAAGAGTTCTGCTATCATATCGACAATTCCGGAGCCGCAGATACCGCGAGGTGATTCTCCGCCGATGACATCAAGGACAAATGCGCCGTCTTTGATCTGTACACGCTCCACAGCGCCCGGCTCGGCTCTCATACCCGTCCTTACGACACCGCCCTCCAGAGCCGGACCGGCCGCACCGGCACCACACAGAAGAAATTCTCTGTTTCCGATGACCAGCTCCCCGTTCGTCCCAATATCAAAGAACGCACAGACTTCTTCTTTTTTATATATTTCCGTCTCCACCATACCGCTGATGATGTCTCCGCCGAGATAATTGGATTTCCCCGGATAACAGTACACGTATCCTGACACCGGAATGCCAACTTCCCGTCCCGGAAGAAAGTCAGGCGCATCTGCGCGCACTGCATACGGTGTGGAGAATACACAGAAAGCATCTATTCCGATCAGAAAATGAATCATAGTGGTATTACCGGAAATAACTGTCTGAATACAGTCCTCCGGCGCAATTCCAGTATCGGCGCGCAGCTTTTCCATAGTATCGAGGATAGAATCCACGGTTGTCCTGCGAAGCTCTTCCAGCTTATCCGGCTGATCCTTGCAATAAAAGATTCTCGTCAGAATGTCCGTCCCGTACGCAATCTGGCCATTAAAGGAGGAAGTTTCCCCCATGCATTCGCCTGTAGTACAGTTGATCAGGCGTGTCACCACAGTAGTACTTCCAAGATCCACTGCGTATCCATAATGGCAGTTTGAAGTGTCTCCCGCCTCCAGTCGGACGACCATCCACCTGCTGCCGTCCCATGCAAGGGAAGCTGTGATCTTCCAGTCAGCCCTGTCACACAGCGGGTACAGACTGCGCAGAACTGGCAGTGTCATGGCTGCTTTTATGCCGAGAGCATCCAGGGCATCGAGAATTCTCCTCTGTGAAGAACGGCTGTCCTCTTCTGTCGGTTTTTCCATTGTCAAATACAGTTTTTTACTGATTCCGTCCATATGTTCCTCTTTCCCGTTTTGTATCTGTTCATAATTTTCTGTCATCCATTATAATACAACATGGGCGGAAATACAAATATACTGCGGAAAAACTCAGCCTTGAAAGGTAAATATATCTTTTAGCCTGCCGATATTATAAAAATGCTTTTTTCACCATTCTGTCTATTTTTGAATGGGTTATCCACATCAATT
>SFEV01000026.1 GCA_004557975.1 Lachnospiraceae bacterium
TATGAAACAATAATATTGATCTGCTACGCTCAAGTTAAGATGGGCCGTATATAGTAGTGCGTATCATGGTGTTTTCTCTCCAAAATCGGTGATTAGCTTTCGCAATATGCACAATGCCACCAATTACATTATTTATTCTGTTTCAAAATATCTTTTTCGTATCTGTATCATACATGACAAATGTTTATGGATTGTCAGAATACTGTTTCCGAAATATTAATATGATCCGGGCAGAGCATCGGAGAAAGAAAAAACTGCCCGATATCCACCGTTTATGTGAATATCGGACAGTTTTTTACTCCATGTATGCTTTCGCAATGCGGTTGTAATCAAATTCCTTTTTGATTTTCTGAACGGTGAAATCGTCTCCATCCAGAACACATTCGTAAATGTATCTGCCCTCGTCGTCAATCACATCATCCCTGACAACGGCACCTACCACATAATGCTTTTTCTCAAAATCAAACTCATCCACAACCGCCATTTCCACATCGGAGCCATCTCTGGCTGTTATATGAAATGTGACATACTCTTCATATCCATTTTCCATTATTTTTAATCCTCTTTTCACCTGAACTTTTTTCTGCGTAAATGAATATACTACTATCAGGAGGTGCTCACAATGAAACATCTGAAATTCTATATGATTGCCGGGGTGTTTTTCGTACTTATCCTTGGTTCGCTCTCTCACTTTTTTTATGAATGGTCAGATAATAACGTGTTCATCGGCCTGTTTTCTCCGGTCAATGAATCCACCTGGGAACACATGAAGCTTCTTTTTTTCCCTATGCTCCTGTACTCTGTCATTCTCGTTTTCAGATTCAGAGAAGACTGCGTCTGCATGAAATCCGCCTTTTTCTCCGGAATTCTTCTGGGAACCTTATCCATCCCTGTCATTTTTTACACTTATTCAGGGATTCTCGGATACAACGTTCCGGTGCTGGATATCGGAACATTTGCAGTGAGCGTATTCATCGCTTTTTATTTTTCCTGGCGTCTGACGCTGACATGCCGGATACAGAAATATGCATGGCCTGTGTATGCTGCAGTCTGGCTGATGGCGATAAGCTTCCTGGTATTTTCTGTTTTTCCCCCGGATATTGCACTGTACAAAAGCCCCGTCTGACGGCGGGGCCTCTGTACAGTCATGATTCTCTTATATTCTGATCCAATCTGATCCAAATCCTGTCCCGGACCGGGAATGAAACGTAAATCAGCAGATCTCTGCTCCTGACGGCATCTTCTTCTCCGGTACCATCAGTGCCAGCTCTCCGTTTTCATCCTCCGCGCAGAGCAGCATGCCTTCTGAAACCACACCTGCCAGTTTCGCAGGCTTCAGGTTCACAAGCACCATTACCTTTTTGCCGACCATCTCCTCCGGTGAATAATGTGCCTTGATTCCGGAAACGATCTGTTTTACCTGGCTTCCGATTTTCACCTGGGAGCAGAGCAGTTTTTTCGATTTTTTCACTGCTTCACATGCTATGATCTCACCCACCTGGAACTGCATTTTTTCGAAGTCGTCGAATGTAATTTCTGCCTTCGGCTCAATGTCGATAACAGCCTCAGCCGGAGCCTCCTCCTGCTGCGGTTCTGCACTTCCTCCGTTTGCAGCTGCCTGAGCAGCCTTGATCTCATCAGCCTTTGCAAGAACTTCCTTCACATCAAGTCGTGCGAAAAGAATTTCCGGCTTATCTGTCACCTTTGTTCCGGACTCATACAGGCCGTACTGTGCCATCTCCTCCAGAGAACGCTTCTTTGCGTGAAGCTGTGCCAGAATCTTTTCTGATGTCTCCGGCATAAACGATTCCAGCAGGGCAGCTCCGATGGAGATGCACTCTGTCAGGTTGTAGAGAACTGTTGCGAGACGGTCCTTCTTTGACTCATCCTTTGCAAGCGCCCAGGGCATCGTCTCATCAATATATTTGTTGCAGCGTTTGAACAGTGTAAAGATCTCCGTGATCGCATCTGCCACGCGCAGCTTATCCATTTTTTCTGATACAATGCCTGGAACTGCGAGGGCTACTGCCTTCAGCTCTTCATCCACAGGCTCCACAGCACCTTTGTTTTCCACAACGCCGCCAAAATATTTATTCGTCATGGAGATGGTACGGTTCACAAGATTGCCCAGCGTGTTTGCAAGGTCTGAATTCAGGCGCTCCACCATCAGCTCCCATGTGATCACACCATCATTTTCAAATGGCATCTCATGCAGGACGAAATAACGCACTGCGTCCACGCCGAATACATCGGCGAGATCGTCTGCATACAGAACGTTTCCTTTTGATTTGCTCATCTTTCCATCGCCCTGCAGCAGCCACGGATGGCCGAACACCTGCTTCGGAAGCGGCAGATCCAGAGCCATCAGGAAAATCGGCCAGTAAATTGTATGGAAACGGATAATATCCTTTCCGATCAGATGGAGATCTGCCGGCCAGTCTTTCTTAAACTGTTCCGTACTCTCACCGTCACAGTCATAACCGATTCCTGTAATATAGTTGGTCAGCGCATCCAGCCACACGTATGTGACATGCTTCGGGTCAAAAGTTACTGGAATGCCCCACTTGAAAGAGGTTCTCGATACGCACAGATCCTGCAGACCCGGAAGCAGGAAATTGTTCATCATCTCATTTTTTCTGGAAACAGGCTGAATAAATTCCGGATGAGTATTGATATGCTCGATCAGACGGTCTGCATATTTGCTCATTCTGAAAAAGTAAGCCTCTTCCTTTGCTGGCTTAACCTCACGGCCGCAGTCCGGACATTTGCCGTCCACCAGCTGTGACTCTGTCCAGAAAGACTCACACGGTGTACAGTACAGTCCCTCATACGCTCCCTTGTAGATGTCGCCCTGATCGTACAGCTTTTTGAAAATCTTCTGTACCTGTTTTTCATGGTCCTCATCTGTCGTGCGGATAAACTTGTCATAGGACGTATTCATCAGATCCCAGATCCGCTTGATCTCCCCTGCAACACCGTCCACGTACTGCTTCGGTGTTATGCCGGCTTCCTCTGCTTTCAGCTCGATCTTCTGACCGTGCTCATCCGTTCCGGTCTGGAAAAATACGTCATATCCCTGCATTCTTTTGAATCTGGCAATACTGTCCGCAAGGATAATCTCATATGTGTTGCCGATGTGCGGCTTGCCTGAAGTGTAGGCAATGGCCGTGGTCATGTAAAATTTAGGTTTGCTCATTATAATCTCCTCCTGGAAATGAAATTTTTGTCTCAGTCGCGGGCTTTCGCGCAAAAAAACCCGCCTTCCTGAGAAGACGGGCGGACCGTGTTACCACTTCTTTTCGTCTGCGTCTCGCGGCGCAGGCCTCATGAGGTATTATTGTTTCCTGCATGCACAGCTGTGTGCAGTACTGTATCTACCTCTCCGCTGTAACAGGCGGACCTGTCGCAGCCTTACGGATTCTGTCATCCAGACCATTGTCTGTGCAGTATCATGCAGTTCCGCTCGACCGCTCCTCTCAGAAGCCATCTTCCGCATATCCTCCTGTGTCCCCTCTCACCTGGCGGGACTTCTCTGTAGCATTCGTCCATGCGTACTCTTTTCGTCACTGAGTTTGGCTCCGACAGCATGCAGCTGCCGGTTCTTTATCTAAGCTTTAAGGTAACATATCGGTGTTTTTCTGTCAAGCAATTCTGTGAGTTCCCTTTTTCAGGAATGAATGTCCCATTCAGGTATTTTTATGTATGATTCTTCCCTGTCGATGCATAGACTGTCATAAAAGTATTCCCGGAGTATGGTATGTCATCCACTCTGTCTTCTATCCTCCCCCAACCGCGTTCACACAAAAAAAGCAGCCCCGCATCCGGTATGCTTCGCCCTCTTTTTCTGCTTCCGGTCATAATACTGTCCGGACTGCTGATCTGGTTTCTGTATCAGAATCCTCCCCGGATTCTGCTCACAGAAGAACAGCGATTTGTAAAATTTACAGAGGAGGTGTTCCGCAGTGAAATGAGCAGCAATACACTGAATCTCCACTATACAGTCTCAGATCCGTCGGCATATTCCATTGATGGAGACAGGATCACTATTGGAAACGCCAGTCTGAGCGCACGCAAAAACGGTTATACGGCCGCTGAAAACTATTATAATATGCTGCAAAGCTTTGACCGCAGTAAGCTTTCCGCCAAACGCAGACTCACATACGACGCTTTTTCCCGCTATCTCGAAACGGAACTGTCCGCTGCAGAGCTTCTGCTGTACGATGAACCGCTCAGTCCCACGCTCGGTATCCAGGCACAGCTTCCGGTACTTCTGGCGGAATACCGTTTCCGAACGAAAGGTGATATCGAAGATTATCTCTGTCTTCTCTCTCAGGTTCCGGACTATTTCAAATCCATCCTCTCCTATGAACAGGAGAAATCGCGCGCAGGCCTGTTCATGAATGAAGAATGTGCTCTTGAAGTAATCCGGCAGTGCAGGGATTTTATCGCAGAAGGAGATGACAACTATCTGTCCACGATTTTTAATGAAAAAATTGACGCAGTCAAAAATCTGACTGTCGATGAAAAAACTGCATATAAGACACGAAATCAGTCGCTGCTGAATGGCTACGTGATTCCGGCCTACCAGGAACTGATTTCAGGAATTGCATCCATGGAAGACAGCGGTGTCAACGAGTACGGACTGTATTATCTTCCGAAGGGTCAGGAATATTACCGCTATCTGATTAAAAACATGGTCGGAGATGACAGAACCGTGGAAGAAATAGAAGAAGAAATCAAAAATCAGATGGTTGACGACTTTACCGCAATCCAGCAGATTATGAAGACATATTACAGCGGCGGACAGGGTGGAAATCCGGATTCCGTGCAAAACACAGCTGCAAGGACCATTCAGACCGATTCCTCCGTCACTGCGCTTTCCACCGATGATCCGGTCACCATGCTGAATGACCTGCGTCAGAAAATCACCGACGACTTTCCTCTGCTTCCCAGTGTTTCCTGCCAGGTCAAATATGTGCACCCCTCACTCCAGCAGTACTTAAGCCCCGCATTTTATCTCACCTCACCGATTGACGATTATGCAAGAAATGTCATTTACATCAATCCCTCAGGCAGCTACAACAGCCTTGAGC
The DNA here is from genome assembly GCA_004557975.1 of Lachnospiraceae bacterium. Lineage (GTDB taxonomy): Bacteria > Bacillota > Clostridia > Lachnospirales > Lachnospiraceae > Choladousia. The sequence goes on from SFEV01000026.1 coordinate 5,094, forward strand.
TGTATACAACCCTTGCACATGAGGGATACCCGGGACACCTCTACCAGTCCGTTTTCTTTGCCTCCACCGAACCCGATCTGCTGCGGTATCTGCTGGATATCGGAGGCTATACGGAAGGCTGGGCGACTTACGTGGAAATGTATGCGTACTCTCTCTGGGAGGAAGACCCTGTGGCTGCACAGCTTGGTCAGAAAAACCGTTCTTTTACGCTTGGGCTTGCATCTCTGCTGGATATCGGGATTCATTACAGAGGTTACTCACCGGAACAGGTCACAGCTTTTCTGGAGAAGCTGGGGTTCGGGAGTGATACTGCTGATTCACTGTACCAGAGCATTCTGCAGGCGCCTGCCAATTACCTGCAGTATTACGTGGGATACCTGAACTTCAGCAGACTGCGCACTTCCATGCAGCAAAAGCTCCGGGACCGCTTCTCTCTGAAGGAATTCCACCGTCTGATCCTCGAAGCCGGGCCGCTGCCGTTTTCACTTCTGGAGGGACAAATGGCGGAACTTCCCGATATATAAAAATCACCGTCCATGAAATCACAGACGATGATTTGGATCTGTTCAGTACCTGTACAGATACGAAACAGAATCAGCGCTTCAACAGCTCCTCCGGAAGCTTTTTGGTGCATGTAATTGCAATGGCCCCCGGTCCGATGTGACAGGATACGCTCAGAGAAAGAGGATCAATCATCAGATTGTCCGCATGTGCCGGGAATGCTTCTCTGACCTCCTGTGCCCAGGAATCTATTTCCGTCTTGTCCAGACCGGTATACGCCAGCATAATATTCATATTGTCAGCGTTTTCATTGGAGCCAAAACGATTGCAGCAGTCCTTGCGAATTGCATCCAGCATAGTGGAACGGGCTGCTTTCATCGTACGGCTCTTTGCGTACGCATCCAGCTTATCTCCCTGAATCTGCAGCACCGGCTTCAGACGAAGCAGTGTACCGAGTGCGGCTGCCGCAGGTGTGATTCTGCCGCCCTTTTTCAGGTAATACAGCGTATCCAGTGTGATATAAATGCTGGAATCATACATCGTCTTAATCAGGTAATCCTTTATCTCCGCCGCACTCCAGCCTGCATCTGCCAGCGCCTTTGCCTCAATCGCCGACTGCTTCTGTGTCACGGAAATGCGCTTGTTATCAACGACATAAACCTTTCCGTCATAGTCCTGTGCCATCGCCATGGCAGCGTTGCAGGAACCGCTCAGACCGCTGGACATCGGGATATGCACAATCTCGTCGTACGTCTTCAGCAGGCTGTCCCACAGTTCTGTCACGTCCGTCAGAGACGGCATGGAAGTGGAAATCTCCGCTTTCTCCTCCAGGAACCTGTAAAACTCTTCCTGGGAAAGTGTCGTCTCTTCGTAATATAATTTCTCATTGATATAGAACGGCATCGGTATCACATATATACCCAGCTTCTCACTCTCCGCGCTCGTAATGCCACTGTTGCTGTCTGTAACAATCGCTACTCTTCTCATCGCTTCCTCCTCGAAGATCCGCAGAATACTGATCTGTCCCTGGACGCCCCATCTGCACGGTGTTCTGTGGTATCAGACGGCGCTGCATCAGAGCTGTATCCTGCATCCATATCGTAATTGTTCACTTAATTAACTACACTCAGTTACATTACTATAACACAAATCAGCATTCTCCGCAATCAGATAATGATGTGACTCATCCTGTTCTGAATGACTGCATTCGGGTCAAACGGATATTTGCAATCTCGCAGTTTATCAGATGGGGCTTGCGTTTCCGGCGATTTGACGATATACTGAAAAACAGATGAAACCTAATCGGAAAGGAATACTTTTTATGGAACTTCTGGAAACAATCCTTCATTCTTTTGTAAATCTCGCAATGCTGCTCTTTGAGTATATCGGTGTCGGTGTTATCACCTTTTCCGGCATTCAGGGCATTGTCAATTATGTGCGGAGAAATCCGGATACTCGTCTGATTCTGGCAAAGGGACTTGCCATGGGACTGGAATTCAAGCTTGGCAGCGAGATTCTGCGTACCGTCGTTGTCCGCAGCCTCGATGAGATTTACATTGTCGCAAGTATCATCGCTCTGCGCGCAGTTCTCACTTTCCTGATTCACTGGGAGATCAAGAACGAAGAAAATGAAGAGGGACAGCATCACGCTCCTGATAAACAGGAAGAAGTCAAAGAAGATGCATAACAGCAAACGCCGCATATCCGGTACCATCTACCGAAGTGCGGCGTTTTCGTCTTTCTATTTATTTTTACCTTTAAGGAGTCCTCTCATATCCGGCTCAGATTCTGGCCACGCCGCTTTCGCGCGCAGCATTCGCAACTGCTCTGGCCACTGCCTCTCCCACTCCGGGATCAAACGCTTTCGGAATTATATAGTCGGCATTCAGCTTATCCTCCGGCACCATATCTGCCAGCGCCTCTGCAGCCGCCATCTTCATTTCCTCATTGATATCACGGGCCCGCACGTCAAAGGTTCCGCGGAATACACCCGGAAATGCCAGGACGTTGTTGATCTGATTCGGGAAATCACTTCTGCCGGTTGCCACCACCTTCGCACCTCCGGCCTTTGCCTCATCCGGGAATATCTCCGGCGTCGGATTTGCACAGGCAAAGATAATGGCATCCTGATTCATGGTCTTTACCATCTCAGTCGTAACCTGGCCCGGTGCCGATACACCGATGAACACATCGGCTCCCACAAGCATTTCCGCCAGTGTTCCCTGTACTTTCTGCAGATTTGTGACCTTCGCCATCTCTTCCTTGATCCAGTTCATTCCATTTGGGCGACCCTCATAAATCGCGCCGGAGCGGTCACACATGGTAATATTCCGAAATCCTGCGGAAAGAAGCAGCTTCACAATAGAAATGGCTGCTGCACCTGCCCCGGAAGTGACCACCTTCACATCTTCTTTTTTCTTGCCGACCACCTTCAATGCGTTTGTAAGACCTGCAAGAGTGATAATTGCCGTTCCGTGCTGGTCGTCATGAAAAATGGGAATATCACATTTTTCTTTCAGCTTCCGCTCAATTTCGAAACATCTCGGTGCTGAAATATCCTCGAGATTAACGCCTCCGAATGAACCTGACAGCAGATATATGGTATTAACGATCTCATCTACATCCTTTGATTTAATGCACAGAGGGAAAGCATCCACATCTGCAAAGGCTTTAAACAAAACGCATTTTCCTTCCATAACCGGCATGCCCGCCTCCGGACCGATGTCTCCCAGACCCAGTACGGCGCTCCCGTCTGTAATCACTGCACACATATTGTGCCGTCTTGTCAGGTCGTAGCTTCGGTTAACATCTTTCTGGATTTCCAGACACGGCTGGGCAACACCCGGTGTATAAGCCAGCGACAGGTCATCCTTTGAGGCAACCGGTACACGTGAGACTACTTCTATTTTTCCTCCCCATTCAGAGTGAAGCTTCAATGACTCCTTTGCATAATCCATTTTCTGACCTCCAGATAATTATTTTTCAAACGGGAATCTGAACTGAGTCAGCCCGAATTCATCGCGCATTTCTATAAATTCCTTCTGTACTGCCTCTGTCATCGGAACACCCTTGTCCTTGCGGTACATCCATACATCGTATTCCTTTTCGCCTGCGGTGTAAATACGATCCTGTCCCGGTGCCTTTTCCGAATTGCGCAGCTCTCTCAGGATATCTCCGCACGTCTTTTTAAACGCTTCGGCTCCCATGAATGCCTCCGTATCAATGGCCATGAAGAAGTGTCCCAGATGATACGGATGAATCTTGCCGTTCTCGTCTTTTCCGTCCAGTGCACGGAGGAACAGACCCGACTGGAGTGCTGCTGAAAGGATCTCAACCACCGTCGCGTATCCGTATCCCTTATATCCGGCAAAAAGCTCGCCGATACCGCCGAGAGGTGCCAGTGCCGCTTTCTGACTTCTGATATCCTTCAGAATCTGGGCGCTGTCTGTCATCTCGGAACCGTCTCTGCCTATTACCATTCCGGCCGGAGTGTCATGACCGATACGCGCATAGTATTCGATCTTTCCGTTCTGAATAATCGAGGTCGCACAGTCCAGCATAAACGGGAACGGTTCATCTGTCGGCATTCCGAATGTCAGCGGATTTGTGCCGAGCATATTCTCCACGCCAAATGTAGGCGCAATAGAAGGTCTGGCATTGGTGCCTGTAATTCCGATCATATTCTCCTTTGTCGCCATAGTCGCCCAGTATCCGGCGATACCGTAATGAGATGAATTGCGCACAGCCACCATGCCCATTCCATACTTATGTGCTTTCTCGATACACATATCCATTGCTTTTTTGCTGGCCACCATACCCATACCGTCATTGGCATCAAGAACCGCCGTAGTCGGAGTCTCGCGCAGGACATCGATCTTTGTCACCGGATTGAGAATCCCTGCTTTAATACGGTCTACATAAATCGGCTTGAAACGGTTGCAGCCATGACTTTCAATACCTCTTCTGTCACTTTCCAGCAGTACATCCGAACAGAGTCTCGCCTCATTTTCCGGCACTCCAAGCTTTGTCAGAACTGCTGTCATAAAATCATCCGTGAGCTGCCACGGTACGTAAGGTCTGTTATCGTTTTCCATCATATCTCCTCCTTTGCTTTCCTGTTACGCAAAAAAAGCAATGTAAAAAGACATATCCCGTCCCATTACATCGCATCTCTTATACTCGCGCACATATTATTCAGCTGGTTAAAATATAACATCCGTGCACTGTTCTGTCAAGTATTTCGACATATTTGCAGGCAAAAAATTTCAATCCGACCTTAAAGCCAAATAAAGTCAAAAATCTGCTGCAAAAATTTTTTTATTATTGATAAATTCTGTGCGTTATGTTAAAATTCAACTAAATAAACGAAAATGGTACAGAGATTATGAGAGTATGGATTTGGCAATAGAGATATTGTTTTATATCTGTGCTCTTTTTTATTTCTGTCTGCATTTATGAGCGACATTATCCGTTTTTTAAAACAGCAGAGCATGACATATCATTTACCGCAAAGGAGGAGGCTATGATGATAAAACCGAGCTTTTTTGAACTGATTGAAGCAAATCCGGTGATCGCAGCAGTCAAAGATGACAACGGACTGAGCACCTGCTGTTCCTGCGATGATATTAAAGTAGTTTTTATTCTCTACGGAGATATCTGCAGTATCGAAAAAATTGTCCGCAAAATAAAGCAGGCCGGCAAGATCGCAATGGTTCACATTGATCTGATGGAAGGATTAAGCTGCAAGGAAATTGCTGTGGATTTTATCAGGGCACACACTCTGGCAGACGGAATTATCTCCACCAGGCCGTCCCTTATTAAACGCGGAAAAGAACTGGGACTTTATACCACACTCCGGATTTTTCTTCTGGACTCCATGTCCTATGAAAATATTCCGAAACAAATGGCAAACGCAAAGCCGGACATGCTGGAGATTCTTCCCGGACTGATGCCGAAAATTATACGGCGCGTAACCAAAATGGCAAAAGTTCCCGTCATCGCAGGCGGTCTTATTTCCGACAGAGAAGACGTCATGAATGCACTTTCAGCCGGAGCCATCTCTGTATCTTCCACAAATCCGGCAGTATGGATGATGTAGACAGCAGACATAATAAACTTTCTTCAAAAAGACTGACAGGAGAACAATATGGAAAAATACATAATGGCACTTGATGCAGGGACAACAAGCAACCGCTGTATTCTGTTCAACAGACGTGGAGAAATATGCAGCGTTTCCCAGAAAGAATTCACACAACATTTCCCCAGGCCGGGCTGGGTCGAACATGATGCAGAGGAGCTCTGGTCCGTGCAGCTGGATACCGCATTAAAAGCTATGGAAAACATCGGAGCTTCTGCGTCAGACATTGCTGCAATCGGTATAGCAAATCAGCGCGAGACAGCCATCGTATGGGATAAAAACACCGGCGTTCCCGTTTATCCTGCCATTGTATGGCAGTGCCGGAGAACCTCACAGTACTGCGATTTGCTGAAAACAGGAGGTCTTACCGATATTTACCGTCAGAAGACCGGCCTTGTAATTGATGCCTATTTTTCAGCGACTAAAATCAAATGGATTCTTGACAATGTGGAAGGAGCCAGAGCGCGGGCAGAAAAAGGAGAATTGCTGTTTGGTACTGTAGATACGTGGCTGATCTGGAAGCTGACAAAAGGAAGAATCCATGTGACCGACTATTCCAATGCTTCCCGCACCATGCTGTTTAATATCAACACCCTTGAATGGGATGACGAGATTCTGGAAGAGCTGAACATTCCGAAATGTATGCTTCCGAAGGTACAGCCGTCCAGCTGCATTTACGGTGAATGTGACCCGGAATTCTTCGGAGGTTCCATCCCCATCAGCGCTGCAGCCGGTGATCAGCAGGCAGCCCTGTTCGGTCAGGCATGCTTTTCAGCCGGTGAAGCCAAAAACACATATGGAACCGGCTGCTTCCTTCTGATGAACACCGGCGATACTCCCGTCCGGTCAAAAAATGGCCTTGTGACGACGATTGCCTGGGGTCTGAACGGAAAAATAACCTACGCTCTGGAGGGATCCGTATTCGCGGCAGGCGCCGCAATTCAATGGCTTCGCGATGAACTGCGCCTCATTGATTCAGCACCGGACTCCGAAGCTATGGCATCCAGAGTACCGGATACAAATGGCTGTTACGTGGTACCTGCCTTTACCGGTCTTGGTGCACCGCACTGGAATCAATACGCCAGAGGAACTATCGTGGGATTAACACGCGGTGTGAACAGGTATCACATCATCCGCGCCACTCTCGATTCCCTGTGTTATCAGGTAAATGATGTTCTTACCGCCATGAAAGCAGATTCCGGAATTGAACTGAGCACTCTGAAGGTGGACGGCGGTGCAAGTGCAAACAACCTTCTGATGCAGACACAAGCCGACCTGATCAATGCCCCCGTCAATCGTCCACAGTGTGTGGAGACGACAGCCATGGGAGCCGCTTATCTGGCAGGCCTGGCAGTGGGATACTGGTCCGGTCTGGATGAAATCCGCCGGAACTGGTGCATCGACAGAACGTTTGTGCCGGAAATTTCGGTCTCTGAAAGAACAGAACGAATCACCGGGTGGAATCACGCTGTAGACTGCGCCTGTTACTGGGCGGACCATACTCCGCCGTCATCACTCTGACTGTTATCCGGACAGACCAGCGGATCTTACACGAAAATTTCCCAAAAAATATCAGGCGGAGCATACACTCCGCCTGACTTATATCCTGCTCACTTCTGCCTTATAAACCAGCTCTGTCCGCTCGTCAAAAAGCACCCAGAGCACCAGGTCAATTCTGTCCGGATTCTGTTGAAGAAATTCTTTCACTGCTGTCACCGCAGTTCTGGCTGCCTCCTGCACCGGATAGCCGTACACGCCGGTCGAAACAGACGGAAATGCAATGGAACGGATATTATGATCCGATGCCAGCTGCAGTGAATTTTTATAACAATTCGCGAGCAGCCCGGCTTCATTATAATCGCCGCCGCGCCAAATCGGTCCTACCGTGTGTATAACGTATTTACACGGAAGATTGTATGCTTTCGTGATCTTCGCTTCTCCCGTCGCACATCCGTGAAGTGTCCGGCATTCCTCCAGAAGCTTCGGACCTGCGGCACGGTGAATCGCACCGTCCACTCCGCCGCCTCCGAGAAGGCTGTTGTTGGCCGCATTTACGATGGCCTCGACTGTGTCAATCCTGGTAATATCTCCCCTTACAGTCTTAATCATAGCACTCACCCCTGTCCCATGTTATCGTATTTTCCTTATCGCTGCTGCATTGCTCTCCCACAGTACTTATAATTATTATAGCGAACTTACGTTCTCTTGTAAAGTGATTTCAGGAAATAGCAGGCAATGCAGCGGCAAGCACCACGCTGGCCGCTATCCCCGCGAACGTGGCAAGCAGTGCGCCGCACAGCGTGTACCGTGTCTTTTTGATCCCTGCCGTCATGAAATAAACACTCATGGTATAAAAAATTGTCTCGGTACAGCACATCATCAGCGAAGCGGTCATGCCTGTAAAGGAATCCGTACCGTACGCTTTGTAGATATCCAGCAGAAGCCCTGTGGCAGCGCTGGAGGAAAACATCCGCAGCACCGCAAGGGGCATCAGAGAAGCAGGAAATATCCCGGCCGGAATGATGCGCCCGAGAACATCAGCGGCCGCCTCAAGAAATCCTGAAGCTCTCAGTACCCCCGTTCCCACCATCAGTCCGATCATTGTGGGGACGAGTTTCACAACTGTTTTCAGGCCGTCCTCCGCTCCTCTGACGAAGCTGTCATAGACGGCCACCTTCGTCAGCAGGCCATACCCGATGATATACAGAACGAGAAACGGAATGATAAATCTGGAGAGATACAGCAAAAACTGCATAAAAACACCGCACTGCCCGTTTTGTTTTATTATATGAGCAACGCGGTGTTTTCAGACTGTCATATTTCCACAGCTCCCGGCTGTGTCTTCTGTTATTTCATTTTTTCTGTGTCTTTATTTACTGTCTTTTCCCTCTGCGCCTTCTTCTGAATACCAGCAGCCCGGCAATAATGACAACTGATGCACCCAGCAGCGTCAGATACAGCATCACCGGAGTATCATCTCCCGTTGCCACACCTGTGTCATCCCAGGATGCTTCTCCATTGCCGCTGAAATATCCGCCGTACTCATTATTGCCATCCTCAGAATAGATATCGTTCCATTCACTCTCCGAGGAGGTACCATAGACAGAGTTGATCAGTATCGTCTGGATTTCCAGTTTTTCCTGTGTAAATGCGGCTGTGGAATTGATCACTCTGACCTCATATCCGAAGTCACGCTGATTCCTGATTACTTTTCCGTCCTTATCCACCTCGGCCACATAAATGGTGGCAGCGGAAGCTTTGCCCAGATTCAGTGTAAGCTTCAGCGTGATCTCACTCTTGTTTTCCAGTTTCAGAGGGATCGGCTTTGTGTAAAGTTCTTTAAATTCCGCATCCTTAAACAGTCCCGCATAGAACGTCTCATTTACTTTCTTCTGGGAGGCACCCTCATATACCTTCTTTGTCAGATACAGCGTTGCCTTGGACGATTTTACTTTGTTGGTAATCGTCACTGTCTTGTCCTGGCTCTTTGATACGGCCAGCTGCGGCTGATCAATCGATACTGTATAGGAGAACTCCGATTCATCCGTAATGCGGTTGCCCTGGGAATCCAGCTCCGCAATATAGTACGTCATGTCGCTGTCCCCAGAAAGGAGGATTCTCCGCTTCACAGAGGCCGTCGAAGTATTGTCGAGCTGCAGCTTGACGATCGTCGGCTGATCGCTGTAGTCAGCAGTCCGGTAAATGCCTGCATAGAAAGTGCTCTTGACTGCGAGAGGTTCCCCTGCCGTATCCACTACCTGTTTCTTAATCGTCATGGTTCCTGTATAGCGGTAGCCTGCCGGAATACTGTTGTACACATTCTGGATAATTGCTGACCTGTTTTTCTCGGTCATGCTGATCTCGCCGCCGTCCGAATATTTGATGGTCCGGGTCTGCGTACTGGATTTGTAGACCTCCCCGTAGGCAGTTGTCTCGGCAAGATAATACGTCTTTCCGTGTTCCAGATTTTTAAATACCGTTGTACCGCCGAATCCGCTTACCGTGATCTTCTGGACATCGCTGACCTTCTTCGTATGTCTTGCATCGGAAAACAGCGCCGCATAGAATGTATACGCACCTGCTTTGGAATACGACTTGTTGGTATTGTCATAGGCATATACCTGATGGTCCCCGGCGTATACCTGCTTGCTCACCGTAAGCTGGTAATCCGATGCAGCTGTCGCCGTGTTTTTCAGAACCACCTCTGTGACACTGCCCTTTTTCACTGTAAATGATACATCCGGCGCAGGTGTGTAGCCTTCCGGCGCCTGAATTTCGGAGAGATAATATTTCGTGCCCTCCTCCAGAAGGTTTGTAAACCGGATCTCTGTGTCTTTGGACTCAAAGGTATTCGTATTGTTCAGTGCGATGACGCGGCCGCTGCTGTTCTTGATGGCCAGTACGGCTCCTGGCAGAAGTGCTCCGCCTGATGCGCTCTCCACACGGAGTTTTACAACGGAATCATTCAGCTTGTTTCTGATCTTCACAGCAGTCGTGATACCGCAGCTTACAGTAACTGCCCCCGTATCTGTATCCGGATACGTCACTGCGTATGCAAAGCCGTCTTCCGGCCGGATAACCTTTCCATCCCTGTCTGTCTCTGCAATATAGTACTGTGCTTCAGCTGATGTCATCTTCACCTGACAGGTAATCGTCTGCACCGAATTTCCACCCATGGCAATTTCGACCGGCTCATCCAGCACGCTCTCCGTCAGCGCCTCGTCGCTGTAAACGGCAGCATAGAAGATTTCATCAGAGGACAGTGCCTTATTGTCACGTCCCAGCACCTCCAGCGTAAACGCCAGATCTGCCATATAGCTGTACTCCTGATCCGGATACATTCCATTCTGATATATAAACTGCAGAACCGCTGATTTTTCAGATTCCTGTTCACTGAAAGTGATATTCGTCTGTGTCATACCGGCAGCAGAGTCCGTCTCCTGCAGGCGATACGGCAGTGTCTGGATATCCGGCAGCTCTCCGAATTCATCCGTGACCGCAATGTAATACGCGCCGTCAGACACAACCGGTATCACAGCCTGCATATCCTCAGCCGTTTCCGTCTGGCCCGGTGCAATAGTCAGTTCCTGTACACCACTGACACGCTTTGGCGTCCCTTCCTCTGTTTTCTGGAATAATGCCACGTAATAGCTGTGACTTTCCTCGGCTGTCAGCAGTACATTTGTCTTTGTATCTGCATTTCCCTCTGTGGTACTGTAGTATGCCTGAGCTGACAGTGTCAGTTTCTTTCCTGCCGGCACAGCCTGATTCACTACAGTAACTTTCTCAGAGCCCTCCGACGCCGGCACCGTAAATTTTACATCATCTGCCACCTGGTATTCACCCGGTAAAGCTGTACCGTCCTCTGCCACAGCGAAGTCGGATGCCCTGATCTGTGACAGTATGTACTCTCCGTCCTCCAGACCGGCCAGCGCAGCCAAAGTCCCGTCATATCTGATATAATACTGGGGGTAACCGTTCTCTGCCGCATTCCGGATCAGATTTCCATCCTTATCCTTAACCACAAATACAGCTCCGCCAAGGGCTGTTCCGTCCTCCGCTGTGACCTCCAGAACCGGAACGTTTCCTGACGTCTCTTTTTTGTAGAGAGTAATACTCAGCTGACTGGCTGACTGATCCCATCCCGGTGAGGTACACACAAGGCCCTGTTCATTCACAGAAAAATAAATGCGTGAGGTATCAAGATATTCTGCCGGAAGCTGTGTCACTTCAAGATAATAATGACCGGTCGTCGTCAGCTTTGCTCCAAGACTGACCGGCTGTCCCTCATCCTGTGCCAGAACCGCCGATTCGATCTCTGCATTCTTCGCACAGATAACGTTTCCGTCCGCACCCACAAGCTCCTGTGCAGCCCTGACGGTCACTGTGCCCGCAACAGCTTCGCCGCTCTGACCATCTGTCAGATTCACCGTAAATGCGGCACTTATACCCTCAGCCAAAACGTCTGCTCTCTCACTGAAAAGCGATATTGCCGCTGCTTCCGCAATGATTTCCTCTTCTCCGTCCGGAATCTCTGTTTCGGACAAAATCACCTCTGTATCCGCGACCTCAATGTCCGGCACTTCGTCTGTTATCCCGTCTTCTGTCGCTGCGGTTTCCTCCGGCTGTGCGGCTTCTGTTCCTGTTTCACTTTCTTCTGAATCGTCTGAAACATCTCCTTTGGGAGAATTTGTCTCATTGTATTCTGTCTGTTCCTCCAGGTTCTCCGTCACAGCTTCCGTTACGCTCTCTGATTCATCATGCTCTGATTCATCGCTCTCTGATTCACTGTTCTCTGTTCCTGTCTCCTCTGCACTGTCGGTCTGCTTCTCTGTCTCCGCCTGCGGAGTACTCTGAGCAAATGTATTTTTCAGCAGCTTCTGAACGGAGTCGTCCACATGAATCGTATCTGCATATACAGAGCCTGCCAGATCAGAGGTGATTTTCACCTCTGCCCCGGGTGCAAGGAAGATTCCCTGCAGGCCAGAATCACCTGACAGAGTCACCTCACCTGTATAGGATGTAAACTCCCCATCGTCCCATGCGGCAAAGTTATACAGAATATCGCACGGCTGCTCACTGCTCTCATATCTGACACTCTGTCCGGAAAGCTTCATTTCATATCCTGAAAAGGTGAGCTTCTGATCTGCCTTGTCGGCAATCACATTTACCACGTAATATTTGTTTGTGACGTCGATCACGCAGTCTTCATACACTTCCGTAAGCTGCGATTCATCAATCTCTCCCTCCTCGTCTGCATAGAGATTGATCACCTCCAGATCAGAAGAAGACTTTGCATCTGCCAGGCGGACAGAAAAATCCTGTAATCCGGAAATAATTTCCTGTCCTCTGTCACCGGATACTGTTGCTGCGTCCATCTGCAGCTGTTCCGGAATCTCCAGAACACTGGCTGCGAACAGATACAAAGAAGCGTAACGAAGTGCAGCTGCAGCCTCCTTCGCAGTCATCTTATCTCCGGCATTTTCATAATCAGAACGCTCTGTTTCCTTTTTTTTCTTTTTCGTTTTATTCTCAGAAGTCCCGGTCTGTCCTTCCGTTGCCGACTCCTGCGTCTCCTCCGCGGGAGCCTGCGTCTGTCCTTCCGTCGCAGGAGCCTCCGTCTGTGTCTCCGCCGCAGGAGCCTGGGTCTGTGCTTCTGTCGCAGGAGCCTGAGTCTGCGCTTCTGTCACAGGAGCCTGGGTTTGCTCCTCTGTCGCAGGGGCCTGAGTCTGTGCCTCCGTCGCAGGAGCCTGAGTCTGTGCCTCCGTCGCAGGGGCCTGAGTCTGTGCCTCTGTCGCAGGGGCTTGAGTCTGTGCCTCCGTCGCAGGAGCCTGGGTCTGCGCCTCCGTCGCAGGGGCCTGGGTCTGTGCCTCCGTCGCAGGAGCCTGAGTTTCTTCCGGAGGAGCTTCCTGAAGCTGTGCCTCCTGCGCAGTCTCCGATACAGGCTGACTTTCTCCTTCAGCAGCAGCCCCTGAAATCACAGACTGCAGCAGAACTGCAGCCGTAAGAAATGCCGAGACTGTCTTTCTGAACCGTTTTTTTCTCATAACTGATAACCTCCTGTTATGTGACATGTCTATCGGATGAAATGATGTTATGTTCTTCTGACAGATTTTGCTGTAATTTTTATTCAATAAGTATAGTACATTCCGATTCCTTCGTAAACAAAAAGATTCTTAATTAATTTTTTATTCTGTATAAATTCTCATATAAAAAGCGCAGACTTCCGCCGCGGGAACTTTCCCCGATGGATGTCTGCGCATCTGTACATATTTATTACAGCTCTTATTTCGTTCCGAAGATACGGTCTCCTGCATCGCCGAGTCCCGGCACAATATATCCATGATCATTCAGATGATCATCAAGCGCACCGATGTAGATATCCACATCCGGATGCTCTCTCTTCATACACTCCACACCTTCCGGTGCCGCAATAATGCACATAAAACGGATATTTTTAACACCCTTGTCCTTGAGCATCTGAATAGCAGCCGAAGCAGAACCGCCTGTTGCAAGCATGGGATCCACCACAAATACTTCACGTTCATCTGAATCTGCCGGAAGTTTGCAGTAATACTCCACCGGTTTCAGTGTCTCCGGATCGCGGTAAAGACCGATATGTCCCACCTTTGCCGCCGGAATCATGGCGAGCATACCCTCCACCATTCCGAGGCCGGCGCGAAGAATCGGAACGACGGCCAGCTTCTTTCCACTGAGCTCTTTCGCCGTTGTCCTGCAGATCGGTGTCTCAATCTCCACATCCTGAAGTTTCAGATCTCTCGTTGCCTCATAACACATATACATTGCAATTTCCCCGATCAGTGCGCGGAAATCACGTGAACCTGTTTCTGTTCTCCGTATCAGTCCAATCTTATGCTGGATCAGCGGATGATCCATTATCACTATCTTCTGCATGGTATTCTGTGCCCCTTTCTCTTTCCTGTATCAATTATTCCTCATCCATCATGCGGACTCTGCGCGCATGACGCTCCGCACCTGAAAACGGAGTATTCAGAAATGTCTCTGTAATCTTAATTGCCAGTCCCGGTCCCACCACGCGGGCTCCCATGGCAAGAATATTTGCATCATTGTGGAGGCGTGTCGCCTCGGCGCTGAAACAGTCACCGCATACAGCTGCACGGATTCCCTTGTAACGATTCGCCGTAATAGAAATGCCGATTCCCGTTCCGCAGATCAGAATTCCCTTATCGCAGTTTCCGGACTGAATCTCTTTTACGACAGCCCTTGAGTAAACCGGGTAATCCACCGGGTCTTCCGAGTACGAACCACAGTCCTTATACTCGATTCCCTTTTCATCAAGATACTTCTTGATCTCCTGCTTCAGTGCATATCCTGCCTGATCACTGCCTAATGCTAACATAGTAATTCCTCCTCATTTAATTGTATTACAAGCTTTGCAATCAAAGCTTCCAGCTCAGCAAAACATTGCCCATAATCTGCCAGCGAACCTCCGTAGGGGTCCATAACCGGCTGCTCTGACCCGACATATCGGTTCAGGACATGCAGCAGCTCCTCATGCTCCGGCTCATATTCCTTCACCAGCTTCTGCCTCAGCGATTCGCTGAATGTCATAATCAGCGTCCGCTCCGAAAAGTCCTCCCTCAAAAGCGGGTCGCTCATATGCTCCTTCATCGTAAGCCCGTTGCTGACAAGCACAGCCTCCGCTTTCGGATTAATCGGCTCCGGAAAAAGCACAACAAGACCTTTTGAAGTAATCTCCAGCTCCTCCAGAAGATATTTGCTCTGCAGAATTGCCTCTGCCATGGGGCCGACTGCCGTATCGCTGTTGCTCACAAAAATCAGCCTGTCATATTTTTTCACTGTACACCGCTCCTTGCTCCTTATTCCGTATCACAGATTTCTGTGCTTCCCGCGCGCTGTATCACCGGTCACTGCACTTCCATCACCGCAGTTTTCCTGTATCCGCGCTTCCGTCACTGCAGGCTTCCGGCGTCTGCACTTCCATGATCTGATGTCCCGCGGCTTTGATCAGGCGGTTCATAATCGCCTGTCCCATATGCGGAGTTTCAAAGGATTCCGAATAAATGACATCCACATCCAGCTCGTCAAACTCTCTCAGAATACCGTACAGATGCTGCGCAATCGTAATCTCATCTGCCCGGGAACCGATGGACTTCACGAGACCGCTCCGGTAACAGAGCAGAGATTCCTCCGTCCCGATGACTCCGGCTTTCTTCCCTGCAGACTCTGCCTCCGCCACCAGACGGTTGATCTGATCGCGCACACAGTGTTCTTCCCCTTCTACAATGATCAGCTCGGCACGGGGCGCGTAATGACGATATTTCATCCCCGGCGCTTTCGGACGGACAGAGGAATCCTCCGAGATCAGCGCCCGGTCCATCTCAACTCTGCCGACTGCCTCCTCCAGCATCTCCTGATTGATATATCCGGGACGGAGAATTGTCGGAATGCCCTCCGTCAGATCAACAATCGTCGATTCCAGACCGATGGCCACATCTCCGCCGTCAATAATCATATCAATCACACCGTCCATATCCTCAGCCACATGCTGCGCCTTCGTCGGGCTCGGCCTCCCTGAAGTATTTGCGCTGGGAGCCGCCACATAGCCGCCTCCGGCGCGAATCAGCGCACGGGCCGTCTCATGATCCGGCATCCGTACAGCCACCGTCGCCAGCCCTCCCGTCGTTGTGAGAGGAACCAGATCCGACTTTTTCAGCACCATGGTCAGCGGGCCCGGCCAGAACCGGTCTGCCAGAAGCTTCGCCTCCCCGGGAATATCCACTGCTATTTTATAGATATCCTCCCAGTCTGCAATATGTACAATCAGAGGATTGTCCGACGGCCGCCCCTTTGCCCCGTATATTCTGGCTGAAGCGCGCTCATCCAGGGCATTTGCCCCCAGACCGTATACCGTCTCAGTCGGAAAAGCGACAAGGCCACCGTTCCTCAGTATTTCACCTGCCAGGCGCATTCCCTCTTTATCAATTCCGTCACGCATATCTACCATGACTGTTTTCATTTCCTGTTCCCGCCTTCCTTCTCGCTACAGTATACCACTTTCTGCTCTCTTTTGAAACTATTTTCTCCTTTTTTGCTACAATTTCATGTCGCCAATTTTTCTGTACCCAAACAGACACTTATGTGATAGAATAAATGCAGTGAACGAATGGGATACCTATTGTACAAGGAGGATTTATTATGTGTGAAGAACATCTGACAACACTGGAAGCAGTCAGTGAAGCAGCCGTTGCAGAAGCACCTGAGAAGGCGGTTGTCCCGGCCGAAGCAGCTGACCAGGCTCCGGCTTCTGAAACAACTGAGCAGCCTGTCGCTGAAGCAGCCTCTGAGGCCCCGGCTGAGACCATGGCTGATTATGAGGAAGCTATCACCGCATCCCTGAAGCCAATCCATGAGGGCGATATCCTGACCGGAACTGTCATCGGCGTATCAGAGGATGAACTGACTGTTGATCTCGGTATCTATACGGACGGCGTAATTCGCCTTGAGGATGCCAGCGACGACCCTGACTTTACATTCCGGGATATGGAAGTCGGCCAGCAGATCTCCGCAACCGTAATCCGCCGCGACAATGCACAGGGACGTATCCAGCTCTCCATGAAAGCTGCCGCTTCCGTCCTGGGCTGGGAAAGGCTGGAACAGCTTCTGAAGGATCAGTCCAATATCAAAGTTAAAATCAGCGAAGCCGTAAAGAGCGGTGTCACTGCTTATGTGGAAGGAATCAGAGGATTCATCCCCGCATCGAAGCTGTCCCTGGAATACGTGGAGGATCTTGACGCATGGACAGGACGGGAAATTGAGGTCCGCGTCATTACAGCTGACCAGGCAGACGGACGCCTCGTCCTCTCTGCGAAGGAAATCCTGCGCGAGCGTGAGGAAGAAGAGCGCAAGGCACGTATTTCCAATGTCGAGGTCGGTCTCGTGACTGAGGGTACTGTAGAGACACTGAAGCCTTACGGTGCGTTTATCAACCTCGGCAACGGATTAAGCGGTCTGCTGCACATTTCCCAGATCAGCCAGCAGCGCATCAAACATCCGGGTGCCGTACTGAAGGAAGGCCAGAAGGTAAAAGTGAAAATTACGGCTGTAAACGACGGAAAAATCAGTCTCAGTATGAAAGCGCTCGAGGACGTGGCCGCTACAGAGATTGAAGAAGAAGTCTTTGAAATGCCGGAGACGGAAGCTGCAACGACTTCCCTTGCTTCTCTCTTTAAAAATATCAAACTGTAAAAAGCATGCAAAATCCCCTGCCCGGTGTTTTACGCACCTGAAGCAGGGGATTTTTAAGATATACTTATGATTATTCTTCCGCGTCCATGCTGACGTCCGGCTCATGTTTTTTCAGCACCCGTTCCAGAAATTCCGACAGTACAAATACCAGCGGACCGGGAGCAAAGAAAAACAGAAGCGGGATTCTCCAGATCAGAGCACCGAAACACAGCAGAGTCACTGCCAGTGCAACGGTAGTCAGAAGATAACGTACTGTCATATAGATGGAAATCTTCAGAATCCATCCCACACTCATGTCAAATCTGGACAGAGACGGAAAAGCATAGCACATCATCAGAATCAGGAATATTGTCAGTGCTGAATACAGAACGATGAAAAACAATCCTGTATACCCGTCTGTCTTCGCTGTGAGAATTCCCACATTCAGCTGAAGAATATAAAACAGCACAACGAAAATCACCCAAAGAATGATTCCCGGCTTCAGATTTCGCTTATAGGAACGGAAGAATTCATGAGCCGCATAACCGTTGTTATTTTTCACTGATTTTACGATCGCATAATACAGCGCTGTGGTGGACACACCCACTGTCACCAGAGGCAGGCAGCCGACAATCCACAAAAAACCAAGCATCAGCGTATCAAATATTTTTTCACAGAACGACACAAATGTGCCGCCAAATCCAAAAAATCCTCCCGAATCTCCGTTCCTCATATCTGTTTCCTCACGCCTTTCCAAATCCAGGAACTGCTTCTATCGCTTTCGCCACTGCCGATCCGGCTTTCACATACACCGGAATCGCCTCGTAAGGCGCTGCACCCTTAATGATCTGACCGCCTTCATATTCTGTTCCGTCATTGATATTTACCCACTGTCCTTTCGGCAGGTATACCTGACGTTCTCTGAGACCTTCATACAGAATGGGGGCTACCAGCAGATCCGGGCCAAACATATACTGGTCCTCGATCTCCCATACCTTCTCATCCTCCGGATAATCGTAGAACAGAGGACGCATCAGCGGTGTACCCTTTTCATGAGCAGCTGCCATCAGCTCTCTGATGTATGGACGCATGGCTTCTCTCAGCTCAATATATTTCCGGCAGATCTCATACACCCGGTCTCCATAGCTCCAGATCTCATTCTCAGCTCCGCTGATATGCTTTCCGCCGCCGGTGGTGCCAAGAGGCTCCTTAAAAGGTTCACGGAAGCCGTGCAGACGCATAACCGGGCAGAATGCTCCGAAAGCGAACCAGCGCACAAAGCATTCCTTAAAGGCTTCATCATAGATATTGCCGCCGTGGAAACCGCCGATGTCCGTGGTCCACCACGGTATTCCGGAAATTCCCATGTTCAGGCCTGCAGCAAGCTGATTTCTCAGTGCACGGAAAGAAGAATCAATATCTCCCGACCATACCAGAGCTCCATATTTCTGGCTGCCTGCCCATGCACAGCGGAGCAGATTTACGATGTTGGTCTGACCTTCTGCTTCCATGCCCTCATAGGCCATCCGGGCATAATATTTCGGGAAAAGATTTCCCACTTCCATATCGGCTCCCAGATAATAGCGGTAATGTTCGAATTCATATCCTGTGAACTCCGGCTCTGCCTCATCCAGCCAGAATATTTTGATTCCCAGATCATAATAATTCTTTTTGATCTTGTCCCACACGTATTTTCTGCCGTCAGGATGAGTCACATCAATAATGCAGGCATCGCCCAGCTGTCCCAGACGTTTGCCGTACTCGGACCGGGTCAGATATCCCAGCTCTCTCATTTCCTCATAATTCTCGCTTTCACCGTCCACCGTGGGCCAGACAGAAACCATCAGTTCCATGCCCATTTCTTTCAGCTCACGTACCATGGCAGCCGGATCCGGCCAGTAATCCAGGTCGAATTTCCAGTCTCCCTGATGAGGCCAGTGGAAGAAATCCACCACAATCACATTCACCGGGATTCCCCTTCTGTGATACTCTCTTGCCACCTCCAGGATTTCATCCTGAGTCTGATAGCGCAGCTTGCACTGCCAGAATCCCATACCGTACTCCGGCATCATGGGCACCTTGCCGGTGGCATCCGCGTACGCTTCTTCTATTTCCGCCGGAGTATCTCCTGCCGTAATCCAGTAATCCAGCTGTTTGGTGGACTCTGCCACCCACTCCGTCACATTTTTTCCGAAAGTCACATGACCTATGGCCGGATTGTTCCACAGCACACCGTAGCCCTTGTTCGAAAGTACGAACGGCACACTTGCCTGCGAATTTCTCTGCGCCAGCTCAATCACACAGCCCTTCACATCAAGGTACGGCTGCTGATACTGTCCCATACCGTAAAGCTTCTCGCCCGGATTTGCCTCCAGGCGGTAGGTCAGCTTATAATTGTCTGCCCCTGATCTTGGCTGGAAGGTGCGGGGAACGATTTCAAGTGCACTGGCAAACTTATCGCTTCCCTCGTACATATCTCTCGTTCTGTCATACTCCTCCAGAAGAAGTTCGCCTTTCTGGTTTGTAAATCGGAGAACTCCGGTGTCTGTCACGATACAGGTAATCTTTCCGTTCGTGATCTCAGCCTGTTTCCCGCGAATCGCGATCTTTGCATCGGAGGATTCCGGCAGAAGCAGGGCGCTGTTGTCATCGGAGATAAACTCATGACGCTGTGTTGCCCGGATTCTCAGGCTGTTTTTTCCCCAGGGTTCAATCAGAAGAAGCTCCTTGTCATTTCTTCTGTATAATTTGTTTCCTTCCTGTCTAAGCATACTCATATACCTCCGTATACGGATATTTTATACTTCCAGTCTAAACTCATCTCTCGTAAACACCGGCAGCTGATCCAGAGGTGTCTCCGCAGTGATCGTCTGTCCGCCCTCAAAGCTTTCTCCGGTCCATACATTGGTCCATCTTGCCCCTTCCGGAAGATAAACATCTTTCGTCTTCTGACCACGCTCCATAACCGGTGCCACCAGAATATCCGGGCCAAACATATACTCAGATTCATTGTCCCATGCCTTCTTATCCTGCGGGAAGTCATAGAACAGCGGACGCATAACCGGATCTCCCTTCTCATGGGCTGCCTGCATCAGGCTGCGGGTATACGGACGCATATTTTCTCTGATATTGATATATTTCCTGCAGATCTCGTACACTTCATCCCCGTAGGACCAGATCTCATTCGGTGCGCCTGACACACACTCTGCTCCGCCGGTCGTTCCGTACTGAGGCTGGTACGGCATACGATAACCGTGCAGACGCATAACCGGGCAGAACGTACCGTACTCAAACCAGCGCACAAATACCTCATGGTATTCTTTGTCGTAAATATTTGCACCGAAGAATCCTCCGATATCCGTAGTCCACCACGGAATTCCGGCGATTCCCATATTCAGGCCTGCCGCAAACTGATTCTGCAGGCTTTCAAAAGTAGAATGGATATCTCCCGACCAGACGAGAGCACCGTATTTCTGGCTGCCTGCCCAAGCACAGCGAAGCAGATTTACGATATTTTCCTGTCCCTCTGCCCGCATGCCGTCAAAGAAGGTCTGAGCGTACATAACCGGATAAATATTTCCGATCTGCACATTCGGTCCCAGATGATAACGGTAATTTTCAAAATCATAGACCGTATATTCCGGCTCCGCCTCATCCAGCCAGAAGATCTTTACACCCTTGTCATAGTAATTCTTCTTGCACTTCTCCCACACATATTCTCTGGCTTCCGGATTGGTGGGGTCATACTGGATGGTGTTGCCCATGTAAACGTTGTCGATGCGGACACCCTTTTCCACTCTGGTAAGCAGGCCTTTCGCCTTCATTTCCTGGAAATTCTCGCTCTTGTAATCCACCATCGGCCATACGGATACCATCAGCTCGATACCCATCTCCTTCAGCTCGGCAATCATGGCATCCGGATCCGGCCAGTAGGTAGGATCAAACCGCCAGTCGCCCTGTTTCGGCCAGTGGAAGAAATCCACCACGATCACATCAATGGGAATCTGTCTTCTCTTGTACTCGCGGGCCACCTCCAGCAGCTCCTCCTGTGTCTGGTAGCGCAGCTTGCACTGCCAGAAACCGAGGCCGTACTCCGGCATCATGGGCACCTTGCCTGTGGCATCCGCATACGCCTGCTCGATCTCAGCCGGCGTATCGCCTGCCGTGATCCAGTAGTCCAGCTTCTTTGTGGACTGTGCTTCCCAGGTGGTGATATTCTTGTTGAAGCTTACGCGTCCCACTGCCGGATTGTTCCAGAGGAATCCATATCCGAGTGAGGACAGCACAAAAGGTACGCTGGCCTGAGAATTCCTGTGAGCAAGCTCCAGCTCAGCCCCTTTTACATCCAGGAACTTCTGCTGATACTGTCCCATACCGAAAAGCTTTTCCTCCGGATTGGACTCAAAACGCATGGTAAGCTGATAGTCACCGCCGATAATAGGCTTGAACTCCCTTGCCTCCACCTCCAGAGAACTGGTGGTCTTCGCAAACATGTCCTCCCTGTTACGGACATATTCCTCCAGCAGCACTTCATCTTTCTGATTGTAGAATATGATCTTGCCGATATTATTGATCACGGCTTTGATCTTGCCGTTTACGATCTCCGCAGAATATCTGTGAATCGTAATCTGACTCTCTGTCGTCTCCGGTTTGCCGTCCAGAGCCCACAGTTCCTCCGGCATCTGAGCCATCTTGGAGGCACGGACACGGAAGCTGTTCGCTCCCCACGGCTCTATGAGCACGCGCTCCGCATCATAGCGGTAGCAGAGAGCCCCTTCTCTTTCTTCAAAATAACCCAACAGAAAATCATTGTCTGATCGAAAGTCACCACTGGGTTCTCCTTCTCTTTTTGCAAAATCAGGCATTACAATTTCCTCCTTTTATTCTTTTACGGCTCCTGCAGTCAGACCGCCAACGATATATTTCTGCAGGAACACAAACAGTAAAATAACCGGCATAACAAGAATTGCTCCGTATGCCATAATACAGTTCCATTTCGTACCGTACTTACTCTGGAATCTGTAAATGTTTGCGGTCAGAGGACGCATCTCCGGCTTAACATTAAATGTCATAGAATAAGCCAGGTCATTCCAGCCGTTCAGGAAAGAGATTACGACTACCGTAATGATACCGGTCTTGATCGCCGGAATCATGATCCTGAAAAACGCCTGAAATACATTACATCCATCAATACGGGCTGCATCATCCAGTGCAGTGGGCACTCCCTTGAAATAGGGTCTCAGCGTCACCACGATAAACGGAACAGATCCGGAAGCAATGGCGATGGCCGGTCCCCAGTATGTACCAAGCAGATGAAGCTTGTTGAAAATCAGGTACATCGGTGTCAGCATCAGCGATGCAGGGAGCATCTGCGTTACCAGGAAGGTAAGAAGAAAACTCTTGCTTCCCGGCATCTTATAACGTCCCATACCGTAAGCTGCCGGAACACCGAATACCATGGAGATCGTCATGGAACACAGCGCGATAAACAGGCTGTTTTTCAGTGATGACAAAAACTCACGGTCAGTCAGGTTCATCAGCCATGGTTCTACCGTAAAGTTGTGCGGATAATACGTTACGACCTTTCCGAAGGATTCTGCATCACTCTTGAAAGACATGGCCAGGATCCAGTAAATCGGAAACAGGAAAACAATGGCAATAAGTACTGCAATCACACACAGGAGGAGATTCCTTCTGGCTTCCTTTGACGTAAAGATCGAATTCTTTCCCTTAGTCATACTAATCATCCTCCTTTGAAATCATACGCAGGTAGAAAAGTCCTACCACGAACAGACAGCAGAACAGCACAATCGCCGCCGCAGAACCCTTTGAGAACTCATACTGGGTAAAGGACAGTGTATAAGCATAAGTACCCAGAACGTCCGTCGCATTCAGCGGACCTCCGCTGGTCATAACGAACTGGAGATCGAATGCCTTGAACGTATAGATAAAGCCAAGCATCAGTACGGACGCGATGGCCGGCTTCATCAGCGGCAGAGTAATGTGCAGGAACTTCTGGATTGACGAAGCTCCGTCCACCTCCGCACTTTCATAGACATCCTGGGAGATACCGGTAAGGCCGGAAGTAAGCAGCAGCATATTAAAGGGGATACCTACCCAACAGTTCACTGCAATAATGGCTATCATAGCTGTGTTGCCCTGCAAAAGCCACTCCACCGGCTGCTGGATCAGATGAAGCTTCATAAGCAGGTCGTTGATTACACCACTGGATACATCAAACATGTTCTTACCAAGAAGAGCCGTTACCGACATCGGCATCATGTAGCCCACCAGAATCATACCACGGATAGGCCCTGCCAGGGTAAACTTTTTTGAGAAAAACATGGCAAAAATGAATCCGATGGTAAACTGGAAAACGAGACATCCTATGGTAAATACCAGGGTATTTTTAAATATCAGCTGAAAGGTCGGATCCTGAAACAGTTCTGTAAAATTCTGAAGTCCTACGAAGACGTCTGTACCGGACTTGAAAGTCTTGACATTGACATTCCGGAAGGCCAGACGGATATTATAAATCAGCGGATATCCCAGAACAATCAGGATATAGAGAAATCCCGGAAGGACGAACATATAGCCTTCCAGCTTCTTCTTTTTCGCTATCGTCATTTTCATACTGTCACACTCCTGTTATGATATGATAATAAAAGGACTGCTGCCTCGTAAGGCAGCAGTCCTGTCACTGTGTCTAACTTACGGAAGAGGAACTTCCGCAACGATCGGGTCAATGACTGCTGCCGCATCAGCTACTGCAGTTGCCGCATCTTTCTCGCCAAGGAGAACTGCCTGCTCTGCTGTATAAAGAGCTTCGGAAATAGTCGGCCATGACTCGTGAGGTCCTCTTGCCACTGCGAATTCCATAGAATCGTTGAATACTTTGTATCTTTCATCAGCTGTCCAGAAATCCTTCAGTTCAACTGCATCACCACGAACCGGAAGCTTTCCTGCTACTTCACACCAGTCTGCATTGCACTGTGCGGACTGCATATATTTCAGGAAATCCACACAAGCTTCTACGTCTGCAGCACCTGCACATACACCAAAGTTCTCGCCGCCGATTACAGTAGCCTGTGCTCCGTTGGCACTCTGAGGCATCGGTACGAATGCGTATTCCCATGTTACGGAATCCTTATAATCGCCGTCAAGCTGAGCTACCTGCCATGTACCGGACTCCAGCATTGCTGCCTTGCCTGCGATCCATGCATTCAGAGCGTCGCCCTGTCCCCAGTTAACAACTTCCTTGCTCATCCATCCGTTGGAGATCAGCTCGCCAAGTGTCTCAAATGCTGCTTTGCCTTCTTCACTGTTTACAGATGCAACTGTTGCGCCTGCGCCGTACAGCCACGGAATAAACTGGAAGGTACCTTCCTCATTTCCGATTGCACACATTGCAAAACCGTATACGCCGTTGTCCGGGTCTGTCGTTGCTTCGCAGACAGCCTTAAACTCATCCAGAGTCTTCGGCGGCTCTTCAAATCCTGCTGCCTTCAGGAGCTCCATGTTGCACAGGATAGCCAGACAGTTGGAGTTGTTCGGAAGTCCGTACAGGTTTCCTTCCGGATCCATACAGGAACTGAGCGGTCCGGGATAGAACTGATCCAGATCTTCCCATCCCTCAAGATAGCTGGTGATATCTTCAAATACACCAAGAGAAATGTAGGAAGCCATATCCGGTGAATCCACCATACCGATATCAGGAAGCTCTCCTGAAACGGCACCAATGGTATACTGCTTCATCAGCTCTTCACGGGAAACGAAAGTCGGAACAACGTAAATGTCACTCTGCATAGCATTGTACTCTTTGCAGACTGCATTCAGAGCTGCTGCCTCATGCTCAAAATAATGCCATACCTCAACTTCAACTCCGCCGTTCGGTTCGCCGATATCTGCCGTATCTTCAGCTGAAACGCACATACCTGCTGACAGGAATGTAGTCATAGCCATTGCGACCGCCATTGCCATACTCAGTTTTTTCTTCATGATTAAATCCTCCTTTTAGTTGTCACGATCTTGATAGCTTTATTTTACCGTTTTTACTTGTGCATTTCAACCTATTAACTTAATATTATCCTCATATTTTAGTTCATTATTTTAAGATATTCGTATTTTTTTAAGATGCTCGCCATTTTCTTTCGTCTGTTTTGTTGCTTTTTTATTATATTATCTTATATATTTATGTAAAAAGGCGAAACTCACAGTTTCGCCCTTGTATATTCTGTCATGTTAATACCCGTTTCCTCTTTAAAACACTTATAAAAATACTTCGGATCTGAAAAACCTACCGAATATGGAATTTCATCCCTTGGAACTTCTCCCTCATCCAGCAGCTGCTTCGCCTTTTCGATTCGATATCTTCGAAGAAATCTGGAAAAATTCTCCTTTGTGTCTCGCTTAAAGAGAAAACAGAAATACTCCGCGCTGATTCCAAGCATCTCCGAAAGCTCTTTCTGGGAAATCTTCGTCGCATAGCTGCTCTGTATGATGTCCAGAGCACGCAGAATCAGAGGATGGGCATCCGGATACAGCGATTTGAGGCTGTCATTCTCCGATTCCTGCTCATCCCTGGAATCTCCGTCTTCCTTCAGTCTGCACCAGACCCTGTACACTTCCTCCCTGGTCACAGGCTTCACCAGGTAATCCACCACTCCAAGCGTGATGGCCTGACGCGCATACTCGAATTCCTCATACGCACTGATAATGACAAATTTGACCGGAATCCGGTGATCCCGAACGGCTCTGATCAGAGAGATTCCGTCCATATAGGGCATCCTGATATCCGTAAAAACCACATCCGGCCGCTGCTGACGGATCATTTCAAATGCCTGCCTCCCGTCATAAGCTTCTCCTGTCACCTCAGCCTCCGATGAAATCGATGTAAGAAGCGATTTCAGACCCCTGCAGGCACGCCTCTCGTCTTCTGCAATGATTATCCGCATTTTGTATCCCCCTGACTTATCACTCTTCTTCCTCTGTCTCCGGAATCGGTATTAAAAAGATAAACTTCGTTCCTTTTCCTTCCTGCGTCTCCAATGATATTTCAAAACGGCTTCCATAATACATCCGCATTCTGGTCACAACATTTCTGATCCCGATCCCCTGTCTCTTCTGAGACTTAACACCCGAATCTTTTCTGTCAAGCGAAAGAGACTCATGCTCAGCCAAAATTGCCTGAATAGCCAGCTCCGTCTCCGCATCCATACCGCAGCCGTTATCTTCAATCACAATTTTCAGCAGCTCACCCTCCAGCTTTCCCGAAATCCGAATCATTCCTCCCTGCTTTCTCCCTTCAAAGCCATGAAGAATCGAATTCTCGACAAAGGGCTGGAACATCAGCCTGCAGCACGGCCACTGTCCATATATATCCGGAAAAAGGATCTCATAGTCAAATACTGTCTCCAGACGATATTTCTGAAGATACAGATATTGATCGATCCAGGCAATCTCCTGACAGATAAACACATCCTGACTTTTCTGATCAAAGGTATATCTCAGAATATTGGAAAGCTTCTTCAGCAGTATTGAGACTTTATAGTTTCCTTCCTCCATGGCCTCATAATTGATACTTCCCAGCGTATTACAGATGAAATGGGCATTGATCTGGGATTCCAGTGCTTCCCGTTCCGCCTGATGTTTTTCTTCTATAGAAAGCAATGTCTCCTGATGCTGCCGCCTGATCTCCAGATTTTTCTGCTGAATGGCTTCAATCATCCGGTTATACTCTTCCGCTATCTGCCATATTTCGTGGCTGCCTTCTATGTCTATCTTAGAATGATAATCTCCCTGCTCCACATGCTTCATGGAGCGGGACAGCTGACGGACCGGATGCAACAGCTTTCGGAACCAGATAAATATCACTGCTACACCAAATATCAGCAGAAGACCATAAACTACGCTGCTCCGACCATAGATAACATCAATGTGTTCCTCCATTTTTTCTTTATCGATCACAACATTCAGCGTCCACCCGAAATATCTGATCTCCCTTGCTATGTGAGTAACGGATGACTCACCGGAAATCAGGGACTCCTGAGTACCAATCAGATCACTGTTGCTGTGATATACAATATTGCCATTCTGATCTGCAATATAGCCCTGAATGTATTCTACTCCAGGCATATCAATCGTCTTCAGGTATTCCTGAAACATATTTGTCTCACTTGTAAGCACCAGCAGATAATCTGTCTTCCATATGGAAACTTTGCCGCCGGTAAGGGGATAGGCAATATGAAAAACTCCGCAGTCCTTATGCGCCGGATGAATCCCCGGACTCAGAAATACACGGAACCGCGGAAATGTCTCATCATGATTCCTGCCAAAAAAGGAATCCAGAATCATCTGCTGATCTTCCCCAGTACCGTCATTCCAGAGAATTGCCTCAGAAGTTTTCATCTTATCATACTGGGTAATCAGTCCTTCTCTGCGAAAGACTGCCGCCGCTTTTATCGTACTCTCATACCCATAGCTTTGCAGAGAGCGGTAAAGATTCAGAGTCAGATTGTTGATATCCTTCTCTTCCTCCAGAGCGGCATCCGCATCAACTGCCCGGTCATAGATGTCCTCATCCACAGCCATCTTCCCGCCCTGATAGATCATTTCGCGAATAGCCGCATTCAGATTCTTCTGAACCGATTCCAGTGCCGCATTCTCCGTCTCAAAGCTCTGCTCAAGCAAATAGTGCAGGTACTCCCTCTTCAGGTATGTCTGCTGCAAAATCGTCACAATCAGCAATGCCACGGCCAGCACCAGCGAAAACGAAGCAGCGAAATGTATCGCAAAATAGTATTTCAGCTTTTTTATCAGATTCATAGACAATCTCCATGATCCTTTTCACAAAGTATGAACAGGTTGCTCCATGATGTCTGGTACAAAAGCCTTTGCCTCCCTGACATCTGATAATCACAGTATATCTGTATTTTTATGAAAAATCAATATGTCAGACCCCTGCTCAGTGTTTTTGTACCTGAGACAGGGGATTTTTCCGAAATTTAGTCAAAGACCGTCAGCTTTGCTCCTGCGTGAGATACATCAGAATTCCGTCACAGATCGCTCTCACCACACGATCCTGATACATCTCATCCTGCAGCAGCTCTTCTTCCTGAGGATTCGTCAGAAAACCTGCTTCCACCAGCGCAGTGATACTGGAAGAGCGCTTCAGTATGTAATAGCTGCCGTTTGATTTCTGTACACGGGGCCGTTCAATCTCAAGCTGTTCATTCAGGCTGTTCTGTATCAGTGTTGCCAGCTTTTCCCCTTCCACAGAATGCTCGTAGTAAAATACCTGTGGTCCCCGGACTGCCGGATCAGGATAGCTGTTCTGATGAATGCTCACGGTCAGAAGAGGATTTTCCTGTTCTATGATCGCACAGCGCCGCTGCATATCCTGTGCTTTCTGGTTGTGCTGGCCGGGATCGTACAATCCCTCTTCCGTCGTCCGGGTGAGCACCACCCGGTAACCCTCCTGTTCAAGCAGGACTGCCAGCTTTTTCGCATAAATCAGATTCAGAACTTTTTCTGTGGCACCGCTGCTGCCGGTCATACCCGGATCAGAGCCTCCGTGTCCCGGATCAAGGACAATCGTTCCTCTGCATTCCCCCGCGGGCTGCCCGGTCTCCCGGGCACCTTTCTGTACACTCGTACTCTCCTGACTGCCCGACTGCTGTATCTGCTGATCTCCATCCTGGTTCCCTGGCTGCTGTATCTGCTGTGCGCCATCCTGATTTTCCGGCTGCTGTATCTGCTGCGTGCCGCTCTCCCCACTGCGCTGCTGTGCCTGATACCGTACAGCATAAATCGGCAGGATAAATGCCAGTCCAAACAGAACCACCAGCATCAGATACTGCATCCACTTTACCGGTGTATTCCTGCTCTCATGCAGAATTTTTTCCAGTATCTGCTTCACTGTTCACTCCGCAAATCACTTTTTACTATCCTATGCGGAGTATCCTTCGTTTTTTCCTGATTTTGTCTTTAAGGCTCTGCGCAGATCTCTCGCAGTAATCGTTTCCGATGCTTCCACCATCTTTTTAAACTCTAAAATTATATTTAATAAGAGTCTATTACACATCAAAAAGAGATTGACATAATAATTAAAAACAAATATAATGACAGCAGTTAATTTCTCTTGATTACATCTAAAGCAGATATCTTTTTTAAATCAATCTTTACATTCAAAGCACATAATACATTCCTCATCAGCCTTTATATCTGTTCATCCCACTCCACCTGTGATAAAATGAAAGGAACAAATTACATGAATAATAATAAGAAAAGCAAGGAAATCAGAAAACAAAACATAATACCCTTAAAGGACCTGAACCTTACAAACAGATTCCTGTTTGATGAAGTGATGGAGGATCCGCAGGTGCAGAAAGAAATGCTCAGCATCATACTTGGAAGGGATGTTTCACTGCTTGTGCAAAGTGAATCTGAAAAAGAGTTCCGCGTATCGCCGCTGATTCGCTCTATCCGGATGGATGTGTTTTCCACCGATGAGGATGATACGGTATATAATACAGAAATGCAGGACAGCAGAAGAAAGGATCTGGCGAAGCGAAGCCGGTATTACCAGTCTATGCTTGATACTTCTCTTCTGGAACCGGGGGTTCCGGATTATGACGGGCTGAATAATTCTTATCTGATCATGATTATGACTTTCGATCTGTTTGGCTATGGAAAATACTGCTATACTTTCCGTCCACGATGCGAGGAAGTTCCGGAATGCACTCTTGAGGACGGGACAGTCCGCATTTTCCTGAACACCAAAGGCCAGAATCCCTCAGAGATATCAGAAGAGCTTGCAGAATTCCTCTACTATCTGGAGCATACAACAGATGAGACGGCGAATCAGCTGCGCAGCGCGAGAATCCGGCGGATCCACTCAAAAGTATGTAAGGTGAAGGCCAGTGAAGAGATTGGAGTGAAATATATGCAGGCATGGGAAGAACGATATTACGCAATTCAGGAAGCGCGGAATCAGGGACTGGAAGAAGGCATGAGAGAAGGCATGAGAGAGGGCATTAAAGAAGGCATAATAAAAGGGAAAAAAGCCGGACAACTGGAAACCATGAAAAAACTGGTCGAAAAAAAGCTGCTGAAAAATAAAAGCGAAGAGCAAATTGCAGAGGAGCTTGAAGAAAATATTGAGACCATCCGTGCCCTGATCACAGATATTCAAAAGGATTTCTGACCGTAATTTAATTTGATGGCAGAATGACAAAACGAGAAGCCGCTGCCCGCAGATATAATCTGCGTCGCAGCGGCTTCTCTTATTCATCTTTCACTTTTCTGATCATCTGTCTCCAGATTCCAGCTTTTTCTTAGCTTCTTCTTTTGCGTCTCTTTCCAAGAACTGCCAGAAGTACCAGCGCAGCTGCTGATACGGCCAGAGCACATGCAAACGGCAGGATCGGAGTTTCGTCTCCGGTCTTGACCGGCTTCGATGCGTTCGTCGTCACACCGGTGGTTGTATAACCGCCTGTTGTCGTGGTGGTCGTCGTCGTCGTTGTTGTCGCGATCTCTGTCTCAGATTCCTCCGTGATCGAGTTCACTACATCACGTACAGCCGATCTGTTTTCCGCATCCAGCTTGCAGTACGGGGAAGTGATTGTTACCTCGTACTTGTAATCCGAATCTACCGGAACACCATCCTTGTCTGTCTCTGCCAGATAGTATTCACCGTATGGCAGATTCTCAAACTTCACGGATCCGCTGGACTTGTCGCTGAGTTTCAGCTTCTTAACGCCTGTGTCAAACATCATGGTCAGACCAGGATCTGTAAACAGTGCGAAGTAGAAGGTATCTGTTACTTTTGACTTCTGTCCGTTTACAAGAACTGTCTTGTTGACAGTGATCTCACCGTCTTTGTAGTAGTTCTCTTCAAAGCCTGCCACATGGTTGATAATCGTACTCTTTGCAGTTGCCTGTGACGGTTTCAGCACTGCCGTTCCGTCAATAATATCGATGGACTCAATCATGAATGCCGAACTGATCGCATTACCCATCTCATCCGTCTCTGCTACGTAGTACGTACCGTACTGCAGATTCGTGAAGATTGTAGATGTCGTGTAGGAACCACTTACACTGAGCGGCTTGACGCTGGTTACTCTCTGTGTGCACGCCTCATCCGAGAACAGAGCTGTGTAGAAGGTATAATCGACTGCGATATACTTGCCGTCCTGCATTACCAGCTTCTGAACCGTTACGCTTCCCTTACCGTCAGCTTTGCGGTCATTCATCACTACCTGATTGATCGTGCCGTCCGTATTTACGGTAAATGTGATATCCTGTGCGATGTCATAGCCTGCCGGAGCTGTGATCTCAGTCAGCGTGTACGTTGCGCCTGCGATCAGCTTGCCGTTGATCTCCTTCGGCTTTCCTGTGGAAGTCCACTCTGCGACAACCTCGCCCTTTGCATCCTTCAGCACAAGATGAGCGCCTGCCAGATCCTTATTGTTCGTTACATCCATCTTGGATATCGTAACCTTCGTCGTGTCATCCTTCATGACAACCTTCGTTGCTTCTCCATTGTTCTTTACTTCAAACTTCACATCTTCAGCGTATGCGTATCCATCCGGCGGAAGAACCTCGTGCAGCGTATAGCTTCCTGCCGGGAGACCCTTGATTTCCTTCGGTGTTGCGCCTGATGTCCAGGACAGCTCCTCGCCATAAATCGTCTTCGCCAGTCTTCCTGCTGCGTCGAGCACCTGAAGCTGTGCTCCCTCAAGTTCCTTCGTGCCTGTCAGGGAAGTCTTACTGATTACTGTCTCAGTCGGTGCATCCTCCATGACAACCCTGTTCTCAACCTTCAGATCTGAAGTAATCGTAAATGCAACATCCTTTGCAACTGCATATCCTTCCGGAGCTGTTGTCTCGCGCAGGATATAGTCGCCTGCCGGAATTCCCGTGAACTTCTTCGGTGTCTCTGTGGACGTCCAGGTCAGCTCTTCGCCGTAAATCGTCTTCACGATTTCCTTTCCATCCTTATCCATTACCTGAAGCTTAGCACCCGGAAGCTCTGCTTCATTCGTGATATCGATCTTGCTGATCTCCACCTCAATCGGGCAGTCCTCCATAATCAGAGTTACAGGATTCTGTGAAACAGTCATATCCTCGTTGATCGTGATCTCAATCGGCTCAGCAACCAGATATCCATCCGGTGCTTCCGTCTCAACGAGCCAGTACTTGCCCGGTTTCACACCGTTCAGTACAACTGCCTCTGTAGCAGACTCAAATCTCATCTTATCGCCGTATGCGTTGAAGATAATGTCACCGATTCCATTGTCATCTGTTCTCTCACGGATCTCCAGCTTCGCTCCCTCAAGCGGAACTACCTTGCCGTCCTTCGTGAAGCCGGTCTTCGTGATCTCGATGCGGATCGGCTCGTTCTTCATGACAACGGTGTTGTCGTCAAAAGCTTCGCCCGCTTCATCTGTAACTGTGCCATCCTCATTTACATGGAAGATGATTGTGTTTGCAATTGTAAATCCGTCAGGTGCTGCAGTCTCGATCAGCGCATATGTGCCGACCTTCAGTCCCTTCACTGTATGGCTGCTTCCGTCAGAAGTCCAGCTCATTTCCTGATCATCATAGATACTCTCAGCCAGCTCTTCCGTTACCTTTCTGTCTGCATCCACTTTGACAAGCTTCATATCAGCGCCGGCCAGCTCTGTACCTTTGACAAGATCCGTCTTGCTGATACTTACCTCTGTCGGAGCATCTTCGATTTCAATTGTCTGCTGTTTTGTTACAAGCTGGTTTGCCTCAATTGTAAACTGCTTCGGCTCTGCGAGAGTAAATCCTTCCGGAGCCTGTGTCTCTACCAGATAATACGTTCCCGGGAGAATTCCCCTGAGAATAT
>SFEV01000027.1 GCA_004557975.1 Lachnospiraceae bacterium
TGATAAGCGTATCATTAGAAATAGTGGTACGCTTATTTTTTATTCCAGAGAAGCATCGATAATATTGCCTGTTTCCCTTATAGTAAACTGACTGCTGTTTGCTTTTTAAGTGGGCAGTTTACTATTGACTTTCTATATACAAATCGCATATAATATAGTAAAGTACCCAACCAATAAACATATTTGAGGCAATTAAATAGGGGTGGACAA
The DNA here is from genome assembly GCA_004557975.1 of Lachnospiraceae bacterium. Classification (GTDB taxonomy): domain Bacteria; phylum Bacillota; class Clostridia; order Lachnospirales; family Lachnospiraceae; genus Choladousia. The sequence continues at coordinate 211 of SFEV01000027.1, forward strand.
ATGCTTCGTGAAAACGATATTAAAAATGTGAGAAATCTGTTCAATCGGCATCACTATGTAATGACTACTGCCGAGCTTCTTGAAGCTAAGCTATACTATGCAGACATTAAACAACTTTTAGATGAAGGTTTTATTGAAAGAATAAGACGAGGTTATTATCACTGGATTGAAAACTGCGAAGCCCAAGAAATAGTTATCATTAATAGTTTGTTTCCCGATGCTGTTCTTTGTATGGAAACTGCTCTATTTTATTATGAATACAGCGATAGAAATCCCGCTGAGTGGAATTTTGCCATAGACAGGAATGTTTCAAAATTACGAACCAATATAGAGTACCCATTCATTAAAGCATATCGCCTTGAGTCCGATTTGGTTACGCTTGGCGAAACAACAGGTGAGATTGATTTTATAAAAGTGCGAATTTATGACCGTGACCGAACAATTTGTGATGTTCTGAAAAATATGAATAAAATGGATAAAGAAATTTTCAATAAAGCAATACAAGGGTATGTTAATGACCCCCAAAAGAATATACCAAACCTTATGATGTATGCAAAAAAACTGCGTGTGCAGAAAAAGGTTAAAGAATTGATTGGAGTGTGGTTGTAATGGCAGATATTGCAGCTTCCGTTCTGGCAAAGCTGAGAAATAAAGCAAAAGCTTCTGGTATCAGCTACCAGCAATGCTTGCAGCTTTTTGTGCAGGAAGAATTTTTGAGAAAGCTATCAAAATCTGGGTGTGAGGATACGCTAATACTCAAAGGTGGATTGTTCATTTATACTTTAACTAATTTCGAAAGTAGAGCAACAATTGATGTCGATTTCCTGCTCCGTGGATACTCTAATTCAATAGATGATGTAAAAGAGCTGATTTGTAAAATCATCGACACACCGACAGGTAACGATTATATAGAAATGCGAGCAAAAGGCTTTGAGGAAATTTCTCCGCAAAGAAAATATCACGGTATCAGTACACAGATTATTGCTCAAATAAGAAATGTGCGTGTGCCGTTCAATGTTGACATAGGTGTGGGTGATATTATAGTCCCCCGTGCCGAAAAACGCACAATCAACACTCAGCTTCCAGACTTTGAAGCACCTGTAATTAAAACTTATTCCCTTGAAAGCACCATTGCCGAGAAATTTGATGCCATACTACAACGCTTTGAACTGACAGTTAGAATGAAAGATTTTTACGATATTTATTATCTTTCAAGGACATTCGATTTTGAGGGTGAAAAATTGCAGGCAGCAATATTTGAAACCTTACAGCGGCGTGGTACTCCCTATGACAGAGATAGTTTTAAGCGTGTTGCTGCACTTGCCGATGATGAAGATATGCAGAAGCGTTGGAAGTTCTTTTTGAAAACCATAAAAGATAACACACTTGAGTTTCCATCCGTCATTGAAGAAATCCAGACTTTCCTTGAGCCTGTGTTTGATGCGATAGTGAATGAGAAAGAGTGGCAAAACATATGGAAAAGCAATGCGAAAAAATGGTCAAATCTAAAGGGAGGTATTGAACGTGACAAGAGCAGTTAATGATACAACATTGCAAAAAGCTGGTGATATATACCAGAATCTAATAGCTTTAAAAGATTTTGGAACAAAAAAACATGTAGTTTTTGACACTGCCGAGAAGAATGGGAGGATATGACATATGAAGCTTCATGCAGACACAAGGCGTATACTTGGAAAACGAGACAGGATGATTTACGGACATTTCATCGAACACTTTCACCGCCAGATTTACGGAGGGGTGTATGATCCCGGCAACCCTCTTTCGGATGAGGACGGGCTGCGTACGGATGTCCTGGAAGCAATGAGACGGATCCATCTCCCCGTGCTGAGATGGCCGGGTGGCTGCTTTGTCTCTTCTTATCACTGGAAGGATGCGGTGGGGGAAAAGAGAATTCCGTCTTATGACAAAGCATGGAGAGTGGAGGAGCCCAATACGTTCGGAACCGACGAGTATGTGGCCATGTGCCGCAAGGCCGGATGTGAGCCGTATATCTGTACGAATGCAGGGACAGGAACGGCAGAGGAGATGAGTGACTGGGTCGAGTACTGCAATCTGGAATCAGAGGGGCAGTATGCAAAGTGGAGAATTGCAAACGGACACAGAGAGCCGCATAAGGTAAAATACTGGAGCATCGGGAATGAAAATTACGGATTCTGGGAAATCGGTGCAAAATCAACGGATGAATGGGGAAGACTCGTGGCAGAGTCAGCAAAGATGATCAAACACGTGGATCCGACCGTGGAGCTGTCGGCAGCCGCCCTGGCGGATATTGACTGGAATGTGCAGCTTCTGAAGAACAGCGGCCAGTTTCTGGACTGGATATCGATTCACGGCTACTGGGATCCGATTCATGAGACGAATGACTGTGCAGACTATGATGCCTGCATGGTGTACACCAACGACATAGACAGCTCTGTGGTAAAGGTCAGGGGACTGCTTTCGGCCATGGGCCTTGACAAAAAGATAAAAATTGCCTTTGACGAATGGAATCTCCGCGGGTGGTATCATCCGAATGTACACTCCATCGTTCAGGGTGTCACAAAGGAAGAGTACCTGTACCCGCGGGATAAAAATGATGATAATACTCTGTATACCATGGCGGATGCCGTGTTCTCGGCCTGCTTTCTGAATATGTGCAACCGTTTCTGTGACATCGTCGGCATGGCAAGCTTTGCACCGATTGTGAACACGAGAGGGTGTATTTATACGCACAAGGAGGGAATTGTCCTCAGAAGCACGTACCATGTGTTTGACCTGTACGTAAATTATCTGGGCGATACTGTCCTGGATTCCTGGAACGAAGAGATGCCGTTAAAGGCATTGAAATCCAGAAAGGGAGATCCTGTGGATGTGGAACTGCTGGATGTGGTGGTGACATCCTTCAGTGACAGGAAAGGCTATGCGGTGGCGGCGGTGAACAAGGATGGCTGCTGTGCACGGAAACTGACGCTGGATATGGAAGCGGAGGGGGATGTTTCCATCCACTACATCAGCGGAGACAGCACGGAAGCATACAATGATATCGGCCATGAAGGAGTGCAGATTCTCCATGAGAAGCTTGGCGCTTTCAGTCGGGGAATGGAGGTTGAGCTTAAGCCGCACTCCGTGAACATTATTCAGATTGGCGTCGAAGAATAAAAAGGACGCGACAGGGATCGGGAACGTATAACTGAGAGAATCGCGGCATGCGGTTCGGAATGGAGGAAAATACAGATGAATGAAAGAAACACAGAGAATGTGATCATCCGGACTGCCATGGAGAAGGATCTGCCGGAGTTGACTGATATTTATAATTATGAAATCGAACATACGACGGCTACATTTTCGGTGACACCTCTGACTCCTGAGGAGCGCAGACCATGGTTTGAAGCACATAACGTGGATAACCATCCGCTGATTGTTGCCGAGATACAGGGGCGTGTGGCAGGTTATGCCAGTCTGTCGCCGTACAGGCTTCTGGAGGCGTATCATGAGACGGTGGAGCTGTCTGTATATGTGGATCATACATTTCGCGGCAGGGGGATTGCCAGTATGCTGATGCAGTCTGTTCTGGATGACGCCAGAAGACGCAGTGACGTGCACTGTGTCATATCTGTGATTACAGGGACGAATGAGGCGAGCATTCATCTGCATGAAAAGTTTGGTTTTACATACTGCGGGACAATGCGGGAAGTCGGGAAAAAGTTTCATAAGCGTCTTGATATCGTGAATTATCAGCTGATCGTATAAAACGGAGTCCTGACGATAGTGACGCGGAAAGGCTGGAAAAATGTTCTGGAAAAAGAAAGAAGTGCAAAAGCAGCCGGAGCAGACTTTTGATCCGGAAATATATCGCCCGGTGCTTCGCTGCAGCATCTGCAACGGAGAGCAGGTGGCAGGTTTTAAAAACAGAAAGACGGGACAGTTTGAGGAGGTTATGTTTATCCGTACGGAGAATGACCTGGAGCTGTTTAAAAAGCGGTATGGAGTTGATCAGGTGACAAAGGAGTACTGATCAGAAAGCGAAAAAGGAGAGAATGATGGAACAGAACCAGATTCTGAAAATTTACGGGACAGACTATAAGGAGATGACAAAGCTGCTGCTGGAGCAGTCAGAGCTGGAAAAGCTTCTGCCCTCCACTGAGAAATGTATCGGGATCAAGCCGAACCTGGTTTCACCGTCTCCGGCATCCTATGGCGCGACGACACATCCGGAAGTGGTTGCCGGAATTATTGAATATCTTCAGGAGCGGGGATACCGGAATCTGATGATAGCGGAGGGTTCCTGGGTAGGGGACAGGACCTCTGATTCCATACAGGAGTGCGGGTATGATGTGCTGGCACAGAAATATCAGGTGAAGCTTCATGATGCACAGAAGGATGGACATTTTACACGGGACTGCGGCGGAATGGAGCTGAACCTCTGCGATTGTGTGAAGCAGATTGATTTTCTGATCAATGTGCCCGTGCTGAAGGGACACTGCCAGACGAAAATTACGTGCGCGCTGAAGAATATGAAAGGACTTCTGCCCAACAAAGAAAAGCGTCGGTTCCATTCTCTGGGACTTCACCGCCCCATCGCCCATCTTGGACTGGGAATCCGCCAGGATTTTATTGTGGTAGATCACATCTGCGGCGATCTTGACTTTGAAGACGGAGGCAACCCGGTGGTCCGCAACTGTGTCATGACGGCCAGAGATCCTGTCCTGGTGGATGCATACGTCTGCCGTCTGCTGCACTATGACATAAAAGAGGTGCCGTATATTGAAATGGCCCAGAAGCTGGGAGCAGGCTGCGCCGATATCTCCCGTGCACAGATTCTGGAATGCTGCCGTGTGGACGGATCTGTCCTGTGTCTGAAGGCAGAGCAGGGAAGAGAATCTCTGCCCTCTGACCGCAAAATCGTGGAACTTCGGGATGCGGTTGAGGAGGTAGAATCCTGCAGTGCCTGCTATGGGTATCTGATTCCTGCTCTGGATCGATTAAAGCAGGAGGGACTTCTGGAGAAGCTGGACACAAAGATCTGTATCGGTCAGGGCTACCGGGGAAAGACCGGAAAGCTGGGCGTCGGCCGCTGCACGTCGGAGTTTGCGCACTGCATTAAAGGCTGTCCGCCCACTGAGAATCAGATTTATGAATACCTGAAAGAGTATCTGGTATCAGTGGAAAAGAAGTGATACAGGAGTCGTAAATTGCCTGCTTTTTTCATAGGATAGAGCAAAGAGCTGTGGCAGGAGTTGACTGAATGAATCAGAGAAGAATTCACCGTCTGACCGTCTGGCTTTTTGTGCTTGCCGGTTTTTGCGCCGGCTTTTCGCTGCCCGGGCTGCTGCACATGGGAACCGGGGATTATACCGGATTTTTCAGCCTGTACAGTTTTCAGAAATATGAAGGGTCAGAGATACACCCGGCAAAGCTGTTTTACTATGTGGCGGGACTGCGGCTCAGGACGCTTCTGTTCCTGTGGATGAGTGCTTTTACTGTGGCAGGTCTGCTGTTCCATCTGGCGTATGCCATGTGGCTGTCTGTATCGGCCGGCATGCTGCTTTCTCTGTTCCTTCTGCGCGACGGGTACGAGGGAATCTGGCTTCTCGCCTGCTGCCTGCTGCCCCAGTGGTTCTTCTATGGTGCCGTGTGGCGCAGAGAGACCGGCTTCTTGCTGTACCAGAACAGAAACATGGCTTTTGTCCAGGGGACCGGTATATCGGTGATAAGGAAAAGAGAGTTTGGCCAGCTTGGGATGATGGTGCTGCTGTGTCTGGCAGGCTGTCTGTGTGAAGCCTTCCTCGGTTCATGGACCTTAAAAATTTTTTTGCAGCTTTTTACATAAAATTTACCATATCTGGTGGCAGTGCAAACGGAACGGACGAAATCTTGTAAAGCCGCATAAAACCTGCATTTTTTCGCGATTTTGGCTGTAAAATTATCATTGATTTTGGCGAAAGAATTGCGTATAATACACTTACGCTGCGTTTGGGGAGAAGAGACGCAGAGCAGAAATACCAGAAATCTGCAGCCGGGAGTCTGCAGAGCATTAAGGGAGTTTGAATTATGGGATTGGAGTTGCCCCAGTTCATTGATTATTTAAAAGAGACGAAGAATGCATCTGCCAGTACAGTGAGCTCATACCAGAGAGATCTGAAAAAGCTCGAGACGTATCTGTCGGATCACGGCATTCTCGATGTAGAGCATATTACTGCAACAAATCTGAATTCATACATACTGTACCTGGAGAAGCAGGGGCTTTCCACGGCTACTGTATCGCGCAGCGTTTCATCTATGAAAACGTTCTTTCATTATGCCTGCCGTAAGAATCATATTGCCGAGGATCCGGCCGAGACGCTGAAGGCTCCGCATATTGAAAAGAAGATGCCGGGAATTCTGACTATGGAGGAGACTGTGAGGCTCATCGAGCAGCCCTCGGGAGATTCCCCGAAAGAACTGCGGGACCGTGCGATGCTGGAGTTGCTGTATGCCACAGGCATCCGTGTTTCGGAACTGATTTCTCTGAAGCTTCAGAATGTTAACCTTGCTATGAATTATATTATCTGCCGTGACGGCGGCAGAGAGAGGGTGATTCCCTTTGGAAACTGCGCCAGACAGTCTCTGGAGCGTTATCTGAGAGGGGGCCGCGATCATCTGCTGAAGGGGCAGGAGAGTGAATACCTGTTTGTGAACTGTTCCGGCAGCGTTATGAGCCGCCAGGGCTTCTGGAAGCTGATCAAGCAGTACGCGTCAAAGGCAGGCATCAATGCCGATATTACGCCCCATACGCTGCGCCATTCATTTGCAGCTCACCTCGTGCAAAACGGCGCAGACCTTAAATCTGTGCAGGAAATGATGGGTCATTCAGATATTTCCACCACACAGATGTATCTGAACTTAAACTCAGACCGTGTGCAACGCGTTTACCATGAGACACATCCGAGAAAATAGGATAAATCACACATCCAAAGAGAATACAGACAGGAAACAGAAGAACATAGAATAAAAGAGAATTATATAAAAGAGAATCAGACAAAAGAGATGAGACAACAAATGCTGTAATAAACAGCAGGAGGCTGCCGCAGAGATGAACAGATTCTGAAATATCTGACATCTGCTGTATGGCAGCCTCCTTTTATTCTGTTTCTTTATACAGTTTTCAGCGGTAAAATACGGTGATTTAACACTCTCTGTAAATATCGTAGAGAAGCTGTTCTGACTTTTCCCATCCGAGACACGGATCCGTAATGGATTTTCCGTAAATGTGAGGATCACAGCCGATTTTCTGGGAGCCATCTTCAATGTAGCTCTCGATCATGAAGCCCTTGACAAGCTTTTTGATTTCCGGGTGGTAATTTCTGCTGTGCATAACCTCCTTGGCAATGCGGATCTGCTCCAGATACTGCTTGCCGGAATTGGAGTGGTTGGTATCGATGATCGCAGCAGGATTTTTGAGGTTTCGTTTTTCATACATATCGAGCAGAAGACGGAGATCCTCATAGTGATAGTTCGGAATATTATTTCCGTGTTTGTTGACAGCTCCGCGCAAAACAACGTGAGCCAGCTCATTTCCGTCCGTATTGACCTCCCAGCCACGGTAAATAAAATTGTGTTTGTTCTGGGCTGCAACGACGGAATTGAGCATGACACTGAGATCGCCGCTGGTCGGGTTCTTCATGCCGGCCGGAACATCCATGCCGCTGACAGTCATACGGTGCTGCTGGTCCTCCACAGAACGGGCACCGATTGCCACGTAGGAGAGAAGATCGTCAAGATACCGCCAGTTTTCGGGGTATAGCATTTCATCTGCTGCCGTGAGGCCCGTCTCTTCAATGACGAGAGCGTGAAGCTTACGCATTGCAACGATGCCTGCGAACAGATCCGGTTTTTTCTCCGGGTCAGGCTGGTGAACGAGTCCCTTGTAGCCCTCTCCGGTGGTACGCGGTTTGTTCGTGTAAATACGCGGAATCAGGATCAGACGGTCACCGACTTTATCCTGCACCTTTGACAAACGGCGTACATAATCCATCACCGCTTCCATATTGTCTGCGGAGCACGGTCCGATAATGACGATAAATTTATCAGATTTTCCGGTGAATACATCACGGATTTCCGCATCCCGCTGGCGTTTGATGGATATGACCTTGTCCGGAAGCGGATACATTTTTTTTGTTTCTGCCGGAATCGGAAGCTTTTTTACAAAATTAATAGCCATAAGACACCTCTTGTGTATATCATTTTTTTGAATTGCGGTTCCTTTTATGGAGGAATCATATGCTGCAATGAAGAGCAGCACTTTCACACATTATAGTATAGATGTGAAAAAATGTCGATAAAATTTTTGGTTCCATTTGCAATTTTATTGTGGTATAGTTATGTCTGAATGGAAGACAGAGAGCGCAGGATGACTGGCCTGCTGTTTTCCGGTGATTGGAGGAAAAAATGAGTAACAAAAAGAAACTGTATTTTCCCATGTTTGTGGATCTTTCTGATAAAAAAGTGGTGGTGGTAGGTGCCGGTACGATTGCGAAGCGCCGGATTCGTGTTCTTGCTGATTTTACGGATCATCTTGTGGTGATTGCCCCGGAAGTGAACAGAGAAATGAAAGAAATGGAGGAAGCCGGAAGGCTTACAATTCTGCGCAAGAATTACGAGCGCGAGGATATCTATGACGCTGCTCTGGTGATCGCGGCTACCAATGACAACAAAACGAATCAGGATATCTATTCGGCCTGCAAATGTCTGGGGATTGCTGTCAATGTATGCAATGACAAGACACGGTGTGATTTTTATTTCCCGGGGATTGCATCTAATGAACACGTTGTGGTGGGCATCAGCGCAGGAGGACGGGGACACGGAAAATCCCGCGCTGTGGCGGAGAAAATTCAGGAGCTGCTTGATGACAACGGCTCTTCTGCGGGCAAAGGAGAGCAGGATCAGGAAGTGGGAGACGGTGTATGCTTGTAAAGATTTTTACGGATGGTGCCGCACGTGGAAATCCGGAGGGCCCCGGAGGCTATGGTACGATTCTTCAGTACGTGGACAGGAATGGAACGCTCCATGAGAGGGAATACTCACAGGGATACAGAAAGACGACGAACAACCGTATGGAGCTGATGGCGGCGATCGCCGGCCTTGAGGCACTGACACGGCCATGTCAGGTGGAGCTGTATTCGGATTCCAAATATCTGACAGATGCGTTCAATCTGCACTGGATTGACGGCTGGGTAAAGAGAGGCTGGAAAAGGGGCAAAAACGAGCCGGTCAAGAATCCGGATCTCTGGAAACGGCTTCTGGCAGCCGTGCAGAAGCACGAGGTGCAGTTCATATGGGTCAGGGGGCACGACGGACATCCTGAGAATGAACGGTGCGACCGCCTGGCGACGTCGGCTGCGGACGGTACAGATCTGATTGAGGATGTGGCAGTGATGCAGGCGGAACTGTCCGGATCATCACCCGGATGGTTAAATATAAAGGGAAAAACATGAAGAACCAGTTGAAATAGAAAAACTGCTGTGATAATATGGAGTTTAGACCTGCGCATGGGACTGGTGTGTCTGGTGGCAGAACTTCAGGAAACGCGGCAATCTACACACAGAAAGGAAATGATAGGATGACAGCATTTATCGGAGAATTTATATTTGAAGCTATCAGATTAATCGTTATGGTCGGTGTATGCCTGGCTGCAATCTTCTGCGGGAAAAAGCTGCGCGACCGTAAGGATGCAAAAAATGCATCAGAGTCCGCAGACGGAAAGCAATAAGCCCGGCGCGGGAGAACGAGTAAAACGTTGGAGGAAAAGTTGTGAAAAAATACGGAGTAAATGAATTGCGAAAGATGTACCTTGACTTTTTCAGAAGCAAGGATCATCTGGTTATGAACAGTTTTTCACTGGTGCCCCATAATGATAAGAGCCTGCTTTTGATCAATGCAGGTATGGCACCGCTGAAGCCATATTTTACGGGAGCTGAGATTCCGCCGAAGCGCAGAGTTGCCACCTGCCAGAAGTGTATCCGCACCGGCGATATTGAAAATGTTGGAAAGACGGCACGTCACGGCACATTTTTTGAGATGCTCGGCAATTTCTCTTTCGGTGATTATTTCAAAAAAGAAGCAATTGCATGGTCATGGGAGTTCCTGACCGAAGTGGTAGGACTCGATCCGGACCGGCTGTATCCGTCCGTATATCTGGATGACGATGAGGCGTGGAACATCTGGCATGAGCAGATCGGTATTCCAGAGGAGCGTATTTTCCGTTTTGGCAAGGAAGACAACTTCTGGGAGCACGGCGCAGGCCCCTGCGGTCCGTGTTCGGAGATTTATTACGACCGCGGAGAAAAGTATGGCTGCGGAAAACCGGGCTGTACCGTGGGCTGTGACTGCGACCGCTATATTGAGATCTGGAACAATGTGTTCACTCAGTTTGAGAATGACGGAAACGGCAATTACGAGACACTGAAGCAGAAGAATATCGATACAGGTATGGGACTGGAGCGTCTGGCTACCGTTGTGCAGGATGTGGATTCTATTTTTGATGTGGATACCATGCAGGCACTGCGTGACAGAGTCTGTGAGTTTGCGCACACTCAGTACAAGACAGATGAGACGAAGGATATCTCCATCCGACTGATCGTTGACCATATTCGTTCCGCCACATTTATGATTTCCGACGGTATTATGCCGACGAATGAGGGACGCGGATACGTTCTCCGCCGTCTGATCCGCCGTGCAGCCCGTCACGGAAGAATGCTCGGCATTGAGGGAAGCTTTCTTTCAAGACTGAGTGAGACCGTGATTGCAGGTTCAAAGGATGGTTATCCGGAGCTTGAGGAGAAGAAGGATTTTATCTTCAAGGTGCTGGCTCAGGAAGAAGAAAAATTCAGCCGTACGATTGACCAGGGACTTTCTATTCTCAGTGATATGGAAGCAGAGCTGGAGAAGAACGGTGTAAAGACACTTTCCGGACAGAATGCTTTCGTTCTGTACGATACGTACGGATTCCCACTGGATCTGACAAAGGAGATTCTGGAGGAGAAGGGCTATGCGATCGATGAGGCAGGATTTAAGGCGTGCATGGAGGAACAGCGTCAGAAAGCGAGAAAGGCGCGCGGCACAACGAATTATATGGGAGCTGATGCGACTGTTTACGACCAGATTCCCGCTGAGGTGACCACGGAGTTTGTCGGATACGACACACTTTCCTGTGATTCGAAGATCACGGTCCTGACCACAGAGAGCGAGCTGACTGAGGCACTGACGGAGGGGGTTCGCGGAACTGTGTTTACGGAGAAGACTCCGTTCTATGCTACCATGGGCGGTCAGACCGGTGACAAGGGAGTGATCTCCTGTCCGGAGGGCAGATTTGTTGTGGAAGATACTATCCACCTGCTGGGCGGCAAATACGGTCATGTGGGATATCTGGCAGAGGGCATGATCAAGACCGGCGATGCGGTGACGCTTTCCGTTGAGGAAAAAGGAAGAAAGAATACGTGCAAGAACCACAGTGCAACGCATCTTCTTCAGAAAGCGCTCAAGACAGTGCTTGGAGCACACGTGGAGCAGAAGGGATCTCTCGTGACTCCGGACCGTCTGCGTTTCGACTTCGCTCACTTCCAGGCGATGACTGCAGAAGAGCTGGCACAGGTGGAAGCTCTTGTCAATCAGGAGATTTCAGCAGGATTGTCTGTAGAGACAAAGATCATGAATATTGACGATGCGAAGAAGACCGGAGCAATGGCTCTGTTCGGAGAGAAGTACGGCGATGAGGTGCGCGTGGTCTGCATGGGAGACTTTTCCAAGGAGCTCTGCGGCGGAACACACGTGTCAAATACTTCCGAGATTTCCACATTTAAGATTGTATCCGAATCAGGTATTGCCGCAGGCGTGCGCCGTATTGAGGCGCTGACCGGTGACGGTGTGTTCGCATATTATAAAAATACGGAGAGAGAGCTGGAGGAGGCTGCGAAGCTTCTGAAGACCACACCTTCCAGTATCCTTGACAAGATTGCAGCTCTTCAGGCAGAGCTGAAGGCTGTCATCAGTGAGAACGAATCTCTGAAGAGCAAACTTGCCAAAGATGCTCTGGGAGATGTCATGGATCAGGTGTGCGAGGTAGGCGGCGTGAAGCTGCTTGCATCGAAACTGGAGGGCGTTGATATGAACGGGCTGCGCGAGCTCGGTGATCAGCTCCGCGAGAAGCTGGGCGAGGGCGTTGTGCTTCTGGCATCTGTCAACGATGGCAAGGTGAACCTGATGGCTGCAGCGACTGACGGAGCAATGAAGCAGGGTGCACACGCAGGCAACCTGATCAAGGGGATTGCCGCACTGGTTGGCGGCGGCGGCGGTGGCCGTCCGAACATGGCTCAGGCAGGAGGAAAGAATCCGGCAGGCATCGACGCTGCACTGGAAAAGGCAAAAGAAGTGCTGCAGGGACAGCTTTCCAGATAGTCAGGAAATTAATTCCGGTTTTTTTGAGTCAAATTCTGTAAAAACTGTTGACGAAAACAGAAATTATGGTATACTACTTAATAGTGCAATAAAAATACCCAGACAGTTGTATTATGCACAATCTACAACTGGAGGGAGGTTAGGTGTGAGACAATGTCAAATGTTATCGTAAAAGAAAACGAAACTCTGGACAGCGCATTACGCCGTTTCAAGAGAAACTGCGCAAAGGCTGGTATTCAGCAGGAGATTCGTAAGAGAGAGCATTACGAGAAACCGAGCGTAAGACGTAAGAAAAAGTCTGAAGCTGCTCGTAAGCGTAAATTCAATTAATGTGCAGTAAAATCCCTGGTCAGATAATGGTCAGGGATTTTTTCTCTTTCACGTTGGACCGATAAGGAGGGGACAGTATGAAAAAAACTTCAAAACGACTGCTGGGCCGTGTTCTGTTTGTGGCACTGGCTGCATTGTCGCAGGTGGCATGGATTATACTTGCGGTGCTGGTACTGGGGAACAAGTATCCGATCCTGATGGGGCTGATTGAGGTGCTCAGTGTGTTGGCAATTCTGTGGCTTGTCAGCAAGGACATCAATCCCGCTTATAAGCTTGCATGGACAATTCTGATTCTTGCCGTCCCTGTGGCAGGTGCTGTCATTTATTTTCTGTTTGGCCGCTCCAGGCTTGGCGGAGAGCTCCAGAACAAGATTGATATGGCCGGTGATGAGGCGGCAGATTTTCTGAAGGAGGATGTGGAGACGCGGGCAGCACTTGCATCGGAAAGTGAATCTGTATCCTGCCAGTCCCGTTATATCCGGGATTATGCCGGGTATCCCGTTTACAGGAACACAAAGACGCAGTACTTCCGCGTGGGGGAAGAGCTGTATGACACGATGATCCGGGAACTGGAGCAGGCGGAGCACTTCATATTCATGGAGTATTTTATCATCGATGACGGAGAAATGTGGCAGGGAATCCTGGACATCCTTGAGAAAAAAGCCGGGATGGGGCTGGATGTAAGGTTGATTTACGATGACTGGGGCTGTATCAGCACGATGCCTCAGGAGTTCCAGCTTCAGCTCAGACGCAGAGGAATCCGCTGTGAGGTGTTTAATCCGCTTATCCCCATTGCTTCTGTCCTGATGAACAACCGCGACCACCGCAAGATCACGGTAATTGACGGCCACACGGCGTTTACGGGGGGAATCAACCTGGCAGATGAGTACATCAACCGAAAGGAGAGATTCGGTTACTGGAAGGATACCGGCATCATGCTGAAGGGTGAGGCAGTCTGGAGCTTTACAGTCATGTTCCTTCAGATGTGGAGTGTGCTGTCCGGGGATAAGGTGCAGTACGAAAAATACAGACCTCATGAGTGGTGCAGGGAAACTTTCGAAAATGACGGGTTTGTGCAGCCCTACGGAGATACGCCTCTTGACCACGAGACAGTCGGTGAGAATGTGTATTTGAATATTATCAGTCGTGCAAAGAAGTATGTCTACATTTTTACACCGTATCTGATCACAGATAATGAGATGACGACGGCTCTCTGCCTGGCTGCAAAAAGCGGAATCGATGTGCGGATTGTGACCCCGGGTATTCCCGACAAGAAGCTGGTATTTCTTCTTACCCAGTCCTATTATGACACACTGATCGCCGCAGGTGTCAGGATTTTTGAGTATAAGCCGGGATTTCTCCATGCAAAATCATTTGTATGTGATGACTGTATCGCTGCAGTCGGGACCATCAATATGGATTACCGCAGCCTGTATCTGCATTTTGAATGCGGCGTGTGGATGTACCAGTCCGAGGCAGTCAGACAAATCCGCGATGATGCAGTGGCTATCTTCAACGAGTGCAGGGAGATCGGCGCAGAAGATTGCAGGAATAAAAGCTTTGTGAAAAAATTATGGCAGAGCGTTCTGAGGCTGTTTGCTCCTCTGATCTGACAGGATTTGTGCATCGCGAAGCGCGCTGCTGCAAACGAAGTGGACAGAAACCATGCATGTTTCCCGAAGCTGTACAATATAGTAGAGTAAGGAAATACCGGGCGGTTTTTATGAAAAAAGCAGTTTCTTTATGGATGGCAGTGTGGATGATCCTTGCCGTGCCGCTGCATGCTGCGGCTGTGGAGGCAGTTGGCAGCGAAAGCAGCGTGTCAGGTGCAGTGGAAACGGCTGGCGGCGAAAGCAGCGTGTCAGGTGCCGTGGAAACGGCCGGCAGTGAAAGCAGCGCGTCAGGTGCCCCTGAGATTCTGACGCCCCATGCCCTTGTCATGGAAGTCACTACGGGTAAGGTGCTGTATGAAAAAGGAGCGGACGAGAAGGTCCATCCTGCCAGTGTCACCAAGATCATGACAGTTCTTCTGATTTTTGAAACACTTGAGAAGGGAAAACTGACAATGGATCAGCAGGTAGTCACCAGTGCCCATGCAAAATCTATGGGAGGCTCCCAGGTGTTTCTGGAAGAAGGTGAAGTCCAGACGGTGGAGACACTGTTGAAATGTATCATTATTGCTTCGGGAAACGATGCCGCCGTGGCGATGGCGGAGCAGGTTTCCGGGACAGAGGAAGCATTCGTTGCAGCCATGAATGAGAAGGCACGCAGTCTGGGAATGAACAATACGCATTTTGTGGACTGCTGCGGACTGACAGACTCCACGGATCATTATACAACGGCAAGAGATGTGGCACTGATGTCGAGGGAGCTGCTGCTGAATTATCCGCAGGTAGTTGAATACTCTGATATCTGGATGGAAGATATTACACACGTCACCAGGAAAGGGAGCAGTGTGTTTACACTGACCAACACAAATAAGCTGCTGCGCGGCTATGATGGCTGTGACGGACTGAAGACAGGGAGCACAAGCCTTGCAAAGTACTGTCTGAGCGCCACGGCAAGAAGAAACAGTATCCGGCTGGTTGCCGCAGTGATGACAGCACCGGATTCAAAAACCCGTTTTGCGGAAGCGGGAAAGCTGTTAAGCTACGGATTTTCACGCTGCTCCCTCTATGAGGATGAGGAAATGGAAGAGCTGCCGAAGATAGCAGTGAAGGGCTCTGTGGAAAAAGAAGCAGAAGTGCGCTATGATGGAACGTTTTCTTATTTGAGCACTGAGAATGAGGATTTTTCAGCAATTGAGAGACAGGTACAGTGGCAGCAGGATGTGGAAGCACCCCTGGAAGAAAATGATCAAGTCGGTGTGTACGTCTATACGCTGAACGGAAAAGAGATTGGCCGCGTGCCGATTGTGGTCACTCACGCAGTCAGAAGGGCAGGATATCTGGACAGACTGCAGGAAGCATGGGACTGCTGGACGCTGTGAGCTGCATAAACAGGGTTTTCATACGCTGAAATTTGTGCTAAAATAGGCTGAGATTTTGGAAAGGAAAAGTACAGTGTAATGTCAGAGTTTAAGGTGACACGGTACAAGGTACGCGTAAAAGAAGGAAAAAAAGGACCGGAACAGCCATTTTCAGCCGTATTTCTCAGTGATCTGCACAATGCGGCTTACGGTGACGGCAACAGCAGACTGCTTCAGGAGATACGGAATGAGGACCCTGAAGTGGTTTTTGTTGCCGGCGACATGGTGACGGCCACGCAGCAGCCTCAGATGGACAGAGCGATGGTCCTGATGGACGAGCTTACGAAGCAGTATCCTGTTTACTATGCAAATGGCAATCACGAGCATCGGATGAAGGCGTTTCCGGAACGGTACGGCGAAGCCTATGAGAAATATTCTTCTGTGATCAAGAGCTTCGGTGTTCATCTTCTTGAGAATTCGCACGAGACCATTGAGATATACAGAATGACGCTTACTGTATGGGGCTATGAGCTTCCTGCTGAGTATTTCAGGCGGACATCCCGCAGAACCCTTGAGGCACAGCAGCTTTCGGAGATACTGGGGGAGCCTTCGGCGTCGGGATATCACGTTCTGCTGGCACATCATCCGGACTATTTCAGTGCGTATGCATCATGGGGAGCGGATCTGACACTGTCGGGACATCTGCACGGCGGGATTATACGGCTTCCTTTTTTGGGAGGCGTGATCAGTCCTCAGATGAGGATTTTTCCGGCTTATGACAGAGGCATCTATTCGATGGACGGAAGAAAAATGATTGTGAGTGCCGGACTGGGGGATCACACTGTTAAAATGCGTGTCAACAATCCGCCGGAGCTGGTAGTGATTGACTTTATATAGCAAGGAGCGTTTCATGGGAATTCCCGTAAAGCTGGACGCATTTGAAGGACCACTGGATCTTCTTCTGCATCTGATAGAGAAAAACAAAGTAAATATCTATGATATTCCGATTGTGGAAATTACGGATCAGTACATGGAATACATCAGTACCATGACAGGACAGACGCTTGATGTCATGAGTGAATTCCTTGTTATGGCAGCCACATTGCTGGACATTAAGTCCCGGATGCTGCTTCCGCCGGAGGTGACGGAGGAAGGCGAGGAGATTGATCCGAGGGAGGAGCTGGTTCAGAAGCTTCTCGAATATAAAATGTACAAATACATGTCCTATGAGCTTCGGGAAAGGCAGGAGGACGCTTCGTTTCAGATGTACAAACCGCCGACAATTCCTGATGAGGTGAAATCCTACCGTGAGCCTGTGGACATTGACAGGCTGCTTGACGGTGTGACACTTGCAAAGCTGCACGCTGTGTTCCGGGATATTATGAAGCGTCAGGAAAACAGGATTGACCCGATCCGGAGCAAATTCGGAAGCCTGAAAAAGGAAGAGATAGATCTGGGCGGGACGATGCGTCTGGTGGAACAGTATATCATGGACCGGAAGACCTGCATGTTTCGGGAGATTCTGAGACTGCGAAACGGTAAGCAGTATATGATTGTGTCGTTTCTGACGCTCCTTCAGCTGATGAAAGAGGGAAAGGTCGAGGTGGATCAGCCGGAGACGTTTGCGGATATCCGCATTACGTACACAGGCAGAGAAGGAGAGCTGACGGATATTTCCGGTGACTATGATTAAGTGCCATGGCGAATGAAGCCGGGTGAATTTGACAGAACGGAGAAAAGCACGTGGACAGGAGAAAAGCGGAGGCTGCAATAGAGGCCATACTTTTTGCAATGGGAGATTCTGTGGAGCTGGACAAACTGGCAGCGGCAATCGAACAGGACAAGGAAACGACGAGAAAGATTATTTATCATATGATGGAACAATACAGGGAGGAAGACCGCGGAATCCAGATTCTTGAGCTGGAAGATGCGTATCAGCTCTGTACAAAAAGTGAGCTGTACGAGTATCTGATCCGGGTTGCAAGGCAGCCCAAAAAGATCGTGCTGACGGATGTTGTCATGGAGACACTCTCCATCATTGCATACAAACAGCCGGTTACGAAGCTTGAAATTGAGAAAATTCGTGGTGTCAAGTGCGATCACGCAGTCAATAAGCTGGTGGAGTACAATCTCGTCAAGGAGCTCGGGAGGCTGGATGCGCCAGGCAGGCCGCTTCTGTTCGGGACGACGGAGGACTTTCTGCGCCATTTCGGCATCCATTCTCTGGAGGATCTCCCTGTGATGAATCCGGTACAGGTGGAGGATTTCAAGGCCGAGGCCGAGGAAGAGATTCAGATGAAGCTGGATGTATAGCGCAGGTGATAAATACAATATAAAAAACTGTAGCATACGCAGATAAACAGGAAAGGTAAACGTGGAAAATCCGGGATGAACAGCGGGAATCTGCTGCATATATGCCACGGAAAGTGCATAGAGATAGAGAGCAGATTTATTACGAAAAGGGTTTGAGATGCATGCATAAAAGAATCCGGTGCGCTGTTATGGCAGCTTTTTTCATTTTTCTTTCTGTATCTGGAATAACTGACAGCAATGGCTTGATTCCTCTGCGGGCGTCTGCCCGGGAGGATGCACTTACCTTATACGCCCGCGGCGCCGTTTTGATGGACGGTGACAGCGGGCGTGTTTTGTATGGAAAGGAGCAGGATACGGAGCTTCCGATGGCAAGTACGACAAAGATTATGACGTGCATTGTGGCGCTGGAGAAATCACAGCCAGATACAGTGTGCACAGTCTCTGCCGGGGCAGCCGCGCAGCCCCAGGTGAAGCTTGGCATGGTGGAGGGAGATGCATTTTATATGAAAGATCTCCTGTATTCCCTGATGCTGGAGTCTCACAATGACACTGCCGTCTGTATTGCCGAGACAGTGGCGGGAAGTGTGGAGGCTTTTGCAGGGAAAATGAATGCAAAAGCGGCAGAGATCGGCTGTGAGCATACTTACTATGTGACCCCGAATGGTCTGGACGGTGAAGATCAGAACGGGGTTCACCACACGACGGCGAAAGAGCTTGCTCTTGTGATGCGCTACTGTCTGAATGAATCTCCTGCGGCCGAAGTATTTCTGGAGATTACCGGAGCAGAATCGTATTCCTTCACAAATATCAGCGGGAGCAGAAGCTACAGCTGTACAAATCACAATGCCCTGCTGACGATCCTGGAAGGTGCAGTTTCAGGAAAGACAGGTTTTACCGGAAAAGCAGGCTACTGTTACGTTGGGGCGGTAAGGCGGGACGGGAAGCTGCTGATTGTATCTCTGCTGGCGTGCGGATGGCCGAATCACAAAGGATATAAATGGGTTGACACGAAAAAGCTGATAAAATATGGGCTGGAGAATTACGAAAAGCGGGAAATCACGGACAGGACGCTGGCAGCACAGCCTGTGGAAGTATTGGACGGGCAGCTGGAATCCGTAAACACTGTGATTTTGTGGGAAGAAGAGGCAGCGGGGGAGGATGTGACGGATAATGATGGCGCAAAAATACAGAAGATGACAAAGAACACGGAGACGGATGACAGCATGAGGGGAACGCAGATGCAGACGGAAAATTCGCGGGCAGATACTGTGCTGATGAGAGAGGGAGAGCAGGTACAGATGAAGATGGAAATGATACCGTATCTGGAAGCACCGGTGGAGAGGGGACAGCAGGTGGGGAAAGTATGCTTTCTCGTGGATCAGAGGGAGTACGCGTCATACCGGATTGTGACTGCGGAGAAAGTGAAAAAACGTGATTTTCGCTATTGTCTGAGGCTTTTACTGAAACAGTTTTTTCTGTAGAATGAAATATTCTTAAAAAATGTATAGATTGCATAATTTAAGATCAGTATTGGCAAAAAATCGGCTAAGAAATTGTGCAGGGTGAACAAGATATGTTCATTTTCGTGAAATTTGTGACAAAAATGCTTGCAATTTAGGAACAAACACGCTACTATATACTCGGCAGAAATTGGATATACATTAATAATAGAACAATGGAGGGCTGAAAGAATGAGTAATACAGCACAAAACTTGGCAAGTACAAGAATTGCTTCTTTACTTGATGAGAACAGCTTTGTTGAAATCGGCGGATACGTAACTGCCAGAAATACTGATTTCAACATGCAGCAGACAGAGACACCGGGAGACGGTGTAATCACAGGTTACGGTCTGATTGACGGACATCTCGTATACGTTTACAGCCAGGACGCTGCAGTTCTGGGCGGAACGATCGGTGAGATGCATGCGAAGAAGATTACGGGACTTTATGATCTCGCAATGAAGATGGGCGCTCCGGTCATCGGATTACTGGACTGCGCAGGTCTGAGACTTCAGGAGGCGACAGATGCACTGAACGCATTTGGCGAGATCTACATGAAGCAGACTCTGGCATCCGGTGTGATTCCGCAGATTACTGCAGTGTTCGGCAGATGCGGCGGCGGTCTGGCACTCGTACCGGCACTGACAGACTTCACATTTATGGAAGGCAAGAAGGCAGAGCTTTTCGTAAACTCTCCGAATGCTCTTGACGGAAATTACAAAGAAAAGTGTGATACAGCTTCTGCAGCATTCCAGAGTGAAGAGACAGGTCTTGTGGATTTTGTCGGTACAGAGGATGAGATCATGGGTCAGATCCGTGAACTCGTGTGCATGCTTCCTGCAAACAATGAGGATGACATGTCTTATGAGGAGTGCACAGATGATCTGAACCGTGTTTGTTCCGATCTTGCCAATGCAGCAGGAGATACTTCCATTCTCCTGTCCAATATTGCAGACGACAACAATTTTGTTGAGGTAAAGGCTGCATACGCAAAGGATATGGTGACAGGCTTTATCCGTCTCAACGGCACGACAGTCGGTGTTGTTGCCAACCGCACAGAGGTTTACGGCGAGGACGGTGAGCTGGCTGAGTCCTTTGACTGTGTACTGAGCGCAAAGGGAGCAGAGAAGGCAGCATCATTCGTTACATTCTGTGATGCATTTGAGATTCCGGTGCTTACTCTGACAAATGTTGCAGGCTTCAAGGCAAGCAAATGCTCTGAGAAGAGAATTGCAAAGGCAGCTGCAAAGCTTACATACGCATTTGCGAACGCAACCGTTCCGAAGGTAAATGTTATTATTGGTAAGGCATTCGGAAGCGCTTACGTTGCCATGAACAGCAAGGCAATCGGTGCAGACGTGACCTTTGCATGGAGCCAGGCTCAGATCGG
The DNA here is from genome assembly GCA_004557975.1 of Lachnospiraceae bacterium. GTDB lineage: Bacteria > Bacillota > Clostridia > Lachnospirales > Lachnospiraceae > Choladousia. The sequence goes on from SFEV01000027.1 coordinate 21,144, forward strand.
TATGATGGATGCACAGCTTGCAGCAAAGATTATGTATGCAGGTGAAGATGTTAAGGTTATGAATGAGAAGGCTGCTGAGTACGCAGCACTGCAGTCCAGCGCGCTGGCAGCAGCAAAGAGAGGATATGTTGATAATATTATCGAGGCAGAAGATACAAGAAAATACGTAATCGGCGCTTTCGAAATGTTATTCACGAAGAGAGATGATCGCCCGTCCAAAAAGCACGGAACAGTTTAAGCGAGGTGAATCACATGAAACGTAGATTAAGTGCAATCGTACTTGCTCTCGGCCTGTCCCTGTCTGTTTTCTCCATGGGCGTATTTGCGGCGGAAACAGAGACTGAGGCGGCGACAGAGCAGGCAACAGAGCAGGCAACAGAACCATCTTCCGAAGCGGCGACAGAGGCAGCATCGGATGCTGAGGATGCGCTCGAGGAGATGGAAGCGGCGACGGAGGTATCTGAGCAGACAGAGACCGTATCACCGGAAGAGCAGTATAAGATGATTCTCACCACGTACCTGACACAGGTTTCCAGCTGGACAGATGATCAGATTGAGATGCTGATTGACGGGGATGACCCGACGGGTGCCGCAATTGCTTCAAACTGGAAGTCGGTAAAAGAAGAGCTCGGTGCGTTTGTGGAAGTGACGGATGCACAGCTCAGCGAAGACGGCACGGAGATTTCCGGTCATGCGAAATATGAAAAAGCCAGCGATAAGACAGAGGTAGTCGCATCGTACAGGCTCAACGAAGAGACGCAGACTGCTACGATGAACTGGGATATTAACTATTCATTTGGCGTTCTGATGCAGCGCGCAGCCATGAACACGGTTATGGGTATCGGTATCGTGTTTGTGACACTTCTGTTCCTGAGTGCGCTGATCAGTCAGATGCATCTCATTCCGGATATGGTGGATAAGATGTCGAAGAAGAAAGCTCCGGCACCTGCACCGGCGGCAGCACCTGCACCGGCAGCAGCACCTGCACCGGCTGTGGAGGAAGAGGAGTATGTGGATGATCTGGAGCTTGTGGCTGTTATTACGGCAGCGATCGCAGCTTCCGAAAATACTTCCAGTGATGGATTCGTAGTTCGTTCTATTAAAAAAGCAAATAAAAGAAACTGGCAGAGAGCCTAAGTACAGGAGGACATATTCATGAAGACTTATACAATTACAGTAAACGGCAATGTATATGATGTAACAGTTGAAGAAGGAACCGGCGCAGCACCGGCAGCGGCTCCGAAGGCAGCACCGAAAGCAGCTCCGAAGGCAGCACCGGCAGCAGCTCCGAAGGCAGCAGCACCGGCAGGAGGCGCAGGCGCAGTGAAGGTAACTGCTTCCGTACCGGGTAAGGTATTTAAGGTAGAAGCAAGCGTTGGACAGGCTGTAAAAGCAGGAGATGCAATCGTTATTCTTGAAGCTATGAAGATGGAGATTCCGGTTGTTGCTCCGCAGGATGGTACTGTGGCAAGCATCGACGTAACAGTAGGACAGGCAATCGAGTCAGGCGATACACTTGCAACGATGAACTGATTGCAGACGTCTGAATCTGTACTTACAGACATTGTCTGAGAATACGAACTGGAGGTAAAAGAATGTCTTACATTACAAACACGTTGTCCAACTTACTGGGTCAGACAGCGTTTCTGAATCTGACATGGGGCAACTATGTCATGATTGCAGTTGCGTGTGTGTTCCTGTATCTGGCAATCAAGCATGGTTTTGAGCCTCTGCTTCTCGTTCCGATCGCATTCGGTATGCTGCTCGTAAATATCTATCCGGATATCATGGCACAGCCGTACACCGATGCAAACGGCATCGAGCATGCAGGCGGTCTTCTCCATTACTTCTATCTGATGGATGAGTGGAGTATCCTTCCGTCCCTGATTTTCATGGGCGTAGGTGCGATGACAGACTTCGGTCCGCTGATCGCAAACCCGAAGAGCTTCCTGCTCGGTGCAGCTGCTCAGCTCGGTATCTACATGGCATACTTCCTTGCAATCTTTATGGGATTCAACGGAAAGGCAGCGGCAGCCATCTCCATTATCGGTGGTGCAGATGGCCCGACATCTATCTTCCTTGCCGGTAAGCTTGGACAGACAGAGCTGATGGGACCGATCGCCGTTGCAGCTTATTCCTACATGTCTCTCGTTCCGATTATTCAGCCGCCGATCATGAAAGCTCTGACGACAGAGGAAGAGAGAAAGATCAAGATGGAACAGCTCCGTCCGGTTTCCAAGCTGGAGAAGATTCTGTTCCCGATCATCATCACAATCGTAGTATGTATGATTCTTCCGTCAACGGCTCCGCTGGTAGGTATGCTGATGCTTGGTAACCTGTTCCGTGAGTCCGGTGTTGTGAAGCAGCTTACAGAGACGGCATCCAATGCTCTTATGTACATCGTTGTTATCCTGCTTGGTACTTCCGTAGGTGCTACGACAAGTGCGGAAGCATTCCTGAACCTGGCTACAATCAAGATCGTAATCCTCGGTCTTGTGGCATTTGCATTCGGTACGGCCGGCGGTGTGGTATTCGGCAAGATCATGTGCAAGATGACAGGCGGAAAGATCAATCCGCTGATCGGTTCCGCAGGTGTTTCTGCTGTTCCGATGGCAGCCCGTGTATCCCAGAAGGTCGGTGCAGAAGCTGATCCGACAAACTTCCTGCTGATGCATGCGATGGGTCCGAACGTGGCAGGTGTTATCGGTACGGCAGTATGTGCCGGTACATTTATGGCAATTTTCGGAGTATAACCGAATCAGGTAAATTCCATCTGATCAATATGAATCAGATATTCGGTTATGAACAGGCAGAACAGCGGATTGTGAATATTCGCTGAATGCATATTTCCGTAATAATCAGATACAGACAAAATATAGGAGGTCAACATGGCTGAACAGGTGAAAAAACCGATCAAAATTACAGAGACGATCCTGCGTGACGCACATCAGTCTCTGATCGCTACCAGAATGACAACGGAGCAGATGGTGCCGATTATTGATAAAATGGATAAAGTCGGATACCATTCCGTAGAGTGCTGGGGCGGTGCAACATTCGACGCATCCCTGCGTTTCCTGAAAGAAGATCCGTGGGACAGACTTCGTAAGTTCCGTGACGGATTCAAGAATACAAAGCTTCAGATGCTGTTCCGCGGACAGAATATCCTTGGATATCGTCCGTATGCAGATGACGTAGTTGAGTATTTTGTACAGAAGTCTATTGCAAACGGTATTGATATTATCCGTATCTTTGACTGCCTGAACGATCTGCGCAACCTGCAGACAGCAGTTACGGCAGCCAACAAAGAGAAAGGTCATGCACAGGTTGCTCTTTCCTACACACTGGGAGAGGCTTACACTCTTGACTACTGGAAAGATATTGCAAAGAGAATCGAGGATATGGGTGCAAATTCCATCTGTATCAAGGATATGGCAGGTCTTCTGCTTCCGTATGCAGCAACAGAGCTTGTTACGGCTCTGAAAGAGACTGTAAGTATTCCGATTCAGCTTCATACACACTATACATCCGGTGTCGCTGCCATGACATACTTAAAGGCTGTAGAGGCAGGCGTAGACGTGATCGATACGGCTATGTCACCGTTTGCTCTCGGAACATCACAGCCGGCAACAGAGGTTATGGTTGAGACTTTCAAGGGTACACCGTACGATACAGGCTTTGACCAGAAACTTCTGGCAGAGATCGCTGACTACTTCAGACCGATCCGTGACAAGGCTCTGGACAGCGGCCTGCTGAATCCGAAGAACCTTGGCGTAAACATCAAGACTCTGCTGTATCAGGTACCGGGCGGAATGCTCTCCAACCTGACATCACAGCTGAAAGATCTCGGTGCAGAGGACAAGTACTACGAAGTGCTTGAGGAAGTACCGCGTGTACGTAAGGACCTCGGCGAGTGTCCGCTGGTAACACCGTCTTCACAGATTGTCGGAACACAGGCAGTTATGAATGTGATCCAGGGTGAGCGTTATAAGATGGTTCCGCAGCAGACGAAGGATGTCCTGAGCGGAAAATACGGCCAGACTGTTAAACCGTTTAATCCGGAAGTACAGAAGAAGTGCATCGGTGATGCAGAAGTAATCACATGCCGTCCGGCAGATCTGATTCCGGATGAGCTGGATACACTGCGCGGCGAGATGGCACAGTGGAGTGAGCAGGATGAGGACGTTTTGTCCTACGCTCTGTTCCCGCAGGTAGCTGTAGATTTCTTCAAGTATAGAGAAGCACAGAAGAAAAAAGTAGATCCGACTGTGGCAGACACAACAAACAAGGCATATCCGGTATAAAGAGATATCATTTCGGGGGTTGCCGCGCTGATAATTTGCGCGGCGCCCCTTTTTGATGCGAAAAATTATCAATATTAGGAAGAAAATACCACATTTCACATATGGAAGCTTCTTGTAAGAACGGAAAAATCCGGGTATAATGTAACATATCGGAAGGAGAGGACGCTTGCGTACTCTCACCCGATATGTTAGCGACAGAATCTGTGATTCTGGAGCATTATGCGGAACGCATAATGTAGTATCGGAAGGAGAGGACGCTTGCGTACTCTCACCCGATATGTTAACGACAGAATCTGTGATTCTGGAGTATTATGCGGAACGCATAATGTAATATCGGAAGGAGAGGACGCTTGCGTACTCTCACCCGATATGTTAGCGACAGAATCTGCGATTCTGGAGCATTATGCGGAACGCATAATGTAATATCGGAAGGAGAGGATATTTACTGTGAGTAAAAACCGGTGCTTTATTGTGGGAGCCGGAACCTTTTCGGGAATGTCTGTCCGGCCCGGGGAGAATGATCTGATTATCGCCGCTGACGGGGGATACACGTACCTGAAGGAGATCGGAATAGAACCTCATATACTGATGGGTGATTTTGACTCTCTGAAAATGGTGCCGGAGTACCATCGTCTGGTGCGTCATTCACCGCTCAAGGACGATACAGATATGGCGCTGGCCGTTGCATACGCAGTGGAAAAGGGATATGATACTTTTTTCCTGTACGGCGGACTGGGAGGGAGGCTGGATCACACGCTTGCCAACCTGCAGCTGTTAAACGGCATGTCCAGGCAGGGGCTGGAAGCATATCTGATCGGGGAAGGTGTTATCATCACTTCAGTGACTTCAGAGCAGATAGTATTTTCCGGGAATGCCAGGGGGATAATTTCTGTCTTCTGTCTCGGTGAACCTGCCACAGGAGTGTGTGAGCGCGGGCTGAAATACGGTCTTGAGGATGCAGTGCTGACGTGTGACAGAGCACTTGGAATCAGCAATGAGTTTATCGGCCGTGAGAGCAGTATTTCATCAGACAGCGGTACACTTCTGATTCTGTGGAATGAGTCCAATGGATTGCCGAAGAGGAGATGTCCGATGGGGAATGTATATACGGATGCCAGTGCGCTTGTAAGTGAGCTGGGCTGGAGGACAATGCATGAAGAAGGAGAAAGTATGCTGCAGTCGGATAAGCTTACGGATAACGGGGGGGAGGAACTGAGATGAGACAGGAGAACAGAACAGACCTGCAATATCAGCCGGAATCCTACCGTTTGTATCACGCATGTCTGATTGTGGCTGCGGCAGTGCTGCTGTCTTATATTGTACTTTCAGATCATTTCATGATGGAGAACAGGATTCAGAATACGTGTTTGATTCTGTGTTTTCTGATGGCGGCTCTGCACGGAATAGTTCTTCTGACCGATTCTGTCTACTGGCTGTCCGGAATCACGTATGAGAGTGCAAAAAATGTCGGGAGGCATGCACGGCACAGGTGTGCATCTGTGAGATTTGTTCTGTATACATCAGCTTTTGTACTGTATTGTCTTTACTGCAGATGTCCGGGACTGATCCCATGGACCGGCGGGATTGCAGACTCTGCGGTGGCAGGAACAGTGCTCTGTGCGGCTGCACTGCTTGCCGACTGTGCAGGAATGGAGCAAAAGACAAAACTATGATGAGCAAGTTGTGTGGGAAGAATGTAACAGTGTGATAAAGACAACATTGATTCAGTAAAGGACGGTAATATGGAAAGAAAAGACACAACAGGACACAGCTTCAGAAGAATTTGGCTGCTGGCAGGTATGATACTGGCAGTTCTGCTTCTGCTTTCGCCTCATCATGTGCAGGCGGCAGGATTTAAGGCAAAGGGAATTGATGTATCGCGGTGGCAGGGAAAAATTGACTGGGAAAAGGTAAAGAAGGATGGAATTGAGTTTGTCATGATTGGCGTGGGACGGTACCAGAATGGAGTCGGAATTCCTGATACTCAGTTCGATTACAATATGAAAAATGCCATTGCCCAGGGAATCCATGTGGGCGTATATCTGTATTCTGAAGCGACGACAGAGGAAGCAGCGCGGGCTGAGGCTGATTTCGTCCTGGATCAGATTGACGGCTACAAAATTTCATATCCTGTTGCGTTTGACATTGAGGATGATGTGCACAGAGCACTGACGACAAAAAAGAGAACAGACATTACAATAGCATTTCTGGAAGTGATTGAAGAGGCGGGCTATTACCCCATGATCTACGCCAGCCAGTCGTGGCTTCAGACGCAGATGGATCTCACAAGGCTTACGAAGTATGATAAATGGGTAGCACGCTGGGCGGATACGGTGGAATTCAAACCGACATCCATGTGGCAGTACAGCTCCACCGGGACAGTTAAGGGTATTACGGGAGCAGTGGATCTCGATTACAGCTATACAGATTATTCGAAAATAATCACTCCGCGCACGAAAGCGGAAAAGCGCCGTACAGTGGCCGGATGGAAGACAGACGGGACAAATTACTGGTATGTGTACGAGGACGGCACATCGCCGAAGCAATGCTTTGCTGAGATAGACGGATCTACGTATTATTTTAATAAAAACGGTTACCGAGTCACCGGGTGGAAGAAGCTCGGTGGAAAGTATTATTATTTTGTAAAAAAGACCGGTGTTATGAAGACCGGCTGGATGAATATTAACGGGACAAAATATTACCTTGATCCGAAAACCGGTGTGCGTCAGACCGGCTGGATTACAGTGGGTAAAAAGAAATATTATCTGAGCAAGAGCGGTGTGGTCCAGAAGGGCTGGAAAAAGCTGAGTGGATCGTATTATTATTTCGATAATACCGGAGCCATGCAGACAGGCCTGACAAAGGTAAATGGGCAGACGTATTATCTAAGCAAAAAAACGGGCAAACGCCTGACCGGCTGGAGAAAGCTGTCCGGCAAATGGTACTATTTCGGGCCCAGGACGGGAGCCATGCAGAAGAATGTTAACGTTGGCAGGTATAAGCTGGGTGATGACGGGGTATGCCTGAATAAAAAATAATGCTGCCATTTGTATATGAAATGGAATTGCGTTTCGGGAAACAGCGTGATATAATGTCCGAGGAGACGCAGAGAAATGCTGTTCTGATACAGTGAGCAGATATGTGTTACTGAAAATGCAGGGGTGTGTTCTGAGAATCTGTGTATCATGATCTGAGGCAGACAGGTGCATCTGCATTATATTGAGATGAATAAATAAAGGAGAAAAACAATGAGCAAGAAACCAACGGTACTGATGATTCTTGATGGTTATGGTCTGAATGAAAAGAAAGAGGGAAATGCGATCGCTGAGGCTGCTACTCCGGTGATGAACACTCTGATGGCTGAGTGCCCGTTTGTGAAGGGAAATGCAAGCGGTCTTGCAGTAGGTCTTCCGGACGGACAGATGGGTAACTCCGAGGTAGGCCACCTGAACATGGGTGCCGGACGCATTGTATACCAGGATCTCACAAGAATTACGAAAGAGATCGAGGACGGTGTCTTTTTTGAAAATAAAGAACTGAAAAGAGCAATGGAGAACGCAAAAGAGAATGGCACGAGCCTTCATATGTACGGTCTTCTCTCTGATGGCGGAGTACACAGCCATAATACGCACGTTTATGCACTCCTTGAGATGGCCAGACGTTACGGTCTGACAAAAGTATACGTTCACTGCTTCCTGGACGGACGTGATACACCGCCTGCATCAGGAAAGGACTATGTACAGGAGCTGACTGACAAGATGCAGGAGATCGGTGTCGGTGAAGTAGCTACTGTAATGGGCCGTTACTATGCTATGGATCGTGACAACCGCTGGGATCGTGTGGAGAAAGCATACCGTGCCCTGACACTGGGTGAGGGTGAGACGGCTGCATCCGGTGTTGAAGCTGTGGCACAGTCCTACGCAAAGGATGTCACAGATGAATTTGTTGTACCGACTGTTGTACTGAAGGACGGCGCTCCGACTGCGACGATCCAGGATGGTGACTCCATTATTTTCTTCAACTTCCGTCCGGACCGTGCAAGAGAGATCACACGTACTTTCTGCTGTGATGATTTCAGCGGATTTGACCGCGGACCGCGCAGAAATGTTGTTTACGTATGCTTTACAGAGTATGATGTGACGATACCGAACAAGACAATCGCTTTTGAGAAAGTTTCCATCACAAATACATTCGGCGAGTTCCTTGCAGCCAACAATATGACACAGGCAAGAATTGCTGAGACAGAGAAATATGCACACGTGACTTTCTTCTTCAACGGCGGCGTTGAGGCTCCGAATCCGGGCGAGGACAGAATCCTCGTAAATTCCCCGAAGGTTGCCACATATGACCTGCAGCCGGAGATGAGTGTATATCAGGTATGCGAAAAGGTGACAGGAGCGATTGCATCAGGTAAATACGATGTCATCATCACAAACTTTGCAAATCCGGATATGGTAGGACATACGGGTGTTGAGGCTGCCGCTGTGAAGGCAATCGAGGCAGTTGATGAATGTGTCGGCAAGGTAGTTGAGGCTGTAAAGGCTGCAGAAGGAAAACTGTTTATCTGCGCAGACCATGGCAATGCAGAACAGCTTGTGGATTACGAGACAGGTGCTCCGTTTACCGCTCATACGACGAATCCTGTTCCGTTCCTTCTTGTAAACTGTGAGGGTTACGGTCTGAGAGAGGGTGGCTGCCTGGCAGATATTGCTCCGACTCTGATCGAGCTGATGGGTATGACGCAGCCGGCTGAAATGACAGGAAAATCACTGCTGGTCAGAAAATAGTCATCAGAAAAAAGAATCAGAAACAGATTTCAGAATAGCCTCGGAGGAGAAATCCTTTGGGGCTTTTTTCCGGGATGCAGGCCATAAGACAATCTGAGACAGGACACAGATTTCATATCAGATTTTCACAATTCTGACACAATATTCCGATATATTGATAACAACAAAAGAAAAACAATTCTGAAAGGAGTTTTAAATATGTTTGGACGTAAAGAAAAAAAGGAACACACAGAACTTGACAAAATAAACGAAAAGAAACCTAATGCGTGGAAAAAATACGGTGCGCTGGTTATGGCAGGTGTACTGATTGCCGGTACGGCAGTCGGCGGCCGGGTATATCAGACTGATACGGTTAAGGCACAGGAGGAGAAACAGGAAGTTACGCTGAATATTGCTGATGACGATGAGGAAGAACCGGTGACAGCCGATGAGGCCACATCTGAAGCTTTGGAAGAAGCGGAAGAGACGGAGACCGAAACCGAGACGGAGACCGAAACAGAAACCGAGCAGAAGGAAACCTTTGCACAGATTGATGCAGTAAATACGGATGACAGCAAGATTGTCACCACAGACGTATCAGAGATCGTAGAAAACTGTATGCCGTCGATCGTTTCTATCACGATGAAGTCAGTAAAGGAAGTGGAGACGTACTATTACGGTACCCAGAAGTTTGAGGCAGAGGGTGCAGCTTCCGGTGTTATCGTTGCACAGAATGATGAAGAGCTTCTTATCGCGACAAACAGCCATGTGGTGGCCGATGCACAGGAACTCACCGTATGCTTTACGGTAGATGTGGAAAATCCGGAGGATCTGGCTGTCGAGGCAAAGGTAAAGGGAACGGACAAATCTTATGAGCTTGCAGTTGTGGCGGTTCGTCTCTCCGATATTCCGGAAGAAGTCAGAAGTCAGCTGAAGATTGCGACTCTGGGGAGCTCTGATAAACTGAAAGTAGGTCAGGCAGCCATTGCAATCGGAAATGCTCTTGGATACGGGCAGAGTGTGACGAGCGGTATTATCAGCGCGCTGAACCGCGAGGTGACGATTGATAATTTCTCCAACGAAGTAATCCTTACAGATGCTGCGATCAACTTCGGAAACAGCGGCGGTGCCCTTCTGAATGCAAAGGGACAGGTGATCGGTATCAACGTTGCAAAGGAAGCAGGAGACGGCTCAGAGGGCATGGGTTATTCTATACCAATCGATACAGCCATCCCGGTGCTTGAGAAGCTGGTCAACAAGGAGACGAGAGACAAGCTGACAAATGCTGAGCGCGGATATATGGGTGCGACAGTTGTTAATGTTTCCGAAGATGCAAAAGAGCTCTACAACATGCCCCAGGGCGCATTCGTCTATGAAGTAAGTGCAGGTTCCGCTGCTGAGGAAGCCGGAATCAAGAAAGGTGATGTCATTACAAAGTTTGACGGTGAGTCCGTGACAAGCTCTGATGACTTGATTGACAAGATGTGCTACTATGCAGTCGGAGAAACTGTGACGGTGGAGGTTCAGACTGCAAATGGCGGTGAGTACGAGAGCCGCGAGGTTGAGGTGACACTGAAAAAAGGCAGCGCAGATGCCATTGCCAGCCAGATGCCTGATGAGCAGCAAAATGATGAGGACAGTCAGAATGACAGCTATCAGGATGAGTTTGAGGAGTACAACGATCAGTTTAACGGCGAATGGCAGGAAGGATTTGAGTTCCCGTTTAACGGAAGCCGCGATATGTATTAATGATCTGACTCTCACATAAATGGGCTGTGCAGGATGTAAAAACGCTTTACAGAATGCTGTACGGCCAAAATGAAAAGGATAATGCAGGATGTAAATCCAGGGACGAAAAGCCCGGATGCATCCTGCATTTTTTGGCTTATGATTTTCTGGATCTTACTGTCACGTATCCTGCATCAGCAAAAGGGTCATCGTAGGAGGCAGAAAAACCGATGGAATCCTCTATTCGCAGAAGCTGATTGTATTTGGCGACACGCTCTGTCCGGCAGGGTGCACCCGTCTTGATCTGTCCTGCGCCGACTGCCACTGCAATATCTGCAATCATCGTATCCTCCGTCTCCCCGGAGCGGTGGGAAATGATGGTGCGGTAACCGTTTTGATGCGCCAGCTCAATCGTATTAAATGCCTCAGTCAGTGTGCCGATCTGATTTACCTTGACGAGAACCGCATTTCCGGCATGAAGGGAAATTCCCTTCCGCAGCCGTTCCACGTTTGTCACGAACAGGTCATCCCCCACAAGCTGTATTTTGTCTCCAAGACGTGCAGTCAGTTCGGTCCATCCTTCCCAGTCATTCTCATCCAGTCCGTCCTCAATGGAACGGATCGGAAACTGGCGTGTCAGTGTTTCAAGATAAGCGATCATTTCCTCCGTCGTTCTGTAGATTTCTTTTCCCTTCATACGGCTCTCTCCCGGAAAAAAATAAGCCTTTTTTTCCTCATCGTAGAGTTCACTGGAAGCTGCGTCCAGAGCGATGACGATATCCTGCTCCATCCGGTATCCGGCCTTCTCCACGGCATCGGTGATCAGAGACAGGACAGCGGCGGCATCCTCCAGATCCGGTGCAAAACCGCCTTCATCACCGACGCCTGTGGAGAACCCTTTTTCTTTCAGCATTTTTTTCAGTGTGTGATAAATCTCCGCACACATCTGGAGACTGTGAGAAAATCCGTCTGCCCCGACGGGCATGATCATAAACTCCTGGAGATCCACCGTATTGTCTGCATGGCACCCGCCATTGAGAATGTTCATCATCGGCACCGGCATCCGGTGAGCGTGCATGCCGCCGAGATAACGAAACAGAGGCATGTTCAGAGATTTTGCCGCAGCCGCAGCAGTTGCCATGGACACGCCCAGGATACCGTTTGCTCCCAGCATCTTCTTGTTTTTTGTTCCGTCTTCACGGCAGAGGATACGGTCGATCGATGATTGTCCATATACATTTTCCCCGATCACTGCGTCTGCGAGAATAGTATTGACAAAATGGCATGTCTGTTCCACGCCTTTTCCGTGATATCGTTCCTGTCCGTCGCGCAGCTCCGCAGCTTCATACTCACCGGTCGATGCACCGGAGGGTACGCAGGCTCTGCCGACACTGCCGTCCTCTGTCATAATTTCCACTTCTACGGTGGGATTGCCTCTGGAATCCAGGATTTCCCGCGCATATACATCTGTGATAGGCATATAATTACACATATTGCAACCTCCTGTTCAGAATTCATTTCTTTGTCATAGTATTTCCCGGCGCGAGGTGTTTCACTCCTGGTGGAAATTTGTAAAAGGATGCGATTGGTGTCTGTATGTCTTTTTACAATCCTAACTATGCAGCGGTCTATATTCTGCTGGCACTGCCGCCTGTGCTGTATGCAGTTCTCCATTTATGAAGCAGTTGGGAGAAGGCTGCCTCAGCCATGACGGCAGCTCTGCTTCTTATAAATTTGTGGGGAACACGGTCAAAAACAGGAATACTGACAGTTTTTCTGCTTTTTTTCGGATGCGTTTTGCTGCTTTTAAGGACAGGAAGAAAGAGAGTGCTGTTTCTGACCGGGACGGTATGCTGCCTTGCAGCGTATCTTGCGGTGGGAAGGATGCTGCCGGGAAATTCTTTTGGAGAGAAGATTCTGGAAAATGCCATGCCTGAGCAGAAGCATTACAGGCTGCAGGAAGTCCGTCCAGGCCAGGATGAGGTGACGATACTGTATAATAATGAAACGTACTGTATGAAGCTGGAAAGCGACGGGAACAAAACATGGTTCAGTATCACAGATGAGAAAGGACAGCCTTATGAGCTTGTCCGGCGGGAAGAAGACGGGCGGTTTAAACTGAAAGAAAAGTCATATAAGACACTTTCTTTTGAAGCTTACCGATATGGAGAAGAGTACCATCTGGTTATGTATCAGAAAAATATACCGTGGGAATTTGTGAAAAAGAACCAGGATTCTCCATACACGTATGTGACACTGTTTGGTAAGGAAGATATTCCGCTCAATGCTCCTTATGCGTTCGGAAAAGGATATGAGAGGGCATTCAGTGACCGTTTTTATCTGTGGAGCAGAACAGTGCCGCTGCTGAAAAAGTATATGCTGTGGGGAAGCGGGCCCAATACGTTTGCTCTGGTTTTTCCGCAGAATGATTACGTGACGCGCGCTAACATTGGACTGGATATGATGACACAGATTATTTCGCGTCCGCACAGCCTGTATCTGCAGACTGCGGTTCAGACAGGGTTTTTATCATTGATTTTGTTCATGATTATGACAGGGCAGTACGTGTATCAGGCGGCACGGATGTTGAAGGGACAGGAGAACAGGGCACATCAATGCAGCAGTATTTTTCAGAATGCTCCGTTTCTGCTTTCTGTGTCAGCGTATTTGATTATGGGTGCTGTAAATGACTCCCTTGTGGTTACGGCCCCCATATTCTGGGCTTTGTTCGGTGCAGGATACGGTTTGTTCCAAAAGACGGACCAGATGTATATTAACAGCAAATCCAGGCAATAATAACTATAAAATTTTAGCAGATTATTCAAAAAACAGTTGAAATATCCGTGTCCCTGTGATAGACTGTTTGTGTTTGGCATAGGAGGTGTGGTTGGCTGTGAGAATTTTTTTGACAATTATTTTTATATTAGTTAGTATTGCATTGACTGTAATTGTTCTGGCTCAGCAGGGTAAGGACGCAGGACTCGGAGCGCTTGGCGGAGCCGGAGATACTTACTGGAGTAAGAATAAGTCACGTTCCGTAGAAGGAAAGCTCGTGAAATTCACGAAGATTCTGGCTGTATGTTTTATCTTACTTGCAGTTATTTTGAACCTGAATTTTTAGTGACAAAGGACTGATGCAGGAGTGCACCGGTCCTTTCTTATTATCGGGTGGTTTTGCTGTACGCAGGCAGAAATTCAGGCGGAGAGTTGCCGGATTGTATGTCAGTCCAGCTGCAAAGACAGTATTCAGTATGTCAGGAACAGCAGAAGGGAGAATGAATGACACAGGAAGAGGAACAGTTTGAGCGCCGTAAAAAGGTGATATATGATATGATTTGCGATAAACAGTATGTCCCGATGAAGCTAAAGGAGATGGCGGTGCTGCTTCAGGTTCCGAAGGAGAGCAGACAGCAGCTTAAGGATGTACTGGATGCGCTTATAGTGGACGGAAAGATTGAAGTGACCACGAAAGGGAAGTATCGAAAAGCGACTGCAAAATTTCTCTGCGGTACGTTTATCGCTCATCCACGGGGATTCGGATTCGTGGAGGTTGAGGGACGTGAAAATGACATATTTATTCCGGAGGATCAGACCGGAGGCGCAATGCACCGGGATACGGTACAGGTTGTGATTCTTCAGGCAGCGGAGGGAAAACGGCAGGAAGGCAGCGTCGTGCGGATTCTGGAGCGCGGGATCCGTGAGCTGATCGGGACGTTTCAGAAGAATCACAGTTATGGTTTTGTAATTCCGGACAATCCACGATTCACTTCGGACGTTTTTGTTTTGCAGGAACACAGTATGGGAGCAATGAGCGGCCATAAGGTTCTTGTGGCGCTCACGTCTTATGGAGAAAACGGGCGGAAGCCGGAAGGCAGGGTGAAGCAGATCATCGGGCACATCAATGATCCGGGAACGGATATTCTGTCTGTGGTCTATGAATATGAGCTGCCCCATGAATTCCCGGAAAAGGTCATGAACCAGGCACAGCGCACGGCAGAGAGTATCAGTGAGGCGGATATGACAGGGCGAAAAGATCTGAGGCAGGTACTGATGGTGACCATTGATGGAGAGGATGCAAAGGATCTTGATGATGCCGTGTCGCTGACCTTCGACGGAGAACATTATCAGCTGGGCGTTCATATCGCGGATGTGGCAAATTATGTGCAGGAAAACAGTGCCCTTGACAGGGAAGCATATAAGCGCGGCACAAGTGTTTATCTGGCTGACCGTGTGATTCCGATGCTGCCTCACCGGCTATCCAACGGAATCTGCTCTCTTAACGCCGGAGAGGATCGTCTTGCCATGAGTTGTCTCATGGAAATTGACCGGAAGGGTACAGTGGTTTCTCATGAAGTGACGGAATCAGTTATCCGGGTGGATCGCAGAATGTCATACCGGGAGGTGCAGAATATTCTGGAATATATGCAAGGTGAGAAGCAGGAACCGTCAAAGGCTTCAGATCATGAGACACCGGGAAACAATGATTCCTGTTATGCGCCGGAAGATGACAGGGAAGAGCAGAATGTGCGGAAGGATATTGTTTGCCGTAATGCGGCAAATGATGGAAGCATGGAACAGCATATCCGGAAATGTGGACCGGTAGTGCCGATGCTGGTACAGATGGCGGACCTCGCGAAGCTCCTGCATACAAAACGCAGAAAAAGAGGATCTATAGATTTTGATTTTCCGGAGGCAAAGGTGATTCTGGATGAGAAAGGCGCGCCCGTTGAAATCCGGGCGTATGAACACAATACTGCCACAAATCTTATTGAGGAATTTATGCTGATTGCCAATGAAACGATTGCAGAGCATTTTTTCTGGCAGGAGATTCCGTTTTTATACAGGACACACGAGTCACCGGATACGGAAAAGATACAGAAGCTTGCTGCATTTATCGGTACTTTCGGTTATGGGATGAAAGGAATATCCGATGAGGTTCATCCGAAAGAGCTTCAGAAGCTGCTGGCGAGGATTGCAGATACACCGGAGGAGATGATGATCAGCCGTCTGACGCTGCGTTCCATGAAACAGGCCCGGTACACGACGCAGTCTACCGGTCATTTCGGATTGGCGGCACAGCATTACTGTCATTTCACATCGCCGATCAGGCGGTATCCTGATCTGCAGATTCACCGTATCATCAAGGACGTACTGCGGGGAAGAATGACGCAGACAAAGATTGATCATTATAATCAGATACTTCCCGAGGCTGCAGAGCACTGCAGCAGGACAGAGCGGCGTGCGGATGATGCGGAGCGTGAGACGGTAAAGCTGAAGAAAGCAGAATATATGCAGCAGTTTATAGGGGAGGAATTTGATGCTGTGATCTCCGGGATCATGTCATACGGCATGTATGCGGAGCTTCCCAATACAGTGGAAGGGCTGATTCACGTCAGCAGGATGTATGATGACCGATACTATTACCGTGAAGAGACGTACGAAATGTACGGAATAGATACGGGCAGAGTATTTCGGTTGGGAGATCATGTGAGGATTCGTGTTGCGGATGCGGACAAGGCGACAAAATCCGTAGATTTTGAACTGGTGCAGACTGATTTTGGATGAACCGCAGATATATATAATTGAAGACAGATAAACCCCATCGGCGCAGCCGATTTTCATGGGTTTGCGAATCGTATCTGTGAAGACACTAAAGAGATACGAAGGCAGGTAACAATGATTTTGGAATGCAGCAGTCTATGGCTGCAGCAGCAGGAGGATAGGAGATCAATGGGGACTTCCACAAAACTGATAGCGAACAACAAAAAAGCATACCATGATTACTTTATAGAGGAAAAGTATGAGACAGGAATTGCGCTGCACGGCACAGAGGTAAAATCACTTCGCATGGGAAAATGCAGCATCAAGGAAGCCTTTGTGCGCATAGAAAACGGTGAGGTGTTTATTTACGGCATGCATATCAGCCCGTACGAGAAAGGCAATATTTTTAACAAAGATCCGCTCCGTGTAAAAAAGCTTTTTCTTCATAAAAGCGAAATCAACAAAATGACAGGAAAGATCAAAGAAAAAGGATACACACTCGTTCCGCTTCAGGTCTATTTTAAAGACAGCCTGGCAAAGGTGGAAATAGGTCTGGCCAGAGGTAAGAAACTGTATGATAAGAGACAGGACATTGCAAAGAAGGATCAGCGGCGCGAAGCGGAAAAGGAGTTCAAGGTTAAAAATCTATATTAAAAATTTGGCAGATTCCGGTGAAAAATCCTGGCAGTGCGGACTTGACAAGAGCGCATGAAACGATTA
>SFEV01000028.1 GCA_004557975.1 Lachnospiraceae bacterium
ATCTGCTGATGTTTTAGCAAATTAAGAAAGGATCAGAAGTATGAGCAAAGAAATATACCGGAATACAGTTGAATTTCAGGTGTCAGGTGATTACGCACTTTTTTCTGATATATTGACACGTCCCGGAGGAGAAAGAATGACGTATCCAATTCCAACGTATGAAGCGCTGAAAGGGATTCTCAGCAGTACTTACTGGAAACCTACGCTGGTTTGGATCATTGACAGCGTACGTGTTATGAACCGAATACGGACAGTACGAAAAGGAATCCGTCCTCTGAAATATGGGGGCGGAAATGATCTGTCTTTTTGCTCCTATTTAGGTGACGTGTGTTATCAGGTAAGAGCACATTTTGAGTGGAATATGAACCGACCTGAGCTGGAACAAGACAGAAATGAAAACAAACATCACAATATAGCGAAGCGCATGATTGAGCGTGGTGGAAGAAGAGATATTTTTCTGGGGACCAGAGAATGTCAGGGTTATGTGGAACCATGCCGTTTTGGAGAGGGTGAGGGATATTATGACGGAAGTGGAGAAATTCCGTACGGCATTATGTATCATGGAATTACTTATGCCGATGAAGCAGGACTTCCGGAGGATAAAGAAAAGATGACGATACGTCTGTGGTCCCCGGTTATGAAGGATGGTATCATCGACTTTATCAGGCCGGAAGAATGCGGGATGAAACGTCACATTAAAGAAATGCCTATAAAGGTATTCAGTGAAGAAACAGGTAATTTTTCCGGAACGGAGGTATTTGGAAGGGGGGAGGAAATTGAGCTGGACGAATGAACTATATCAGGTCTATGAAAACAACTGTGGAAAAGATGACGAAAAAGTCATTCTACTTCCCGTTTCGCATTCGACGGCAAATGCGCAGATTGAAGTAACTATATCGGAAACGGGGAAATTTCTTTTTGCAGGAAGAATAGAGAACAAAGAGGATTCTGTGACGATTATTCCGGTGACAGAGAACTCCGGTTCCAGAAGTTCGGGAATTGCACCGCATCCATTTGCTGACAAGCTTGTCTATATTGCAGGCGATTACAGTAAGTACGTGACGGGCAAACGTTCTGATAACAGAAATTATTATCAGGCATATATGAAACAGTTGCAGCGGTGGCGAGAGTCTGAATATACTCATCCGGCTGTATGTGCTGTCTGCGAATATCTGCAAAAAGGAACTTTGATGCAGGATCTGATAGAAACCCATAACCTGATACTGGATGAAACTACAGGAAAACTGAAAGAAAAAGAAAAAATATTGGGAATCATTCAGGAGGATGCCTTTGTGAGGTTCAGAATAAATTATTCTGATTCAGCTGCAGAGAGCAGAACCTGGAAAGATACATCTTTGTACGAAAGCTTTGAAGGATATTGTCAGAAAGAATCTGGCAGTGTTCAGTTATGTTATGCGACAGGAAAAGCGTTACCATGTACCTACAAGCATCCGTCGAAAATACGGAATGCAGGTGACAAGGCAAAACTGATTTCTTCTAATGACGAGAGCGGTTTTACTTACAGAGGACGTTTTGACTCGAAAGAGCAGGCTGTTTCTGTCAGCTATGATTTTTCTCAGAAAATGCATAATGCCCTGAAATGGATGATACAAAAACAGGGGGTTTCCATTGGTTCTATGGAGTTTCTGGCATGGGCCAGCAATTTGCAGACACTGCCGGATGTCCTTGGTGTTCCGGAGGAGGAAGTAGCTTCATCAGAGAATGCCTGGGGCGATGAATGGGTTGAAACGAAAACAGAAAGAACCAGTGCAGACAATCAACTATTCTCGGACACAATGCCTTCCTACAGAAGCCGGTTACAGAAGGCTATCTGGGGAAGCGGTGGAAAAAAAGTACTGGAGAAAGGCGTGAATGAAAATTTAAAAGTAATGATCATGGTGCTGGATGCAGCGACAACGGGAAGACTTTCTATGAATATGTATGAAGAAATGTCCATCTCTGAATTCTACAAAAATGTGGAGAAATGGCACTATGATACAGCGTGGGTCAGATTCAACGGCAGGCAGAAAAAAAAGGAGTTTCGCTCTTTTTCACTGTATGAAATAACAGATTATGCTTATGGCACAGAACAGGGGGATTCTATAGAATGCAAATCAGATATAAAAAGTAATATCATTCTGAGACTGATTCCATGTGTAACAGAAGGGAAAAACATTCCCTCTGATATTGTAGAGAATCTGATTCACAAAGCATGCCGTCCCATGTCTTATAAAAACGGCTATAACTGGCGTAAAGTTATGGAAGCAGTATGTGGTTTGATACGAAAAAAAATAATAGAGGAAAAGGAAAAAAGAAAAGAGAAGGGGGAATATGAAGTGGCACTGGATTATTCATGCCGGGAGAGAGATTATCTGTACGGCCGACTGCTTGCAATTGCGGAGGTTGCGGAAGCGTCTACTTATGAGAGAAACGAAGATCGTATTACAAATGCCAACCGTTATTTTGAAGCATTTTCTAACAAGCCATATCAGACATGGGGAGTTATTTACAATCGTCTGACACCATATCTAAATAAAATGGGAACAGGACAGCGCAGGTATTATGAAAATATGATCGGAGAGGTTATGGAACAGTTTATAATAACGGATTTTGAGGATAATTCGAAACTGAAGCCTCTGTTCCTGCTGGCATATCATTGTCAGCTCAATAATATGTCCGGAAGAAAAAATATCTCAAAGGAGGATAAATAAATGAGCACATTAACAAATAAAATTGATTTTGCCTTAATTATTTCTGTATCAAATGCAAACCCCAATGGTGATCCGCTGAATGGCAACAGACCGAGAGAAAACTTTGATGGCTACGGTGAGATATCGGATGTCTGCATCAAAAGAAAAATCAGAAACCGGCTTCAGGATATGGGCGAAAAGATATTTGTACAGTCAGATGATCGATGTGATGATGGATGTGACAGCCTCCGGAGTCGTGCAGCTAATTGCGAATCCCTGAAAAAGATTGTGTCAGGTAAAAAGACTAACCGTGACGAGTTTGCAAAAGTTGCGTGTGCAGAATGGATTGATGTGAGAAGTTTTGGTCAGGTATTCGCATTTAAGGGAGAGTGTGTCTGTCGGTGTAAGAGTACCAGTATCGATACATCAAGCAGTGAGCTTATCCCCTGTGGATATTGTCAGTATGCAGATTACCAAGAGTGTTAACAGTGAAGGGGGAAAAGAAGGAAAGAGTTCTGATACGATGGGAATGAAGCATCGCGTGGAGTTTGGATTGTACGAAGTGAAAGGAAGTATCAACTGTCAGCTGGCCGAGAAAACCGGCTTCTCCGATGAGGATGCTGAGAAAATAAAAAAGGCTCTGCTTACTCTTTTTGAAAATGACAGTTCCTCAGCCAGACCGGATGGCAGTATGGAAGTATGCACATTGTACTGGTGGAAACATAATTGTAAAATGCCTGCTGTTTCAACTGCAAAAATTCATCGCTCCCTTAAAATCAGGGAAAAAGAACCGGGAAAGAAACCAATGAGTTTTGAAGATTATGTAATTACACTGGACGAAATTCCAGGGGGGACTGTTCCTGAAATATATGATCTGAGGTAAGGGTTCTTTTGCTTTCTGTTATTCGCTTTGTACAAGTATGTGTACTTCGGCATTGGAAGCAGCAGGACTTGATCCTTACGTTGGATTTATGCATACAGATCGACCTGGAAGACGTTCTCTGGCACTTGATTTGATAGAAGAATTTCGTGCCTGGTTTTGCGACCGGTTTGTGCTTATGCTGATCAATAAAAAGGTTATAAATGCAGAGGACTTTGAAAAACGAGAAGATGGAGCGGTTCTATTAAACGAAAAAGGCCGAAAAGAAGTTCTTACAGCATGGCAGAAACGGAAAAATGAAGTGATGAAACACCCGTTTCTTGATGAAAAGATGGAATGGGGAATGCTGCCCTATGCTCAGGCACTGCTTTTAGCGAGATATATAAGAGGCGATCTGGATGCATATCCGGTTTTTATGTGGAAGTGATAAGATGTTTGTATTAATAACGTATGATGTAAATACAGAAACTGCTGCCGGGAAGACACGACTTCGTAAAGTGGCAAAACAGTGTGTGAATTATGGGACAAGAGTCCAGAATTCCGTGGTTGAATGTATGATGGATGCAGCAAAATGTCGGGAAGTCAGGCAAATTCTTGAAGACATAATTGACAAAGAAAAAGACAGCCTGCGATTTTATTATCTTGGCGATAATTACAAAACAAAAGTAGAACATATAGGAGCTAAAAAGACCAGAAAGTTTGATGAACCATTGATAATTTAGACAGATTGAGAAATGTGCGAATGGCAAGTGAACATAAAATTACGGAAGGATTCGCACTGAAGTTTAATTAGTAAATGAAAACAGTAATTTATTTTATTAACTATATTAGTAGAATAAACTGTGAAAAAGCATATAAAAGTATAGTAAAAACAGAATATAATTGTGCAAAATTGCTGTCGCACCCTTTGCGGGTGCGTGGATTGAAATATCAGATCTCGTTTAACATAATCTTTTGCTTCCGTCGCACCCTTTGCGGGTGCGTGGATTGAAATCGGCTGCGCTCTGGCGGATTCTACATATCCGGTAAAGTCGCACCCTTTGCGGGTGCGTGGATTGAAATATTGTTACACTGCAATTTTCGCAATATACGTAGGTCGCACCCTTTGCGGGTGCGTGGATTGAAATCATCAACGCATTACGAAACAGCGCATTCTTTTTAGTCGCACCCTTTGCGGGTGTGTGGATTGAAATACTATTCTCTTCTTCAATAGATTCTTTTGCATCACGTCGCACCCTTTGCGGGTGCGTGGATAGAAATAGGAAAAGTGTAATATGCCGCTATTTGATACGAGTCGCACCCTTTGCGGGTGCGTGGATTGAAATATATGCTTCTGGCATCGTTTTCTGAAAACAAAATCGTCGCACCCTTTGCGGGTGCGTGGATTGAATGAAGGTATTGTATCTGTGAAGATACTGAACAGATACGAAAGAAGAATAAAGTTGATATATGAATCTGTGCGGTATATACTATGTGTATGTTTTCGTCGATTTTGGGAGTGCAAAGCACACAAAACCGACATCAGGCTCATTTGTGGGGAGCGTATCCTCTGTTGTAAAAAGTATGAGACGGTGAGAGTATAATGAAAAAGAAAAATCTGAGAATTTTATTTATCGGCAACAGCCATACTTATTTTAACGATATGCCTGCTACGGTGGCAGCCATGGCGAGGGAAGAAGGATTTGCATGTGAGGTCACGATGATCGCCCACGGTGGCTGGTTTCTGGAGCAGCACGTGCAGGAACCGGATGTCAGATTCAATATTCTTTACGGCCATTACGATTATGTGGTTCTGCAGGAGCATTCCCATCCATTCGGGCCGGAAGAAAAGTTTTTTGAGGCGGTCCGGAAGCTGAATGAATGGATCAGGGAGGCCGAAAGCAAGCCTGTGATCTATATGACATGGGCGAAAAAAGACGAAGAACAGGAGCAGGCGAGAATGACAGCCGTTCATGAGCAGGTTGCGCATGAGATCGGTGCCCTTGTGGCGCCTGTGGGAAAATACTGGTGGGATTACAGAAGAAGCTGGCCAGACATGGAGATGTACTATGAGGACGGGGCCCATGCGTCATCGCACGGCTCGCATTTCGCTGCAAAGTACATCTGGGAGACGATCCGCATGGATATATACAGAAGTCAGCATTCTGCCGATATCTGAATCCTGAAAGGTTAAGGCGATGGTTACAATAACAGCAGAGCATTTTGATCTCGGGCAGATCTGTGATTCCGGGCAGTGTTTTCGGATGCGGCCGTTGGCGGAGCGTACGTTTGAGGTGATTGCCGGAGACAAGTATCTGGAGGTGTCGCAGGAGGGGAGACAGGTTACGTTTTTCTGCGACGTGCAGGAATATGAGCAGTTCTGGAAGAGTTATTTCGATCTGGATACAGACTATGGGGAGTATATAAAACTGATCAACCCCAATGACACGTATCTTGTTCAGGCGGCAGCGGCGGGGGATGGTGTCAGGATACTGCGTCAGGAGCTGTGGGAGATGATTGTCACGTTCCTGATTTCTCAGCAGAACAATATCAGGAGGATCAGGCATTGTATTGAGCTGCTGTGTGAGAAGTACGGAACGTTGTGTACCACGGAGAATGGAAGACAGTATTACGGATTTCCGGGTCCGGAATCTCTGGCAGATCTTCCGGAGGATGGGCTGATGGAGTGCAATCTGGGATACCGCAGCAAGTATGTGGTTCGCACGGCACGGGCAGTCACTGAGGGTGAGATTGATCTGAAAAAGATCAGGGAAATGCCATGTTCGCAGGCGAAAGCGGAGCTTCTGAAATACTTTGGCGTCGGGGAGAAGGTGGCGGACTGTATCTGCCTGTTTGCACTGCATCATCTGCAGTCTTTTCCGGTGGATACACATATCAGACAGGTTCTCGATGAGCATTACAGGAGGGGATTCCCCAACAGGCGGTACAGAAGCTGCAGAGGAGTCATGCAGCAGTATATTTTTTACTATGAGCTTCATGAAAAAGACAGGAAAAGTTGATTCTGGATTCTGACCAACAGGATCATTATATCAGGGAGGTATCAGATTATGCTTGAGATTGGAACAAAGGCGCCGTCATTTGAGCTGCCGGATCAGAACGGCACAGTACATACACTGGAAGAATACAGAGGGAAAAAGTTGATTCTGTATTTTTATCCGAAAGACAGTACGCCGGGGTGTACGAAGCAGGCGTGTGGATTTGCAGAGAGGTATCCGCAGTTTCAGGAAAAGGGAGTGGAGGTCATTGGCATCAGCAAAGATTCCGTAAAGTCTCACAAGAATTTTGAGACGAAGTACGGGCTGAACTTTACGCTCCTGTCAGACCCGGAGCTGTCCGCGATCCAGGCTTATGATGTGTGGAAGGAAAAAAAGAATTACGGAAAAGTATCCATGGGTGTTGTGCGCACCACGTATCTGATTGACGAGGAGGGCATCATTGTCAGAGCATCGGACAAGGTGAAAGCAGCCGACAATCCGCAGCAGATGCTTGAGGAACTGTCATGAAGCTGATTCTGTCACCTGCAAAGAAAATGAATGAAAATACAGATGATCTCAGGCCTTTGGGAATGCCTGTTTTTATGAAGGATACACAGAGGCTGATGGAATGGGTGCAGCAGCTGACTTATTCTGAGGCAAAAAAGCTGTGGGCGTGCAACGATCAGATTGCGGAACTGAATTTCAGCCGTTTTGCCCATATGGATCTGTACCGACGTCTGACGCCGGCTATTCTTTCCTACGAGGGAATTGCGTATCAGTATATGGCTCCGTCTGTATTTGAGGATGGGCAGCTTTCGTATGTGCAGGAACATTTACGGATACTGTCGGGATTTTACGGTGTGTTAAAGCCCATGGACGGTGTCACACCGTATCGCCTGGAAATGCAGGCAAAGGTAAAAACAGATGGAAGCAAGGATCTGTATGAGTTTTGGGGAGACCGTCTTTATCGGGAAATCCTCGATGAGGACAGAGTGATTGTCAACCTGGCCTCGAAAGAGTATTCCAGGTGTGTGGAAAAGTATCTGACGCCGGATGATACGTATATCACATGTGTTTTCGGTGAAATGATAAATGGAAAGGTTGTCCAGAAGGGCACTCTGGCGAAAATGGCGCGAGGTGAGATGGTCCGCTTTATGGCTGAAAATCAGATTGAGAACCCGCAGGCGATGAAAGAGTTTGACCGTCTTGGCTACTGTTTCAGAGGAGATCTTTCATCGGATGCGGAATACGTTTTTATAAAGACCGGGCAGGCCGGATAAACGCAGCTATTTTTTTCGGTGAAACAGCGTTTCGTGGGTGCTGCACCATTTGTCTGCGATACATACAATCACGGCTTCCCGGCAGCAGGGGACGCTGGTAATTGTCAGCGGCCACATGTGGCTTCTGATAATATTCCGTTCCCTGTCATTGAGCGTATAATACCGTTCTGCATTGGCAAGCGCTTTTGCGGGATGATGAAAACCGTGAAAACGCTGGAAATCAGAGCGGCTGCGGTCATGCCAGTCATACAGATAGAAATCATGCAGAAAAGCGCCGCGCACCAGACTGGGTACATCTGCTCCCAGTCTGAATTTTTGATTGATAAGATAAC
Organism: Lachnospiraceae bacterium; assembly: GCA_004557975.1. Classification (GTDB taxonomy): domain Bacteria; phylum Bacillota; class Clostridia; order Lachnospirales; family Lachnospiraceae; genus Choladousia. The sequence goes on from SFEV01000028.1 coordinate 8,158, forward strand.
TTACTATGGCGACACGGATGCAGTGCTCATACGTAGTCACACTGCCGTGCTGGATATAGTTACGCATTCTCCGGGCTTCCTCTGTGCGGGCCAGCTCGGCCAGAATGCAGTAAAGCTTTTTGGTATCTGGTTTGATCCGGGACGTATTCATTTACAGTCATCTCCAAACTCTCCGCCTGACGCTGCGGGCATCCGGGGGATTTATTGTCCGGCGTTCAGAAGATGCGATATTTCTGAAACGCTACACTGTCTTTATTTTAGAAAATCCTGGGAGAAGAGTCAACGGTGATGAGGTATAATTAAGGGAAAATTAAAGCGGGGAAAAACCGGTCGGAGAAAACGAGGAACGGGTTGGAGGAAAGACATGGAAAAAGAGATAAAACTGATTGCACTTGATCTGGATGGTACCCTTTTTGATGAGCAGAAATGCATCTCAGAAGAGAACAGAAATGCCATCAGGGAAGCATCGCGGCTCGGTGTGCAGACAGTCATTTCGACAGGACGTCCCTGCATGGGTCTTCCGACGAAAGAGATGGAAGAGACTGGAATCCGATATGCGATCACAGCCAACGGGGCAGCCCTTTACAGCATGCCGGAAAAGGAATGCCTGTACTCTGACTGTCTTGACTGGGAGACATCCTGCGCTCTGCTGGAGAACCTTGGCAGGCTGGATATTCGCATTGATATTTTTGTGAGAGGACAGGGATACAGCGAATACCGCTATGGCCATGATATTGACCGGATGTCTCTGCCGCAGTCCATGAAACAGTATCTGAGCACGACGAGGCGGAATGTGGAGAGTCTGCCGGAGTATGTCAGGGAACACCGTGCACAGGTGGAGAAGTTTACGCTGAATTTTTATCCGCGCCAGGACGGTACTTATGAGGATTACGACCGTGCAGTGCAGCTGCTTTCCGGCAATGAGTCACTCACCGTCGTATCCGGAGGATATCACAACCTGGAAATCTCATCCAGAAATGCGACGAAGGGGAAGGGACTTTGCATCCTGGCCCGTATGCTGGGGATTGACCCGGGACAGACGATGGCCTGCGGCGATTCCGAGAATGATATTGATATTCTGGAAACCGCAGGGATCGGCGTGGCGATGGGAAATGCTGATGACAGTGTAAAACGGATTGCGGATTACGTGACACGGTCAAACGAGGAGAACGGAGTCGCACATGCAATCAGAGAGCTGGTGCTGAATCAAAAAATATGATCACGCCCTCCTGTTAAAAATGATTACAGACAGCATGAGATTCAGGACGCTCCATATAAGCGTGATGGCTGCTGCCGTCAGGTATTCCTCCGGTTTGGAGGTGCCGATAAGCAGTGGGTACGATTCCATCAGGAAAGGCGGCAGATACGCTTTCAGATGCGGAAGCAGCCCCAACAGATAGACGACAGCGAAAATACCGCCTGTCCCGAGCACGACTGCGGACGATGACATGAGGCAGACGGAGACAGACATCATAACGGTGATGAGCCACAGCCCCATCAGGTAAAAACAGAAGACGGAAAAAAACAGGTGACTGGCTATGGCATTGTCCCAGAAAAAAGCATTGTAACCGTATGTGATACCGCAGCTTACCAGGCAGCCCAGGGTCCAGAAAATGGTCACGACGGCTGCCTTGGAAGCAAGGATTTTCCAGCGCTTCATACCTTTTGTCAGAATCAGAATCAGAGTTCCCTTCTGGTATTCTGATGTCAGAATTCCACTGAACATGACAAGAAAAATGACCAGCGCAATCTGCATGTTCTTGAAAAACTGTGTCCAGGAGGTCATGGCGTTCACAGTAACCTGACCGACGATCATGCCGCTCTCGGCAAGCTGCTCCGACATCAGCTCCATCATCCACGGGGTTATCTTTGCAATCGCAGGATTCATAATCCCGAACAGGCAGAACAGTGCTGCGAGAATCAGCAGCCTTCCTGTCCGGATCTGTTCGGTCAGTTCTTTTTTTGTAAATGCGGTCAGCTGAGTCATTGATTTACCACCTCCAGAAACAGATCTTCCAAAGTGGGTTCCAGGCGCTCCAGACGCAGAACCGGAATACTGTTCTGCGAAAGCAGGCCCATGATTTCCACCATGTCGGTCTCATTTTTATTTGTGAGCTTCAGCTTTGTCTCACCGGCAGCTGTGCCTTTTCCGTACAGATGCACGAATTGATTCATATCCTGGGCGGAGAAAAATTCAATTTCGATGCCGGTTCCCTTTCGCATATTTCTGACCTCTTCCATTGTTCCGCAAAGCGCCAGCGTACCTCCGTGAAGAAGCGCAATGTGATCGCAGATGCGCTCCACATCTGAGAGAATATGGGTGGAAAACAGCACGGTAGTCTCATTTTTGACGGAACACAGGATGTCAAGAATTTCTTTCCTGCCCACAGGATCGAGAGCAGAAGTCGGCTCGTCGCAGATAAGCAGCCTGGGCCGGTTCAGCAGAGCCTGCGCAATTCCAAGCCGCTGCTTCATACCTCTGGAAAAACCGTGAATACGCTTTTTGACAGAGCCAAGACCTGTCAGCTCAAGAAGCTCCTGCGATCTCATGCGGATTTCATCTCTTTTCATGCCTGTAATTTCGCCGCACATGAGCAGGTATTCCGCCGGAGTCATAAAGCCGTAAAATTCCGGCACATCCGGCAGGTATCCAATATATCTGTTGGTACAGTTCTGACCAAATGTCACTTTTTCTCCGTTTACGAAGATTTCACCGTCATCCTGTCGCAGCAGACCGAGAATCATCTTCATGGTGGTCGTCTTTCCTGCGCCGTTCTGGCCGATAAAACCGAAGACACAGTGCTCCGGCACGGAGAAGGAGAGGTCACGGATCACCGCATTTTTCCCAAAGTTTTTTGTAATATGTGAAACTTTCAGAATATCCATTATGATTCCTCTTTTCCGAAGATAAAGTACAGGACGGGGCCGATAAACTCCATGCCGATTATGGCAATGACGAGCCACAGCGCACGGTTTCCGCGTTTATAGTGATCATGGGTGAGTATGTGGTGGATTGTATATCCCAAAAGTGCCAGTTCCACGAGAACCAGTGGGATTAAAAATGGTAATAGCTCCTGAATATTCATTATCTGATCTCCTTTAATCTGTTTTTTAAATGTTCAAATTTCGGTTCGCCCTCCAGAGCGGAGAATGCGGGATGAGAGAGGGAATGGCAGACATCCTCAAGCACGAGCTTTCTGCTGCGCGGAGCATCCGCACCACTGTCAAGCTGTTCAAAACATTCGCCTATCCTGGTAAAGTAATCATCGCTCCGGAGCATCAGTGTCTCTGAAGAAAACAGCTCCTGAATGCTGGAAACGTATCTTTCCGTGTGATCCAGTGCGCTTTCTTTTTCGTTTTGTGCGAGACAGCACAGTGCTGCCTGATATTCGAACTGAGCAGTACCGTTCGGATTCAGCGTGATAAGGGAAAAAGCATTGATTACGGCTTCTGTGCGCTCAATTGTTTTCTGGCAGATATCGGGCTGGTCAGCATGCATGGACAGATATACTCTGGAGGCGTTCACCAGGGAGAGCAGGCTGCTGTACATGGTCATCTGTGAAAAGCTTTCTGCCTTATCCTGATTGTTATTCATCATATAAGCCATAATCAGCACATTGTCACTTTGCCGCAGCAGCCTGAAGGGCTCCAGAACATCTTCCAGTGCGTCAATCACTTCCTGTGCCTGTCCGAGCTGAAGGCGGGTGAACGCTCCGAGAGCAGTGGCGTCGCTGCAGAGGCTTATAACGCTGCAGTTTTCCCGGATACGATCACACAGACCGGAGATATCGCGCAGCACCTCCTCCTGCGTTTCCTTCTCTGCAGCCAGCGTGTAATGATTGAGCCACAGAACACTGATCTGGAAAAGGAATGGGTAACAGGAATAATATTGCTTTACGTATCGCTTTGTTTTTGCCATTGCTTCTGCAAAAGGCCTGGAGGCAAAGTCTTCCGCAAATTCCTGGTAGAGCCTTCGGATCTGCTCCTTTGAAAGCTGTGGACTGTATCCTACCAGATCGTCGATGGTAACATCGAAATATGATGCCAGCTGGGGCAGAAGCGCGATGTCGGGAGTGCTCTGCCGTGTTTCCCATTTGGAAACGGAGGCCTTTGTCACCCCGACGAAATCGGCAAGCTGTTCCTGGGTTACTTTTTTCTCGTGTCTGAGACGGACAAGATTGTCCGCCAGATTCAGTCTGTTCATGTATGTCACCTGATTTCTCTTTACTTTATGATATCATTATAATGGAACGACGCAGAGAAGACAACGGAACGGCACGATACTTTGCGATATAAAATCAACTATAAGGAAACTAAAAAGAAATGAATTCAGAATTATGATTGACATTCTTTCTCTGCTGGAATAGAATGATACGAATTGCAGAAGTTACTGTAAATCCATGGAAGGAAGAATAAATCATGGTAAATTTTCTGGTAAAAAGATTTGTCAGGAATTATGAAAATACAGACGACAGTCAGGTCCGGACTGCCTATGGCACGCTGGCAAGCTGTGTCGGAATCGGCTGCAACGTATTCCTGTTCTTTTTGAAGCTTGCGATCGGCCTGGTGGTAAATTCCGTATCTGTTATGTCGGACGCATTCAATAACCTGTCGGATGCAGCATCCTCGATTATCAGCCTTGTGGGAGTGAAGATGGCGGACCGGCCGGCTGACAAGGAGCATCCGTTCGGACATGGACGTATGGAATATGTTGCAGCTCTGATTGTGTCATTTCTCGTCATCGAGGTAGGATGGACGCTGTGCAAGTCGTCCTTTGACAAGATTCTCCATCCGAATGATCTGACGTTCAGTGTAATTTCTGTCTGTATTCTGGCGGCTTCTATCACGGTGAAGCTGTGGATGGCCTTTCTGAACAGGACACTTGGGGAGCGTATCAATTCTTCAGTGATGAAGGCTACGGCGGCTGACTCCATGGGAGATGTGCTCACAACGTCAGCGACAATTCTGGCACTGGCAGTTTACGGCATATGGGGAAAAAATGTTGATGGAATTGTGGGACTGATTGTGTCTGTCATTGTTATGATTGCAGGTATTAATATCGCGAAGGATACGCTTGCTCCGCTGCTCGGTGAAGCCGTCAGCCAGGAGACAGCAGATAAAATTTCCGGATTCGTGGAGAAATATGACGGAATCGTCGGGACACACGACCTGATTGTACATAGCTACGGCCCCTCAAGACGAATGGCATCGATCCATGCCGAAGTACCCAGCAATGTGGATATTGAAAAATCCCATGAAATTATTGACCGCATTGAGCGGGATGCAATGAAAGAGCTGGGCATTTTTCTTGTAATCCATATGGACCCGATTGCCGTCAATGATGAAAATATGTTGTATTACCGCGGTATTGCGGAAGATGTTCTGAAAGTGATTGATTCGCGCTACAGTCTCCATGACTTCCGCATGGTAGACGGAGAGAAGAGGGTAAATCTGATTTTTGATCTGGTAGTCCCCAGAGAAGAGCCGTCATCCGGGGACGATGCGCTCAGACAGAAAGTGAACCGGATGGTGCAGGAGAAGGAACCGCGCTGCTGCTGTGTGATCACAGTAGAGCGGAGTTTCTGTGCGGCAGATTGAAAAAATATAAGGAACGAAAAAAGACACCTGGCTTATAAAAGCAGGTGCCTTTTTTCGTTCTGTAAATTCACGAGGATGTGCGAAGCACACTTTCTGTATTCAGAGATCTACCAGACCGGCAAAATCAGCTCCAGAACGAATACAACCACGCAGCACGACACTGCAACCGGAAACAGACCTGCGCCAAGCCATGCCAGGACGATTCCGACCAGAAGTGCGGCGGCGCCTGCAACCGGTGACTGGGTGGCATTGACGATTGCAGGGAAGGTCATGACGGCCAGCGTCACGTACGGAACGTAGTACAGGAACGACTGAAGGAACCTGTTTTTGATCTGTCCGCGGATCAGCGTCAGAGGAAGCACACGTATTGCATACGTGATAATCACCATGACCGCGATATAAATATATGTATTATGATTCATGACCGTTCTCCTCTCCATTCTGATTTACCGGGAATATGAGTGCAGCTGCAGCCGAGATGGCTACTGTCAGAATAATAGTGCGCGTACCTTCTGACAGGGATGACAGTACCGGAATGATACCGGCAGCCCAGCTTGCGGCAAAGCTGATCAGGACCAGTCCTGCCACGACTCGGTTTCTGCGCGACGGTGGAATAATGACTGCAAGAAACATGCCGAACAGTGCGACGCTCAGTGCGCTGACAATTCTGGCCGGCAGCATATTTCCGGCGATGATGCCAAGCGCTGTTCCGGCAGCCCAGCAGGGCGATGCAAACAGCAGAGCTCCGAAGGTATACCAGGGATTTAGAAATCCCTGGCGCGCAATGGAGATACCGAAGATTTCATCAGTGATTCCGAAGCCGGTGAGGAGACGCAGAGAAAGCGGCGTATCAGGTGAGAGCTTCTGGCTCAGTGCACAGCTCATCAGCAGATATCTGGCATTTGTAACGATGGTAATAATCGCTACCTCCAGATATGCGGCATTTGCACCAATCAGAGAAAAGACGGCGTATTCTCCTGCCGAGGCGTTTGTCAGAATACTTGCCAGAAAACCCTGAAAGGCACTCAGACCGGCACTGCGCGCCGCTATTCCAAGAGAAAAAGCGACTGCAAAATACCCCAGTCCGATGGGAATACCATCGCGAAAGCCTGAGAGAAGCTCCCTGTTTCGCGAAAATGGCGAAAAGCTCTGATTCTGTTTTTGTTTGATATATTTGTTCATGACAATACTTCTTTCCTGGTTCTTTGGTTCTGCCATGTGCCGACCGGACGTTTTGAGATGGTCCGGCAGCACTGCCCCACTATTATAACAGCAGAATCGACAGGAGTAAAATGGAAATTCGTATTTCTTGTCTTACTTTTCGTAATTTACTACCAGCGCATCTCCGGATTCCAGATGCAATGTCTCACGCATGCAGATGGAATCATTCTTTATTTCAAACGGAACTTCTGTCCCTGCGCATGCGACGCTTCTGACGTGTTCTGTCTCCACTTCAAAGACGTTTATCTCCAATGAACCGTAGAGGACACGCAGTGTAATCTGTCCGTCTTTCTTTTCTACGGTACCGAAACCGGAGTCCAGGGACCAGAAGAATTTATATGTTTCCGGGTGAAGCGGATGGAAACCGATTTTTTTGTGGTACATGTCACAGACGAAGCCGCTGTAGATCAGCAGCAGGGCGTAGCTCGCCATGGAGCGGGCGTAATTGCTGCCGCATTCCATCTCGTTCCACGGATTGCGCTTCAGCCCGTCGTAACGGCTGCGCACAGCCTGTACGCAGGTAAGACCCTCTGTTTCCAGTCCGTGGCGGATCATGTGGCTTGCGGCCTGATATTCAAAGCCGTGCATGGTCTCCTCGGAATACGGGACCGGGATCAGCGGTTTTCTGCGCTCTGGCGGATAGGAGCAGATCATGGTACCCTGCTCGCCGTTCATACTGTAGATGCGGCATGGATTGACGTGTTCACGCATATCCGGAATATAATTATAACGGTAGATGGAGGACAGTGCGGACTGTACCTTGTCCTCATCAAAAATTTCTCCCAGCTGCAGAAGATCAGCGTGCCACTGTCCGAGAAGCTGGTCGATGGAGCAGCCTTCTCCGATCTGATATTTCATCTCCTGATTTTCCTCATTCCAGTAGCTTGCAACGGCGTCCGCACCGTGCATGGAGAAGCCGTTGTTGTACTGCTCCAGCAGAGCCTTATCCTTGAGATCAATATTCTGGAAGAAGTATTCTCCGTTGAACAGATCACGGTTCAGTGCCTCTTTTCCCCGCCGGAAAATTTCCAGGTATTTCTGCGCCGCTTCGCTGTCACCCATGATCTCTGCCAGGTGCGCTCCTGCCTGCAGTGCGGCGAGATACATACCGCTGAGCCAGGAATTGGCACCGAACAGCTCCATATCCAGGGTGTGGTGCTGCCGGCCAGTCAGAATACCGCTCTGCTGCGGATCCCAGCGATCCGTATTTTCATCACTCCAGGCAAATTCAAGGCTGCGTTTCACCTGGGGCCAGATGGCTGCGAGCCATTCTCTGTCTCCGGAGATCAGAAACTCGCGGTAGACACGCAGAATGGTGCCGAACTGTCCGTCGGCGGCAGGTCTGTGGTTCGTCGGTCCCACACCAAGCGGGAGCTGGAGACGGAAGCCCATTCCGCCGTCTGGCTGCATGGAGTACGTATATTCATTTGTTCTGGCACTGCGTTCCAGACGCGGGAACAGAAATGCCATGGCGTAGGTGTACGCCCAGACGTGGGTGCACGTTCCCTCGCAGGAACCCATATGTGCGTGGACACCCTCGAAGCCGTAAAAAGATCCGTCCTCCAGGCGCAGACATGTGGGGGACTTTAATACAGGCACGTTTGCCGTGACAGCGTCGCGGGCACACTCTGGCAGATCGGAGCTGTAGATGGCATCGTGGTAGAGCATCGTTTCACGGAAGAGGCGGCTGAAATTCTGAAGAGCGTACAGCGCACTGGAGCGGGAATTCTCAAAAAGAACCGCGTAATAATTTTTCCATTTCTGCTGTCTTCTGCGCTGAATTTCCTCCTCGCCAAGCCCGATGTGGGTGATTTCCCAGTGGTTGCTGATCCATGGATTGGACCAGGAGAGGACGAATCGGAGGTCTGCGGTTTCTCCCGGCTCAAGCTCCAGATGAGCGGCCAGGGTAGCCACGTCAGAGGTCTCGTTGGAGTCGGGATTGTCGCGGTCAGCTTCATAAATCCTGTTTTTTAACTTTCCGGGGCGTGTAAATTCCTGCCAGAATACGGAAGAATTATCAAACCAGCGCCCGCGGAACCAGTATTCCTGGTAGCTGACTGCCTCGCAGTCCGTTGCGATGGTCAGATCACCGTACTCTGTGGTGTCCTTCGAACCGGTATTGGAGAGGAAAATCAGCTTAGCACTGTCCTGTTCTTCATAAGTATGGACGGTCTGTGTCCGGCAGTAATAGTTGTTGCAGGAGAGCGCCAGCGTGTAGGTCAGCTTTTTACTGTGAGTATTTTTGATGCGGAAGTTGAAAAAAGCGGCAGGAATGGAGCTGTCATCCTCATTTGTGGGAATAAAAGGATTGAAGGCTGTCATTGATACTTCGCCCGGAAACCTCCTGTGTGCAAAGTACAGATTTGCAAACGGAAATTCGCCGACAAAGCGCACGTTTTCAAAATGGGGGAATCCTGCCATTGTTCCACGGTCCGGCCCGAAGCCGTAGCCGGTATAGCGGGGACGCTCCGTACACCCGATAAAGTCCTTTTCCAGGTCGCCCTGCAGGATGCGGGCATCGATGACGCCGTCTTCATCTTCAGCTTTAATTGCAAAATGGGTAAATTCGGCAGTGGAATTTTTGTTGGGCCGGTTTTTGATTTCGATATCAACGAGACCGCCGTTTCCTCCCAGCCCGATGCAGCCTGTGCCGATGCCTCCGAGAGGGAAGGAGATCTGAGAAGTGTATTTTCCTGTGTATTCCATGGTATCCCTTCTTTCTTTTATTACCGAAAAGTGATTCGGTTATGAGCAGGTAACAAAGCGGATTGACAGAATCCGCCTGACCATACGATACCGCAGATACACAGGAAAAGTAAATGTATCATTATCGCTGAGCTGGTATTATTGTGGGGAATTGTCAGCTTCCTTCCCCAAAGTTTTCATATACTCGGTAGGAGAGAGTCCCGTCGCCTTCTTGAACTGCTTACTGAAGTAGCTGGCGCTGGAGAATCCCGTCTTTTCCGACACAAAACTGATATTTTCGACACCGCTCTGAAACAGCTCGATGGATTTGCTGATCCGCAGCTGACTGATATAGTCATTGATGGTCATTTGCTTGTCCCGCTTGAAGCAGTGGCAGAGGTAGCTGTAGTTCAGAAAAAGATCCTTTGAAATCGCAGATATGGAGAGTTCCGAGTCTGCATAATGCTCCAGAATATAGGACTCCACGCATCGTGTGATATCCGAATAATCTTCTTTTTCCGTGACGGTCCGGATGGACGTTGTGTAAATCTCAATCAGCCAGTCACGAAGTGCCGGCACATCTTTTTTGCTGTTCAGCGTATCGAGAATGCTTCCTTCTGAATTCAGCAGAGAAATGGAGGCTGCCATCTGGCTGCTGAGGCATTCTGTGAGCAGGCTGATCAGCTCCAGCGTGTACAGTGTGATCGTATCCCATGCAGGCTGCTGCTGCTCCAGGTCTGTATACAGGTCTGTCAGAAAAGAAGAGAGCTTCGCTGTCTCCTTGGCAATGATCATGGCTCTCAGAATATTCTTCTTTTTTGAATCGAGATAAATGTCAGGGACAGTGCGTATTTCCCGGTAGCGGACGATGGACTGGTTGCGCACCGGACAGTTCTGCAGGGCAATACACGCCTCATTGTAGGAGAGAAAGATTTTCTCAAGCTGACTGCACGTATTTCCGATGCCGGCCCCGCAGGAGATTCCCTCCTGATCGGCGAGCCGTATCAGTTCTTCGATCAGCCTCGGATCTGATTCGCTGCAGCTTCCATTCAGGATAAAGAACAGCCGCCGCTTATTGTCCAGGCAGACGACAAAGGTTGTTCTGTCGTAGATGGAAGAGTATTTTTCCTGAAGCTTATACAGGTTCTCAAGGGACACCTTTTCCAGACTCTCAAAAACGGCCACCTGATAACTGTCGTAGGTGATGAACAGCTCCTGAGCCAGTTTTTTGTCGTACTGCTCCATATTCTGGATACTGAAGTTGCAGTTGACCAGGTCATTGTAGTATCGCTCCAGGTGAAGCCGCTCATTTTCCGAGGACAGAGAGACCATCCTGGTGACGAATTCTTTCTGTTCCTCGATTTTCCTGCGAAGCACCGTCAGGGAAGCGATGAGGTTCGGGTAGTTGATCGGCTTCAGAATGTATTCCGAAACATTCAGACGGATGGCCTGCTGGGCATACCTGAATTCATCGTATCCGGTCAGAATGATATACTGGCATCTGATCTGATGGGAAGTCAGCTGTTCAATCAGTTCAAGGCCGTTTTTCTTTGGCATGTTGATATCGACAACGGCAATATCAGGCGGATTTTCCAGCATCATTTCCAGTGCGGTTTCTCCGTTGTTGGCTTCGCCTGAGATCTGCATTCCGAGCTCGCTCCAGGGAATGGAGTTCTTAAGGGACAGTCGTTCATAATATTCATCATCGACTAAAAAAACGTTTAACATGACAGCTCCTTTCATAAAATGATATGTGAACCTTCAGCACCTGATCCGCGGCAGATCGGGCACTTGAGCATATATTGCCTCATCGGTTTGTGTCGTATTCCTTCGCCGGGAAGGAAATAGTGACGCACGTATATTCTCCGTATTTACTTTCGATTTTAAGGGACGCCTGATCGTTATAGTGAATATTCAGACGCCTGATGACACTGACAAGTCCGAAGTGGTTTTCCGGTTCCGAGACATTGGAATCCACCATCTGCCGCAGTTCCTCAAGCTTTTCGGGCGGTATGCCTGTTCCCGTATCAAATACTTCCAGGAAAACACGGCCATCCTCGATATATCCGCTGACACAGACAATTCCCTTGTCTCCCTTTTCCTTGATGCCGTGGTAGATGGAATTTTCAATCAGAGGCTGCAGCGTCAGTTTCGGGATAATATAGTTGCGGATGCGGGGACTGAACGCCAGAATATAATCCATGAATTCAATGTACCGCATTTTCTGCAGGCTCAGATAATTCTCCGTCACCTGAATCTCTCTGTCTACGGAGATGATATCAGAGCCACGGCTTAAGGATATGCGGTAAAAGCTGGCCAGACTTTCCACGGCGGAAAGCGCATTCTGAGTCATGCTGCAGCGGATCATGCTGTTGATCATCTCCAGGACATTGTAGAGGAAATGAGGTTTGATCTGCTCCTGGATCATCTGGAGCTCCATTTTGCGCTTTGCTTTCTGGTTGTTTTTCTGCTGAAGCATCAGCTCCTGTATTCTGTCCAGCAGGGAATTGAAGGTGATCCCCAGTTCCGCGATCTCATCCTTCGTCTTCGGCTCATAACGGATGGAGAAATCCCCTTCCTTGACACGGTTCATGACGTGGCGCAGCGTGACGATATGTTTCGTCTGAAAATGTGTGATGACTACAGCCATCAGGATTGCCAGAATAATAATAAGGATCTGGCTGCATGGATTTCACAGGCTGAATTCGCAGGACAGTACCTCTCAGTAGGAAATCAGGACATTCGAGATGATGAATCATCCGGACAAGGGCCTGAAGATTCCGTACACATTCTTTTCCATATGGAGCAGGACAGAGGGAGAGGCTGCAAAAGCCTCCGTGCTGGAGGTTCAGCCCCGCTGCATCAATGAGAAAGCGCTGGGATATCCGTCCGGTTATCTGTACGGGCTGCCAAGGATGGAGTCCTGTACGATGGAGACGAATTATCCGTTTTTCCGTTATCAGTTTAAAAAGTCGAATCTTCCGCTGGATATTGAGCTGGAAGCATTCACTCCGTTCATTCCGCTGGATGAGAGGAATTCCGGTATACCGGGCTTCCGCATGAAATATACAGTCACAAACCGCTCTGAAAAGGAGGCCGAGGTGGCTGTCTGCGGAACCATGTACAATTTTACCGGTTTTGAATCCTACGACGGCTATGACCGTCTGTATCAGGAGGGAACACCGCGCAATACGAAAGTGGAAGCAGAAGGAGTGACAGGAATCGTATATGACAATCCTGATATGGATCACGGGGCGGTCAATTACGGCAGCCTTGCGCTGATGACCACGAACGGCAGCGCCACATGCAAGCCATACTGGCAGGATGGAGGCTGGTGGGACGGTGCAGAAGAGTTCTGGCAGGATTTCCGTGAGGACGGGGAGCTTCACGAGGACGTTTCATCCCAGGCAGTAGGATCCAACATTGCAGCTTCCATAGCACCGAGAAGAGTCGGTTCCATCAGTGCAAAGGAGACGCTGAAGCCCGGTGAGTCAAAGGAGTTCCTGTTCTACTTTACATGGCATTTCCCGAACCGCTACGGCTGGTGGCCGGACGGTCATTGCAGACCGTCTGAGAAGAGTCTCTACGACAGAATCTGGCAGAATTATTACAGCACCCAGTGGAAGGACGCACAGGAGGCGGCAGAATACTTTATTTCAAATATTGAAATGCTGGAGGGTACGAGCCGCAGGTTCGCAGATGCACTGTACAGTACAACGCTGGATGCGGATGTGATCGAATCTCTTGTCTCAGCCATCACGGTTATGCGATCCAATACGTGCTTCAGAATTGCTGACGGTCGCTTCTTTGCATGGGAGGGATGCTTCGAACATGCAGGAAGCTGTGCAGGTACGTGTACACACGTATGGAATTACGCACAGGCACTGGCATTTCTGTTCCCGGCTCTGGAGCGCTCCGCTCGCCGCACAGAGTTCCTTGAGGAGACAGACGAAGAATGAAATATGGCTTTCCGTGCAAAAAGACTGCTGGACGGCGCAAAGTGGGATATGCTTCCGGCTACGGACGGACAGCTCGGCTGTATCCTGCGTGTTTACCGGGAATGGAAGCTTTCAGGGGATGACGCATTCCTGAAGGAGGTCTGGGAAAAGGTGGTTACTGCCATGGAGTTTTCCATCCGGACCTGGGATCAGGACGGAGATTTCGTCCTGGAGGCGCAGCAGCACAATACGTATGACATCGAATTTTACGGAACAAATTCTCTGACCAACTCCATCTTTTTTGCGGCACTTGCTGCAGCTTCTGAGATGGCAGCGTACCTCGGTGACGCAGAGCGGGTAGAGCTCTGGAAGCAGGGGCTTGAGAAGGGCAGTGCGAAGATGGATCAGCTTCTCTTCAATGGATCTTATTACGAGCAGAGAATGGATGAGGATATCGACAAGTATAAATATCAGTACGGTACGGGATGTCTGGCAGACCAGCTTCTCGGACAGGAACTGGCCCATGTGTACGGACTGGGTTACGTTCTCCCGCAGGAGCACGTAAAGAGTGCCGTCTATGAAATTTATAAAAACAATTTCCTGGAGCAGCCCTTTGTGTACAGTGATGAGGTCTGGACCGGTATCGAGTATCAGGTGGCTACGCATCTGATCTATGAGGGCTACGTGGATGAGGCGATGGATATCGTTCACGGAATCCGCAGACGGTACGACGGAAAGCGCAGAAGTCCGTACAACGAGATCGAATGTGGAAATCACTATGCACGCTCCATGGCTGCATGGGGACTGCTGGTGGCACTGTCAGGATATCAGTGTGATCTCACAAAAGAGAGTGTGACTTTTGCACCGAGAGTCGATGAGAAAGATTTCTGCTGCTTCTATTCCAATGGAAAGAGCTGGGGAATTTACAAAGATGGAGAGATGACTGCTCTGTATGAAGTGTAATTGCCATAGTTTTTCTTTCATGTAAAAAGCGGACAAAGCCGCCGAAGATGGAAATACCATTTCCGGCGGCTTTGTCCGTTGTTGCATTTACGTTTTCACGCTTCACAGCTATTCATCATATCCGTCCGTAAGCCGGATTGTCACTGCGATATTTCTGACCACATCGCACTCTTCAAGCTCCAGGTCAGCCACATCAGAAACAGGCGGGAGATGGCCTTCCTCTTCCAGCTCGACGGTGATCCAGTTGACGGCGGCTTCATTTGCGTCATCGACGGCTTCCTCCAGCGTATCGCCCTTTCCATAGCAGCATTCCAGATCCGGGAAAAAGCCGTGGAACGTATTCTCTTTAGTCTTCCGGAAAATAGCAGGGTACACAAATCTCATGGTTTTAATCTCCTTTTACTATGTCGCACAAACAGTTTTATTATATATATCAGATGCAGGATTTGCAAGATGTAAATTGCGGTGGTATAATAAGCGTTAATAACAAAAGGAGACCAGAGCTATGTATTTTGTACCGGATGGAACGGAAAGATGTGGATTTTATGAGTGTGAGGACTGCGGGACGCGCTTTTTGTCTGTGCAGACCGGACCATGGATGATATGCCCGTATTGCGGGGAGGAGGCAGATCTTGAGATAGGACCGGATGAGGAAATGCCGGAGGTGAGGGAGGCTGCCGTTTTGCTTCAGGTAATTGAGGGAGATGACGTGGAGAAGATGGATACGCTTCTGAGCCTTGCAGTGACAGGAGGAGATTATGGCTGGATCTGAAAAGAGGCAGTGTTTTGGCGGATAAAACGGGCAATTCACCGCGCCGTAAGCAGTGGAACTGCCCGCCTTTGTTTTGTCAGAATCTGTACAGGAGAGAAGAAAAATGCATTACCATAACGTTTGTCAGGGAATCTTTCTGAGGCGTCCCAACCGCTTTATCGCAGAGGTGGAAATCGACGGAAGGACAGAAATCTGCCACGTAAAAAATACAGGCCGCTGCCGGGAGCTGCTGATTCCTGGCACAGAGGTTTATTTACAGAGAGCAGATCAGAAAAAAAGAAAGACAGGATTTGATGTGATTGCAGTCCGGAAAGGAAATAATCTGGTCAATATTGATTCTCAGGTGGTCAATGGGGCAGTGGAGGAATGGCTTCGGAAAGGAACGCTTCTGAAAGATTTATCTCTGCTGAAGAGGGAGGTAACGTTCGGAAGATCCAGATTTGACCTGTATGCCGAGTATGAGAACGGGAAAAAGGCGTTTCTGGAGGTAAAGGGAGTGACACTGGAGCAGGGCGGAGTTGTCCGGTTCCCCGATGCCCCCACGGAGCGCGGAATCAGACATCTGACAGAGCTGTGTGAATGTCTGGCGTGCGGGTACCAGGCGTATCTGATTTTTGTGATTCAGATGAAGGGTGTCTATCGGATGGAACCGAACTGGCAGACCCACAGGGCCTTCGGGGAGACTCTCGTAAAAGCACAGCAGGCAGGAGTTCATATTCTTGCTTACGACTGCCTGATTCAGCCGGACGATATTGTGCTGGATCAGATGGTTCCCGTTGTGCTGGAACAGTGAAACGTTCGCTTTACATAATCTGGAAGTAACGATATAATCAGGACATAAACCGGGTTAAATTCCGGAATTCTGGAAATACTGAACTGGAGGACAGTTCTGTACGGGTAAAGGAGAATGAATATGAAAATTTCAACGAAAGGAAGATACGCCGTACGGCTGATGCTTGATCTGGCAATGAATGATTCAGGTGCGCCGAT
This sequence comes from Lachnospiraceae bacterium, assembly GCA_004557975.1. Classification (GTDB taxonomy): domain Bacteria; phylum Bacillota; class Clostridia; order Lachnospirales; family Lachnospiraceae; genus Choladousia. The sequence continues at coordinate 24,325 of SFEV01000028.1, forward strand.
ACGGCTGAAGGATGCCGCACGGAGGCAGGAGATTTCGGAAAAATATCTGGAACAGATTATCTCCATTCTGAATAAGGCAGGCTATGTACGCAGTATCCGTGGCCCACAGGGAGGCTACATACTGAAAAACAGACCGAAGGATTACACAGTGGGGATGATTCTGAGACTGACAGAAGGAAGCCTTGCTCCTGTGGATTGTGTGGAGATGGAAAAGGGAATGTGCGACCGGGAGAACGACTGTGTGACGAGAATTATCTGGACAAAGCTGAACGATGCGATCAATGATGTGGTGGACAATATTACGCTGGAGGATCTCGTTGAGTGGCAGAACGCAAAAGCAAATGATTATGTGATCTGACCGGGGGAAGGAGAGCGCATGAAAGTAACGTATCTGAACCACAGTGGATTCCTGGTGGAGTGGGAGCACTGCTTCTGGCTGTTCGACTACTATAAAGGAAATATCCCGGAGCTTGACAGGACAAAACACATTTTCGTCTTCTGCAGCCACAGCCACGGGGATCATTTTAATCCGGCCGTTTTTGCGCTGGCCATGGAATATCCGTCCGTGACGTATGTATTTTCCAACCAGGTCCGCCGTGCATACAGGAAGCTGCAAAGAGACCCGCGGGGAATCCGTCTGTCGCAGGCACAGTATGGGCGCGTGTGTGGTATGGAGAATGAATGCGGGGAAGTACAAATCCCGGATGATACAGAGGCGGCAGAGAAGGGTACAGTGACAGTTCCGATCCCTGAAGTACTGTTTCTTCCGGTCAGGACGGACACTGTACTCCGGGACGGGTCAGGAAACGACATATCCGTCCACACGCTCCAGTCGACGGACTGCGGCTGTGCCTTTGTGGTGAGATATATGGGAAAGACAGTATATCATGCCGGGGATCTGCACTGGTGGTCCTGGCCCGGTGAATCAGAAGCATGGAACAGGAAGATGACCTCTGATTATCAGAAAGAAATTCAGTATCTGGAGAATCAGAACATCGATCTTGCGTTTACACCCCTTGATCCGCGTCAGGAGAGTGCTTACGCGTGCGGGATGAACTATCTCCTGAAAAAGGTCCGTATCCGGGATGTATTTCCGATGCATTTCTGGGACAGCTTCGATGTGATTGACCGGTATCTGCGGGAAAATTCTGTGCCGGAAGGGACGACGCTGCACCGGCTGGTGAGAGACGGACAGAGTGTTTCGGTCGCAGAAGACTGATGTTTGGCCAGACAGTGCAATATATTTATCGGAGTATTTTGTCATATAAAGAGGAGGAAGAACATGAAATTCAGAATGTATCATGAAAACTATAATGTACTTGACTTAAAACGTTCCATGGAATTCTATGAGAAAGCCCTTGGCCTGAAGGAAGTCAGCCGCAAGGAGGCTGCGGACGGTTCTTTTATTATTGTATATATGGGAAATGATACGACAGATTTTCTGCTGGAGCTGACGTGGCTTCGTGACAGGACAGAGCCGTACAATCTGGGAGATGAGGAATTTCATCTTGCATTTGAGACCGATGATTTTGAATCGGCTCATAAACTGCACAGCGAGATGGGCTGTATCTGTTTTGAAAATGAAGCCATGGGGATCTACTTTATTCAGGATCCGGACGGATACTGGCTGGAGATTGTGCCGGTCCGCGGGTGATGAGCGTTTGACAGGAGGAGTCAGTGAAAAGAATTTTAATGATCAGTACCGGCGGTACTCTGGCGTCATCGCACAGTGACAACGGACTTTCTCCTGGTCTGCACGGTCATGACATTCTGGACAGGATTTCAGGGCTGACAGGTGGATTTCAGGTGGATCAGGAGGAGCTGTTTATGCTGGACAGCTCCAATATGCAGCCGGAGGAATGGTCCCAGATCGCACAGTGTGTGTATGACCGGCGCAGCAGATATGACGGAATTGTGATTATCCATGGGACAGATACGCTCGCGTATACGGCCAGTGCTCTGTCCTTCGCGCTTCAGCAGATCGAGATACCGGTGGTTCTGACAGGAAGCCAGGTGTCGATTGAAAATCCTATCGCGGATGCGACGGAAAACTGCCGTGCGGCGCTTCATATGGCGGCCAGCGGCTGTCCCGGAGTCTATGTGGCATTTAACCGCAAGATCATTATGGGGACACGTGCCAGCAAGGTGAGGACGAGAAGCTTTGACGCTTTTGAAAGTATAGATTATCCGTATGCGGCGAGAATCAACAGCAGCGGTCTGGTGGTGAATCCTGCAATTTCGCCGCACCGGGGCGGTTCCTGTATTCTGCAGAACAGATTTTGTACAGACATTTTTTTATTAAAGCTGTTCCCTGGTATATCACCGGACATTTTTGATCATCTGAAAGCAATGGGAATCCGTGGCGTCTACGTGGAGGCATTTGGTATCGGAGGTCTGCCGTTCTGGAAGCGTAATCTGACAGAGGCGATCGGGCGGGCCGTTGCGGATGGTATGACAGTGGCGGTCGGCAGTCAGTGCCTGTATGAAGGCAGTGATTTTTCTGTGTATGAGGTTGGACGTCAGGTACTGGACTGCGGTGTGATTGAGACTGGAAATATGACTACCGAGGCAGCTGTCACAAAGCTGATGTGGGCGCTGGGGCAGTACAGCGACCGGGAACAGGTGCGTAAAGTGATGAAAACAAGCCTGCTGGGGGAGATCGGAAATACGGTCAACTGGAATACAGGAAAATAGGAAATAAGGAAGTAAGGGACGGGAAAGGAGGCATTATGGACATTTATCACGAGCGGCCAAAGGACTGCAGCGACAGGCTTCCCAGGGAGGTAGCCGTATATGACCTGCTTGACCGGCTGGAGATCCCGTATGAGCGCGTGGATCATCATGCGATGATGACGATATCGCAGTGTCAGGAGGTGGATGAGACTCTTGACATCCATATCTGCAAGAATCTGTTCCTGTGCAATCCGCAGAAGACGCAGTTTTATCTGCTGATGATGCAGGGCAATAAAAAATTTGTGACGAAAGAGGTGTCGCGGCAGATTCATTCCCCGCGGCTTTCCTTTGCGAATGAGAGTTATATGGAGGAGTATCTGAATATTCTTCCGGGTTCCGTAAGCGTTATGGGGCTGATGAACGATACGGAAAATCATGTGCAGCTTCTGATCGACCGGGATGTGGCACGGTCAGAGTATCTGGGCTGTCATCCGTGCGTCAATACATCCAGTCTGAAGCTGCGCACGGAGGATGTTCTGGAGAAATTTCTTCCGCACGTACATCATGATTACCGCGTAGTAGATGTGTAGAGCTGCTTCAGGAGGAAATATGTATATTTTTGATATTTTAGGTCCTGTGATGGTGGGACCGTCCAGTTCCCACACGGCGGGAGCTGGACGCATCGGCTGCACGGCGGCCGCGCTGCTGGGAGAACGTGTGGCGGAGGCGAAGATCGGCCTGCACGGGTCCTTTGCAGCTACAGGAAAAGGCCATGGGACGGATCGCGCTCTTGTTGCCGGGCTGCTCGGCATGCGCCCGGATGATATGCGGATCCCGGAGAGCTTTGAAATTGCCCGCAGAGAGCAGATGAAATTTGAAATTTGTGAGATGCAGATATCGGGAGCGCATCCTAATACGGCGTATCTGAAAATCAAAGGAGAGAGCGGCAAGGTGCTTGAGATGGAGGCCGCTTCTGTCGGAGGAGGCCGCATCCGGATCAGCAGGCTGGACGGAATCGATGTGAGCTGCTCAGGGGACAAGCCGACGCTGATTCTGAATAATGTGGATCAACCCGGATTTGTAGCCGGTGTGACCACACTTCTGGCGCAGAATTCCGTAAACATTGCGACGATGAACCTGTACCGCGATAAACGCGGCGGAAATGCTGTTACGGTGATTGAATCAGATCAGGAAATTCCGGAGAAAATAATACAGGAAATGAAAATGGTACCTGGACTGCTGAAGGTAACGTATCTGAAAGGCGGGGATGTTTAATGGCGTATCGGTCACTGCAGGAAATTACGGAGGCTGCCGGGAAACAGCAGGTGCCGTTCTGGCGGGCGGTCCTTCTGGATGATATGCAGGAGCGTACGGTTTCTGAGGAGGAATCCATCCACATGATGCACAATATGTGGAGCGCCATGCTGGATGCCGGGGCGGCTTATGACGGAACACTGCGTTCCGGAAGCGGTCTTGTGGGAGGCATGGGACAACAGATGGAGGAATACAGAAGACAGGGCAATACGCTCTGCGGCGACTTTGTAGCCAGGGTCATTCAGACGGCGCTTCAGATGGGAGAGTCCAATGCCTGTATGAAGAGGATTGTGGCGGCGCCGACGGCCGGTGCATGCGGTGTGCTTCCGGCAGTTCTGATTGCTCTGTATCAGGATGGGCGGATCTCGGATGAAATGGCGGTGGAAAGTCTGTATGTGGCAGCCGGAATCGGCCAGGTCATTGCGGAGCGCGCGTTTATTGCAGGCGCTGCAGGAGGATGTCAGGCAGAAGTTGGATCGGCTTCGGCCATGGCTTCCGGTGCTCTCGTCCACCTCGGGGGAGGCACCTCTGAACAGATCATACACGCGGCCGGCATGGCGCTGAAAAATCTCCTGGGTCTGGTCTGCGATCCCGTAGCCGGACTCGTGGAAATACCATGTGTCAAACGAAATGTGGCAGGCGCCGTGAACGCCCTGGCATGTGCAGACATGGCTCTGGCAGGCATCACCAGCCGGATTCCTCCGGATCAGGTGATCGATGCCATGAAGGAAATCGGAGAGACCATGCATGTGTCTCTGCGGGAGACTGGGGAAGGCGGAGTGGCAAACTCCCCCTGGGCAAGAGACCTGAGGCTGTAATTTCTCAGTCCGTTTTCACTGCGGTCTGTTTGCAGGAATGCTGGGGAACAGTATCATTGTCTGCGGGAATTGCTCCTGTATTCCGTGGGCGTACAGCCTGTTACTTTGCGGAAGGTTTTCGTGAAGTAGCTGGGACTCTCAAAGCCGCAGCGGCTGCTGATTTCGAGAACAGACATATCGCCCTCCCGCAGCAGCGCACAGGCGCGGGCAATGCGGTAGCGGATCAGATACTGAATCGGAGAGAGCTGCAGCATATTTTTGAAACAGCGCAGACACTCACGCTCGCAGATGCTGGCATGAGCCGCAAGCTCTGCCACTGTGACCGGGTGCGCATAATTTTCCTGGAGGTACAGAAGCATCTGTTTGATCCGTTCGTGTTCTGAAGAATTTGGCGGACACGATTCATTGGACGGCGCTTCGCTGTAGCAGTACAGATCGAACAGAAGCTCTGAAAGAAGACTCCTGACAGAGAATTCATAGCCCTCCGGCTTGTTCTGACAAAGCCGGGCGGCTTTTTTTATTTTCTCCAGAAGTTCTCCGTGCCAGGCAGCATTTTTTCGCAGTACCAGCATCTGCGGTGCATCCGGCTCCAGAAGCCGCCTGATGTATTTTTTATAGAAGACGCTGTCCTCTGTGCCGTAGATGAGCCGTCCATGGAATACAAGGTCACTTTTCTGACACGTGTTTTCAACGGAGATATCCGTACCGTGCAGCGTCCCGGAGTTCAGGAAAATGCCGTCGCCGGCATTCAGGACAATGCGTCCCTGGGGTGTATTGTAACAGATGCTTCCATGATGTACGACAGCGCATTCAAATTCATCGTGCCAGTGCCACGGAACCTGGCTGCCGTGAAAAACACTGTAAAAGGCACATGGAAATTCAGAAGTGCCATGCTGTTTGATCTCCTGTCCGTTGACTGCAATGACTACAGGGGTGAAGGCTGGTTTCATAAATCGTATCATTCCTTTGATGTCGGTTTTGTTATAGTATACAGCCGTTTTGTTATAGAAACAATCCTGAAATATCATTAATATTACAGAAGCTAATAAATGATCCGAAGGGGAAATACAACAGGGGAGGCTCGATTCATGACAAAGAATCTGACAGAGGGAAGACCGCTGCGTCTGATTATCGGTTTTGCGATACCGATGTTTCTCGGTATGCTTTTTCAGCAGTTTTACAGCATGGTGGATACGGTTATAGTAGGAAAATTTCTCGGTGTGGAGCAGCTGGCCGGAGTGGGAGCCACTGGCCCTCTGAATTTTATGGTGATTGGGTTCTGTACCGGTCTTTGCAGCGGATTTGCAATTCCGGTGGCACAGAAATTCGGTGCAGGGGAGGAGTCTGAGCTTCGCAGATACGTGGCAAACTGCATGTGGCTTTGCATCGCTTTTTCTGCTGTGCTGACGATTGTCGTGGTGGCACTGTGCCGTCTGATTCTTGTGGCATTAAATACGCCGTCCAATATATTTGATTACGCATATGTGTATATTGTTATTATTTTTGCCGGTATTCCGTGTACGATCCTGTACAATGTACTTGCCGCAATTATCCGTTCCCTCGGCGACAGCAGGACTCCGGTGATCTTTCTTGCCGTGTCCTCCGGAATCAATATTGTTCTGGACCTGGTATTTATCGTTGTATTTCGCATGGGAGTGGAAGGACCGGCACTGGCGACTGTGATCTCCCAGGGAGTTTCCGGTGTCATCTGTCTGTGGTACGTGAGGGAAAAATTTGAAATTCTGAAAATGTCCAGGGAAGAGCTGAGACCACGCAGCAGTTACATGTATAAGCTCTGCTACATGGGGATCCCCATGGGCCTGCAGTATTCTGTGACGGCGATCGGCTCCCTCATCATTCAGTCTGCCATCAACAGCTTCGGTTCCAGCGCCGTGGCAGGTGTCACAGCAGCGCAGAAGATCAGTATGTTTATCACATGCCCGGTGGAATCTCTCGGCGCGACAATGGCTCCGTACAGCGGACAGAATATGGGTGCGGGAAAGCTGGAGCGTATTAAGAGCGGTGTCATTGCAGCGTCACTGTGCGGCTTTGCAGCATCTGCCGTGCTCTTTGGTGTTGTGGCGCTGTTTGGAAAACAGCTTCCGATGCTGTTCCTTGACGAGGCAGATGAGCAGGTAATCGGGTACGCATATCAGTTCCTTCTGACTGCTTCTTCCGGGTATTGCCTGCTGACTCTCGTAAATGTGGTGCGATTCTCCATCCAGGGCATGGGCTTTTCCGTATTTGCTGTCACCTCCGGTGTGCTGGAAATGTGTGCAAGAGGCCTTGCCGGAACGGTGCTGGTGAGCCGGATCGGATTTACCGCCATCTGTATGGCACACGTGATGGCATGGATTTTTGCGGATACATTCCTGATTCCTGCATTTTTCTACTGCTACAATAAGCTGAAAAAACGTCATGATGCGGAGGAAACAGCGAATAAGCAGGTGTTGTGCCGCCGTGTGGCAGGTGCCGCTGCAAAATAAACAATCGTACAATTCTTCCCTGTTTTTTTAAAAAAGCGGAAATGAATTCGGCAGAACGCCCTTTGATTTTTTACAGCATAAAAGTTATAATACAGACATCGTGTAGCGAAAGCGTAAGTCCAGATCCCGGACCTGCGCTTTTTTTCTGCACAAAAATCTTTTATTTACGCGACAGAACAGTTCAGGAGGTAAAAAAAATGGAACAGAACAATCAATCGTATCTTGCTACGGGAAATATCGGAGCACTGATGAGAAAATACGCAGTACCCTGTATTATCTCTCTTCTGGTAGGTGCGCTCTACAATATCGTTGACCAGATTTTCATAGCAAACGCAACGTATCTTGGCTCCTACGGAAACGCAGCCAACACCGTCGTCTTTCCGCTCACGGTAATTGCACTGGCGATTGCCGTTATGATCGGAGACGGATGCTGTGCCTTTGTAAGTCTAAGCCTTGGAAGAAATGAAGAAGAGAATGCGAAGCGCAGTGTCGGCAATTCTGTGCTGCTGGCCGTTGTTACCAGCGTAGTGCTGAGCGCCTGCTATCTTATTTTCAGTGATCAGCTGATTGCCATGTTTGGAGGAACGGTGAATGAAGAGACGTTTCATCATTCGAGCGAATACTTTTTCTGGATCTCCCTGGGCATTCCGTTCTATATGTTCGGCCAGGCGATGAACCCTGTGATCCGTGCGGACGGAAACCCCAAATTTGCCATGATATCCACGCTGGCCGGGGCGGTAACCAACATTATTCTCGACCCGATCATGATCTTTATTTTCCGGTGGGGCATGATGGGCGCAGCCGTTGCCACAGTAATCGGACAGATCGTAACGGCTGTTCTTGCCGTATGGTATCTGATGCATATGAAAACAATAAATCTGGAAACACATGATTTCCGTCTTGAGGCAGGGATTGTGAGACGGACACTTGTACTCGGTATCTGCAGCTTTCTCTCACAGATTTCTCTCGTGGCGGCGATGGCTGCGATCAACAATATGATCCGCAAATACAGCGCGCTGGATGCTGTTTTCGGACAGGAGCAGTATACCCAGATTCCCATGGCGGTCGTGGGAATTGTAATGAAATTTTTCCAGATTGTTATTTCTATTGTCGTCGGTATGGCAGCAGGCTGCATTCCGATTGTGGGTTACAATATGGGTGCGAACCTGAAAGAGCGTGTGAAAAAGCTCTTCACGAAGCTGCTCATTTCAGAGGCCTGCGTCGGTGCGGTGGCTCTGATTATTGTGGAAGTTTTTCCGCGTCAGCTGATAGCGATCTTTGGCGCAGCCAACGAAAGTGTTTACTATACGGATTTTGCGGTCCGCGCATTCCGTATTTATCTCTGCATGATTATTTTTGCATGTATCAACAAAGCAGCTTTTATTTTCCTGCAGGCAATGGGAAAAGCGGTGGCTTCCACTGCGCTGTCCATGCTCAGGGAGATTGTGTTCGGCGTCGGTTTTGCACTCCTGCTTCCGGTTTATTTTGGACTTGACGGTGTACTGTATTCCATGCCTGTCTCTGATCTGCTGACGCTGATCGCTTCTGTGATAATTATTGCGGGGACGTACAGACAGCTGTTGCGCAGAACAGCGTAGTAATATTGCACAGAATCCTGCAGGAAATTACGGGGTAAAGTGCCGAACTTTTTTCCGGAACGAAAAAAATTCTTACGAAGGAAAAATAAGGCTGGTATAATTATAAATGTTTCGGAAGGAGTGATTGCTGTGTATCAAATTGGTGACTACGTTGTGAAAGCAAACAGTGGAATTTGCAGGATTCAGGATATCTGCCATCTGGATATGCCGAATGTGGACCGAAGCAGGCTGTATTATGCTATGGTTACACAGGACAGTATGGGGTCGAGACTGTACGTTCCGGTGGATGGCAGGAAAAATGAGATGCGTAAGGTGATCAGTGAGCCGGAAGCATGGGATATTATAGAAAAGATACCGGATGTGGAGGCTGCCTGGATCAACGATGAGAAGCAGCGCGAACAGAAATACCGGGAAGCATTGAAAAGCTGTGATCCCGAGCTGCTGATCGGAATTATCAAAAATATGTATCTCAGAAAACAGAAGAGAACTGCCCAGGGAAAGCGCAGTACCGTGGTGGACGACCGTTATTTCAGGCTGGCCGAGGATGCTCTGTATTCTGAGCTGGTAGCGAAGCGGATTGCGAATATTCGCCTGACTATGTATCAACAACGGGATGCTCCAGGATTCTTCTGCGATACTGCCTGGGTGAGCATCCCTTGATTTTGCAGAAGACTCTGGAATAATAATTGGAATCGTTAAATCCGACTCCCGATGCCGCTTCTGTGATACTGCAGTCCGGGTCAGCCAGGAAATCAAGGCTCTTCTCAATCCGGTATTCCAGCAGAAATTCAAACAGAGAAACCTTCGTGTATCGCCTGAACAGCCTGCAGCATTCGCTCTTGCACAGGCCGATATGGGAAGCGACATCCTCCAGATAGATTTTAGAATCATAGTGGAGAGCAATATACTCCAGAATTTTGCGGATGCGTTCGTGATTCAGCCGTTCTGCGGCAGATACTCCGTCCATGGCTGCACCGTTCTGAAAAAGTGTTTTCCAAAGTCTGAGAAGAATGGATGGAATTTCCAGCTCATACAGTGCAGGCTGTTCCTCAGAAAGCCGGATCATCGTATGAACCAGATCCGATGCATCTGCGTGCCATGGACGGGAGCCGTCCAGAAGAAGACCGGGCAGCGCAGAATTCTGCAGAACAGGCTGCACATATTTCTGATGTATGAGACTGCCGTCGTATCCGTAAATCAGTCTGGGATCAAAGGTGACGGAGGTGTATTCACAATCCTGATTATCAATCATTTCACCTGTGTGAAGGGCATTTGCATTACAGAAGAGAAGATTATTTTCTGAAGGCTGAAACGTGCGGTCATTACAGTGGTAAAGCATTTTCCCGCGGGTAATCAGTGTCAGTTCAATTTCCGGGTGCCAGTGCCACAGAAAAGAACCCGTCTCATAGCGTGACAGACGTTCGTAACTTACAAGAAAAGGAAACTGATAATTTCCGTGTTCCTTCATTTCTTTTTGAAACTGGTTTGTAACAATCTGCATAAACTTCCCCTTTCTTCCGGTAGCAGCCTTTCCGGGCTGGCAACGTTATATGAAGAGCTTCTGAGCAATATAATTCTGTATTTGTCTTTAATGATACCACATTTTTTTGGAAAAACGCAATATAATCCAGTTTTATCGCATGATGTTTAAGGATTTTATCGAAAAATGATGATAAACTGATATCAGAATACTGAGGTTTTGGAGTCATGCTTTTTCATCTTGAAAAATAAGAATGGACAGCATGACACTGGCATCATATCAGGTGCGGATAAAAAGCCGCAGGAGAGCGATATCATCACTGTGTTATGAAAAGGAGAGGGTAATATGAGACTGCCGGAAGCAGCAACACTTGAGAAAATTTATGGGGAGAGTCAGGAAAGCCGGAAGCGCTATGAGTCCCTGGCAAAGAATTATAAAGAAAATTTCCAGTCTGATGAGATGGAATTTTTCACAGCACCTGGAAGAACTGAGATTGTTGGAAATCACACGGATCACAACGGAGGAAAAATTCTTGCCGGAAGTATCAGCATGGATACAATCGGCGCTGCGTACCCGAATGGCACAGATACAATTAAAATTATCAGTGAAGGCTACAGAAAGGCAATCGTGGTGGATCTGTCTGCACTGGAGTCTGTTCCGAAGAATCTGGGAAGTGTTTCACTGGTGGCCGGCATGATGGTGGCAGCGAAGAAAAACGGATTCAAAGTGGGTGGTTTCAACGCTTACGTATCTACACAGGTGATCAGTGCGGCAGGTGTCAGCTCCTCAGCTTCATTTGAGATGCTTGTGTGCGCAATCACCAATTACTTCTTTAATGAAGGGAAAATGCGTTGCATCGATTACGCGAGGATCGGGCAGTACGCAGAAAACAATTACTGGGACAAGGCGTCAGGGCTGATGGATCAGATGGCATGTGCGGTCGGCGGAGCGATCATGCTTGATTTCTCAAAGGATGATGATCATCTGTGCAGACAGGTGGAGTTTTCCTTTTCACAGATCGGATATGATCTCGTTATCGTGAACACCGGAAAAGGGCATGCAGATCTCAGCGAGGAATACTCCAGTGTGCCCAATGAAATGAAGGAGGCTGCAAAAGCCTGCGGCGCAAAGCTTCTGTGCGAGACAGACATGGAGACGCTTCTGAAAAATATATCAAAAATAGACAATGACAGGGCAATTCTGCGTGCAATGCATTTCTTTGAGGAAAATGCACGTGTAGACAAGGCTTATGAGGCGGCCAGGACAGGGGATGCACCAGCTCTTCTGCAGACAATCAGCGAATCCGGTCAGTCCTCCTGGGAGTGGCTGCAGAACTGCTATACGGTACAGAATCCGAAAGAGCAGAAGATCACACTGACTCTTGCGCTTACGAAGCTGTTCCTGAATCGCATTGGGAAAGGTGTTTGCCGTGTACATGGCGGTGGATTTGCGGGCGTGATCATGTGCGTAGTTCCGCAGGATGAGACTGCTGATTACGTGGACTATATCTCAGGGTTTGTCGGAAGAGAAAATGTGTATCCGATGAATGTACGTACATTCGGAGCAGGACACGTAGAATAATATAGAATCAGAATAATATGGATCAAAGATAAGAAAAAGCCCTGCCTGTCAGCAGTCTGTATGGTTCTTCGGATTTCACAGTTCCGAGCCGTACGGAGCTGCTGCCGGTGCAGGGCTTTTTGCAGAAAACCGGCAGAAAAAGAGAAACAAAAAAACTGATAAATAAATTGAAAAAAGCTGTTGACAAAACAAAAATGCAGTGGTAATATATGACTCGCTGCTGAGGGAAACAGCAGAACACAAACAAAACCAAAGCGAAGCGA